>NZ_NOYS01000041.1:0-482971 GCF_002258475.1 Rhodococcus sp. 06-1460-1B
TGGACCCGCTCCACCGCCGCCTCACCCGACGGCATCTCCGCAGCCCCCAGACGTTTACGAAGATCGGCCAATTTACCCGCAGTGGTATGGATATCGGGTTCGGTTGTCGTCATGCAGATGTCCCCTACGTGTGTGTGGAAAGCAAGGTGCGGATGGTCAGTTGGTCGCGAGTGATCGGGCGATGACGAGACGCTGAATCTGGTTGGTGCCCTCGAAGATCTGCGTGATCTTGGCGTCGCGCATATAGCGCTCGACGCGGAAGTCTCTGGTGTAGCCGTACCCGCCGAACACCTGCACGGCGTCGGTCGTCACCTTCATGGCCGCATCGGTAGCGATCAGCTTGGCCACAGAAGCGTTGCGGGAGTAGGGAAGTCCGGCGTCCCGACGACGAGCCGCGTCGAGATAGGTCGCGCGTGCGGAGTCGACTGCGGCGGCCATGTCCGCCAGCACGAATCCCAGACCCTGATGGTCGATGATCTTCTTGCCGAACGCAGTGCGTTCCTGCGCGTACTTCACGGCATCGTCGAGCGCAGCTTGCGCGATTCCGACTGCGACAGCGGCGATTCCGAGCCTTCCGGCGTCCAGCGCACTGAAGGCGATCTGCAGTCCTTGGCCTTCCGCTCCGATGCGCCATTCGGTGGGAACGTGCACGTTGTCGTAGTGCGCCGACGTGGTCGGGATCGCATGCAACCCCATCTTCTCCTCGGGCTTGCCGAAACTGAGGCCTTCGGTCCCGTCGGGAACGAGAAAACACGAGATCCCTTTGGAGCCTTCGCCGGTGCGGGCGAACAGGTTGTAGAAATCAGCAACACCGCCGTGGGTGATCCATGCTTTGGACCCGTTGACCGTGTACCCACCGTCGGCCGCGCTCGCCTTGCAACTCAGGGCCGCTGCGTCGGAACCGGCCTGCGCCTCGGACAGCGAATAGGCACCGATCTGCGATCCGCCGAGCATGTCGGGAAGCTTGTCGGCCTTCTGCTGGTCGGTACCGAACGCCATCACGGGATAGCAGGCCAAACCGTGCACGCTCACCGCGACTGCAACGGCCGCCCATCGTGATGCCAATTCCTCGAGTACTTGGAGGTACACCTCGTACGGTTGGCCTCCGCCGCCCCATTCCTCCGCGTACGGCAGGCTCAACAGTCCGGCTTCGCCGAGAGTGGCGAACACTCCCGTCGGATAGGTCTCGTTGCGCTCGTGTTCGTCGACGATCGGGTCGAGCACCTTGTCTGCCACATCGCGGGTCAGCGCGAGAAGGTCGCGCGCTTCGGCGGTGGGCAACAGACGAGCGACGGGCACTAGAACCTCCGGGATGTTCGGCATCAGTACTGAAGAATGATCCGCAGTACTGATGCACAGTACTGCACAAGACGATGCAGTACCATCCTGGATGTGAACGCACCCGTGACCTCGCATGCCACGGCTCGCCGTTCGGAATTGTTCGACCAACTCGTCAGCCTGTTCCTGGCCGAGGGGTTCGCTCACCTGACGCTCGACACCATCGCGGCTCGCCTCCGCTGCTCCAAATCCACCTTGTACACGTTGGCGTCGAGCAAGGATCAGCTGGTGGGCGGCGCAACCGTGCACTACTTCAAGTCCATGACCACCCAGGTCGAGAATGCGGTCGCCGAGGTCGACGGAACCCGCAACCGCATCACCACGTATCTCACCGCAGTCGGTGCCGCTCTGGAATCTGCGTCCGAGCAATTCATGACCGATCTCGCGTCGCTCGAATCGGCCCGTTCGGTGTACGAACGCAACACCGCAATCGCGGCACGACGGGTCCAGGAGCTGATCAGCGAGGGTGTGGCCAGTGGCGAGGTACGCGACGTCCATGCGGCATTCGTCGGTGACGTCGCATCCTCGGTCATGGTGCGCATTCAGACGCGCGAGGTGTTCCGCCTGACCGGCCTGAGTGACGGCGACGCCTACCTCGAACTGGCGAAGTTGTTGACGGCGGGTATCGGGGCGTAGTGCCGGCACCGGGGAATGAATCCACCCGGCTGAGCGCTGAGTCGTACGAACATAGTTGATCCTTCAACGAAAGAGCGCACGATGAAGAAGATCGGATTTCTGTCCTTCGGACACTGGTCACCGTCCCCGCAGTCGCAGACCCGATCGGCATCGGATGTGCTGTTGCAGTCGATCGACCTCGCGGTCGCGGCCGAGGAACTCGGAGCCGATGGTGCGTACTACCGCGT
Source organism: Rhodococcus sp. 06-1460-1B (assembly GCF_002258475.1). Classification (NCBI taxonomy): domain Bacteria; kingdom Bacillati; phylum Actinomycetota; class Actinomycetes; order Mycobacteriales; family Nocardiaceae; genus Rhodococcus; species Rhodococcus sp. 06-1460-1B. The sequence goes on from NZ_NOYS01000041.1 coordinate 2,202, forward strand.
CCATCACTTCGCCAATCAGCTCTCGTCACCGTTTCCGCTGCTCGCCGCCGTCGGAGCCAGGACGAGCACCATCGAAATCGGTACCGGCGTCATCGACATGCGGTACGAGAATCCCTTCTACATGGCCGAGGATTCCGGCTCTGCCGACCTCATCTCGGGCGGGCGGTTGCAACTCGGCGTGAGCCGGGGATCGCCCGAGCAGGTCATCGAGGGGTACCGCCACTTCGGATACTCCCCCGCGGAGGGCTCCGACCATGCGGACATGGCTCGCGAGCACACCCGCATCTACCTCGATCTGCTGGAAGGCAAGGGCTTCGCTCAGCCGAACCCGCGGCCGATGTTCCCCAACCCGCCTGGCCTGCTGCGCCTCGAACCTCACGCACCGGGTCTGCGCCAACGAATCTGGTGGGGCGCAGGCACCCGCGAGACGGCCGAGTGGACGGCGCGCCAGGGCATGAATCTGATGAGCTCCACACTTCTCAGCGAAGACACCGGGGTGCCTTTCCATCAGTTGCAAGCCGAACAGATCGAACGCTTCCACAAGACGTGGAGCGACGCGGGCCACGACTTCGCTCCTCGAACATCCGTGAGCCGCAGCATCTTTCCGATCGTCAACGATCTCGACCGCGCCTACTTCGGCCGAGAGGGCAGCGGCGACGACCAAGTCGGCTACCTCGACGGCGGCAAGGCTCGTTTCGGCAAGACCTACGCGGGTGAGCCCGATCGGCTGATCGAAGAACTGGCAGCGGACGAGGCGATCGCCGCCGCGGATACTCTGCTGCTCACCGTCCCGAACCAGTTGGGTGTGGAGTACTGCGCACACGTTCTGGAGACGCTGCTGCGCGACGTGGCCCCCGCACTGGGGTGGCGTTGATCACTCGGTGACCAGGGGCGATTGGTTTCGGCGGATACGGGTACTGGCAGCAGGTTCACCCGCCCCCACCTGCCAGGAGTCCTCATGCTCAAACGCGACGTATCCGCGCGCCTCGATGTAGACATCACCGCCGCCACCACTCTCGAATTCCAGATCGCCATCGCACCGCACCCCGGTACGACGGTCACCGAATCGCTCTCCTTCGTTCTCGACGGTAATCCCGTCGAGGCGAAGGAGGTCAGCGGACCGCACGGCAACCGCATTCACGTCATGCCCGCCGACGTCGGCAACTTGCAGGTCTCGTACGACGCCACCATCCTGGGCAACACCACCCCGGCCCCCGTCACCGACTACGACATGTCGCTCTACCTTCGGCCCAGCCGCTACGCCGAAGCAGACAAGTTCTACGGTTTCGCCGCAACAGAATTCGGCGATTACGCCGATTCCGAGGAACTGCTGGCCAAGATTTCCGCCTGGGTGGGCGCACGCCTGAATTACGTTCCAGGAAGCAGTGATCCGATCGACGGAGCCGTCGACACGCTGCTAGCAGGCCAGGGAGTGTGCCGCGACTACTCGCATCTGGTCGTCGCGATGCTCCGCGCTGTCAATGTTCCTGCCCGCCTCGTGGCCGTGTACGCGCCCGGATGCGATCCGATGGATTTCCATGCCGTCGCCGAGGCGTTCGTCGGCGGCCAGTGGCGTGTCGTCGACGCCACGTGCCTGGCACCGCGGTCCACTCTGGTTCGCATTTCGGTAGGCCGCGATGCCGCCGATACCGCATTCCTGGACAACCACAAGGGTGCCATCACGCTGAACAGCTCCGTCGTCACAGCCGTGGTCGACGGCGAACTCCCGCACGACGACATCACCGAGCTGGTCTCCCTCACCTGACCGCCGCGGTCGCTCGAGTGATGCAGATCACTTTCCTGCGACGTTTGCTTTCGGCCTCGAAAACCGACTATCTATCCGTTACCAACAATCACAGCCACCCGAAAGGTGCACACCATGAGCTTCATCGACAAGGCCAAGAACGCAGCAGAAGACGCCATCGGCAAGGCGAAGGAAGTTGTCGGCGACGCAACCGACAACAAGGACCTCGAAGCCGAGGGCAAGAAGGATCAGGGTTCGGCCGGCGTCAAGAAGGTCGGCGAGAACATCAAGGACACCTTCAAGTAGCCAGCAGCCCCGCATCGAGTGCCGCCGGTCACCGCGATCGGCGGCACTCGGTTTCTGCTCACCCTCCACTTCTCAGAACGGAACCCTCATGATTGCAACATCGGACACCACAACCACCAAGCGCCGCGGCGGATTCGCCTCGAAGTTGGCCCTCCTCGTCACGGTCGTGCTCGTTGCAGCACTGGTCATCTTCGTGCTGCAGAACACCGTTCACAGCACGATCAACTTCCTCGGCTGGAACTTCGATCTCGGGCAGGGCGTCGCAATGCTCGGTGCAGCCGTCGTCGGAGCGATCATCGCGCTGACGGCAACAGCAGCAGTCAAGGTTCGACGGGCAGTCCGCTGACAACCTCCCCCACGACAGGACTTCCCGAATGATCCCGCTGCTGGCCCGCAAGTATCTTTACCGCTACCTCGTCGTCGCGATCGGCTTGCCCGTCATTGCCCGGCTCCTGGCATTTGCCGGCGTGAGCCTCGAAAAGCGAACGGGCAGAGCCAATGTCGTATCCAAGGCCCTGAAGTCCGCCGGCAGGTTCGCGCAGCGTCGAGCAGACAAATCCGCTCGAAAACGTACGTCCGCGGCGCAGTAGCGGTAGCGCGTTCAACTCCGCGCCACGTGGGCGGCGAGGACGTCACGCAACACCTCACGGTCGTCGAATCGCACGATGTGGTCGCCGTACACCTGTTCGGCATCGCAACCCCGGCCCGCCACGACCACGGCATCCCCGGGCTGCGCAATGGCCACAGCGTGCTCCACGGCACGCCGCCGGTCGGCTTCCACTACCACCACCGCTGAGCGTGCAGCCCGAGCGCCCTCTTCCACTGCGGCTCGGATGGTGCCGGGGTCCTCCGACAGCGGACTTTCATCGCTGACGATCACCACATCTGCCAACACGGCTGCCGTTCGCCCGAGCGGGAAGCGCTTACCCGGGTCACGTTCGCCCGTCGCCCCGACGACGACGATCAGTCGACCCGAGACCACGCTGCGGACGAACGGCAGCAGCGCCCGCTGACCTGCAGTGTTGTGCATGTAGTCCACGACGGCCAGGAAAGGCTGACCGACGTCGACACGTTCGAGGCGGCCGGGAACGGCGTCGAGGCGTTCGAGTCCTGCCGCGACTGCTGCGATGTCGCGGCCGGCCGCCAACGCCATGGTCAGTGCGGCCAGAGCGTTCTCGGCCTGGTGCGGACCCAGCAGAGGTAGGCGGATTTCGACATCGCCCATCGGGGTTCGCGCTGTCAGGGACGTTCCGACGTCGGTGCACTCGATGTTCTCGCCGCGAACATCGGCATCGCGATCGGCCGTGGACCACGTCCAACAGGGAATATCGAGGCGTCTCGCCAGGATTCTGCCGTGCGGATCGCCGACGTTGACCACAGCGCGTGTCGATCGGTGCGCCGAGAACAGCTCGGCCTTCGCGGCGAAGTAACTGTCCATGTCTCCGTGGTAATCCAGGTGATCCGGCGTGAGATTGAGGAACCCCATCACCGCGAAACGGAGACCGTCGACGCGGTGCTCGGTGACGGCGTGAGAGGACACCTCGAGGGCAACCGCCGTGGCACCCTCGTCCCGGAAACGGCGCAGAGTCCGATGCACGGTGGCGGCCTCGGGTGTGGTTCTGGCCGATTCTTCCGCGCCGCGCGGGCCCGCCAAACCGATTCCGGTCATGGTCGCCACGGAGTCGCCCGCCGCAGCGAGCCCGGCTCCGAGCAGCAGGGTGGTGCTCGTCTTGCCGTTGGTCCCGGTGACCCCGTACAGATCCAGGTCTCGGTGCGCGAACCGATGAATTCGAGCGCACACCTCCCCGACCCGGCGGCGCGGGTTCGGCACGACCAGTGTCGGCAGAACCGTCGAGGCCCGGTCCGACAACGCCGCCACTGCCCCTCGGGCCTTGGCCTCGAGCTCGAAGTCGAGGCCGTGCGCTCGGCGGCCGGGCAACGCCACGTACAGGTCACCGGGACGAACCGTTCGCGAGTCGTCGCTTGCCCCGGTCACTCGCACGGAACGAATCGGCGGCGCAGCGCCGATCGAGAGTGCCAGCTCGTTCAGTTCCACGCCGACGCCGATCGACGACGTGCCACCCCTGCCGAGATCGGGCTCGATCAATGCCCCGCAGGGTCGGTGAGGCTCTTGCCTTCCTGTGCCTTGACCCGGCGACGCTCGAGCAACACCAGAACCGTGCCTGCGACGAGCAGAACGGGCGCGAGGACCGCGCCCGTCCACGCCCACCCCTCGAAACCGTAGCCGGCCGCAGTCAAGGTCAGTCCGAGGCTGACCAGCGCGAGACCGATACAGATGTAGCCGGGCCAGTTGCGCGCGTCGACGATCGCTTCCCCGGCGTGCCCGCGCATCGTGCGGTCGTCGTCGTTCGCTTCGGCACCGGAGCCGGCGGGGTCATGTTGGGCCATGGTGTCTCCTCGACTGCTGTTCGCTTCACCGGCGACGCATTCCGGGCCTACAGGAACACGTCGATTACGTCAGTGTCCCCGCGGCGAACCCGTCCAAACATGAAGCCTCGCAGCACTCGAGGCAGACCCGTGATCGATATCCGGGCCGGCGGGCTCAGTTCTGCCAGGCGACGGCAGCGAACGGAGCGTGACTCGACAACCGGCCGACGATGCCGGCATGCGCGAAGTCCTTTGCCGTGGCCACTGCGTCGAGCACGCCGGATCCCTTGGCCAGCTCGGCGGTGATGGCAGCTGCGAACACGCATCCAGCGCCGGACACCCTCTCGTCGCCGATCTTCGGGGCACGCAGGACGGTGAGGTCCTTTCCGTCGAACACGACGTCGACGGCTTCGTCTCCGGGTAGGCCGGCACCACCCTTGACCACGACGTACTGGGGGCCGAGGTCGGCGATCCTCTTGGCTGCCTCACCGAGATCCTCGACGGTGTCGATGGAGTCCATTCCGGACAACGTCGTCGCCTCGAACAGGTTGGGTGTGATGACGGTGGCCAGCGGAAGAATGTCGCGACGGAGCGCATTGTCGGTGTCGAGAGCCGCACCGGGTTCCTGGCCCTTGCAGATCAGCACGGGATCGACCACGACATGACGCCACGGCTGCAGGCGCAGTGATTCCGCGACCGTGGCGACGGTGGCGGGGGTGCCCAGCATGCCGATCTTGACGACATCGAGATCGTGAGCGGCGGTGGCCACTTCGATTTGATCTGCGATCACCGAACTGTCGATCGGCACGAAGCGGTGGCCCCATTCGGCCTTCGGATCGAAGGACACGATGCACGTGATGGTGCCGACCCCGTAGACCCCCAACCGCTCGAACGTCTTGAGATCTGCTTGCAGACCGGCCCCGCCGGTGGCTTCCGAACCTGCGATCACGTACGCGATTGTCGACATCGGCCCATTATGGCAACCGACGCCCCATACCGCGCCGGGTGGTCGAGAAGCCGCGTGCGCCGGGCCCGCTGCCGCGTTGTGCCCCGGCTCAGCGGCAGGTAGCGTCACCGATATCCGAGTCGAGTCCAGGCCGGTCCCCCACTGCGCAACCGCCGTACGTGTGCCCCGAGAACGGCGGCATACCAACGCTTTTCGTTCGGCGTAGCGGCGTACCGAGATGACGACGGAGGTCCGAGCGTGACGACGAAACGCGACACCACAGCTCGATGCGAGGACGTGTGGAACGTTCTTGCCGATGGCTGGTCCTACGCAATGTGGGTGGTCGGTGCATCCCGAATCAGAGCGGTCGACGCGGCGTGGCCTGCTCCCGGCAGTGTCATCCACCATTCGGTCGGGGCCTGGCCGCTCGTGCTCAGCGACGTCACGCGCTCGGTCGCCGTTCACGAGAACCGCGAATTACAGCTGGAAGCCCGGGCCATGCCGTTCGGACGCGCCTCCATCACCGTCCGGCTGCACCCGACCGCGACCGGCTGCACGATCGAAATGATCGAGCACGCGAGCACACCGCCGTTCGAGCTCGTGCCCAACCGGGTTCAACATGCGCTGTCTCACCCCCGAAATTCCGAGGCACTCAGGCGTCTCGCACTGTTGGCGGAGCGCGCATCGAACCCGTAGAACCTGCCGGGTCGGGCACGGCCCGCTCACCGAAACCTCTGTGCCGCAACGGAACGGCCGAACACGGTTGAAGACCGAATGCAGCGGGCATGCGATTCACATGACTCCCCCACTTCGTCGATCGATTCGATCTGTCTCCAGCACCGGCCCCCGAAGCGGGAACCGGCACTGATGGCGTCCGACCACAGTCCGAGCGTCCACCCGGACGGCTCCGAGTCCGACGGGTCGTCGACGCCACTGCGCCGGGCGATCTCGGGCAAGTTGTTGTTCGTCTTCATTCTCGGTGACGTGCTGGGTGCCGGGATCTACGCTCTCGTCGGGGAAATCGCGGGTGAGGTCGGCGGAGCGATCTGGCTGCCGATGCTGCTCGCTCTCCTGATGGCCTTGCTCACTGCGGCGTCATACGCCGAATTGGTGACCAAGTACCCGCGAGCAGGCGGGGCGGCGGTGTTCGCGCAGCGAGCCTTCGGGCGACCGATAGTGTCGTTCCTCGTCGGATTCTCGATGCTCGCGGCTGGCGTGACGAGCGCGGGAGGTCTGGCGCTGGCCTTCTCGGGCGACTATCTCGCAGTGTTCCTCGATGTGCCCGCCGTGCCTGCGGCGGTGGTCTTCCTACTTCTCGTCGGACTTCTCAATGCCCGCGGGATCACCGAATCTCTTCGGGCCAACCTCGGTATGACGGTGATCGAGGTGTCCGGTCTCGTCGTGATCATCGCCCTGGCCGGGCTCGTTCTGAGCCGCGGCGACGGCGCGCCGTCACGGGTGCTCGAATTCACCGACGACACCACGCCGACGCTGGCAGTGCTGGGGGCGGCTCTGCTCGCCTTCTACTCGTTCGTGGGGTTCGAGACTTCGGCCAATATCGCCGAGGAGGTCGAGGATGTGCGGCGGGTGTATCCCCGGGCTCTGCTCGGAGCCGTCACGACGGCCGGAGCGGTCTATGTGCTGGTCGGTCTGGCAGTCTCGACGGTCGTTCCGGCGGATACGCTGGCCCAGTCCACCGGTCCGCTGCTCGAGGTCGTCGACGCCGCCGACGCCGGAATCCCACCATGGGTCTTCAGTCTGGTCGCCCTTGTGGCCGTCGCCAACGGCGCCTTGCTGACGATGATCATGGCGTCGAGACTGACCTTCGGCATGGCCCGCGACGGACTGCTTCCGGTCGCCCTGGCCAAGGTGCTGCCCGGCCGCAAGACTCCGTGGGCGGCCATTGTCGCGACCACTGCGGTCGCAATGGTGTTGTGCACCACCGGCTCCGTGGCCGCACTCGCCGAAACGGTGGTGCTGCTTCTGTTGTTCGTCTTCATCAGTACCAACATTGCCGTGCTCGTGCTGCGTCGGGACCGATCCGACACCGACCACTTTCGAACGCCGACGGCGCTTCCCGTCCTGGCGTTGATCACGTGCGCCGTGCTGCTCACTCAGCAGTCCGCAGCCACGTGGCTCCGCGCCGGGCTGCTGCTCGCAGTCGGAATCGCGCTGTACTACGTCGGTAGGGTTGTGAGCAACAAGACCGCGACCGAACCCAGGAGCATCACCCGATGACCACCACAGAGGTCGACGCAGTCGTCATAGGCAGCGGTCACAACGGATTGGTCGCCGCTGCGGCGATGGCCGACGCGGGGTGGGACGTCGTGATTCTCGAGGCGGCCGAACTACCCGGCGGTGCCGTCCGGAGTACCGAACTGGTTCCTGGATTCACCAGCGACCTGTTCAGCGCGTTCTATCCGCTGGCTGTGTCCTCGCCCGCCATGACGGCACTCGAGCTCGAGCGTCACGGACTGACGTGGTCTCACTCGCCGACGGTCTACGGCCACGCGCGATCCCCGGAGGACACCGACGCTCCGGTCGTCCATCACGACGTCGAGGCGACCGCTGCTCTGTTGCGTGAGCACGACGTACGCGACGGTGACACGTGGCTGCGCCTGTTCGAGCAGTGGGAACGTGTTCGCACTCCCCTGCTCGGTTCGCTCTTCGGGCCGTTTCCACCGGTACTGCCGGCAGCACGATTGGCGCGCACTCTCGGCGTCTCCGAGACACTGCGCTTCGTCCGGTTCGCTGCGTTGCCTGCACGGGTGATGGCCCACGAGCTGTTCCACAGCGAGGCCGCGCGGTGCCTGCTCCTGGGCAATGCGATGCACGGCGACGTTCCCACCGACGCGCCGGTGAGCGGAATGATGGGATATCTGCTGACGATGCTCGCGCAGGACGTCGGGTATCCGGCGCCCGTAGGTGGATCGTCGGCATTGACCGACGCGTTGATTCGCCGGGCCCAGGCCTCGGGTGCTGTGCTGACGTGCAGTCGACCCGTCGAGTCCATCGACGTGCGGGGCGGTCGTGCACGCGCCGTGCACACGACAGGTGGCGAGACGTTCCGCGCTCGTCGAGCGATCGTTGCCGACGTGTCGGCCCCCGCGCTGTACGGGTCGTTGCTGCCCTTCGATGCGGTCCCGCGTCGCGTGCACGACGACTTACGTACGTTCGAGTGGGACACCCCGGTGGTCAAGCTCAACTACGCTCTCGACCGTCGAATACCTTGGCGCTCGGCATCTTTGGCCGACGCAGGCACCGTCCACCTCGGTGCGGACGACAACGGCCTGGTCCATTGGGCGGCCGATCTCACGACCGGGGTTCTCCCGCAGAGCCCGTTCATGTTGTTCGGCCAGATGACCACAGCGGACCGGTCCAGATCGCCCGAGGGCACCGAAAGCGCTTGGGCCTACACACATCTGCCGCGCGGCGTCGTCGACGACTCGGCCGCCGAGACCGTCGCCGACCGCGTCGATCAGGTGTTGGAACAGCACGCCCCGGGATTCGCCGATTCGGTGGTGGGACGGGTGGTGCAGAGACCGAGTGATCTGCACGGCGCCGATGCCAACCTGCACGGCGGTGCGGTCAACGGTGGTACCGCACAACTGCAGCAGCAGTTGATCTTTCGTCCCACGCCAGGATTGGGGCGCGCGGAGACCCCGGTGGAAGGATTGTTCCTCGGGTCCGCGTCCGCCCACCCCGGGGGCGGAGTCCACGGTGCGGCCGGGGCCAACGCCGCTCGGGCCGCACTCGGCCAGCAAGGGGCGCGCGGATGGGCGCGAAAGAAAGTCACCAGTGCACTGATCGAATTCCTGACCCGATGACGGCGTTATCGAAACGAGATCTTTCGTTACCGACTCGAGATCGTCGACATCACCGTCCGACATCTCGCACTGGCATCGTTGACTACACAACAAACCAGCGAGCAGGCGGAGACACCAGCCGGCCGCGCACTTCTCCGGAAGAGGTCTCGACATGTCGATGAGCATTGCCACCATGGACAACGCCGTTCGCGACGACGAAGCCGAGTTCCGACTCGACACCATCGTCCGTTCCGACGGGAACAACATCCTGCGCGCCTTCGGTGAACTCGACATGTCGACCCGGGCCGAGTTCGTCCACGGCCTCGATCGCCTGGCCGCCGTTTCCTCCGTGGTCACGATCGACTTGTCCGAGGTGTCGTTCGTCTACTCGGGAGTCGCGAATGCCATCGTCGACGCGACATACACCCACCCGGGCAAGATCGTCATCCACGCACCGGCCCGTTCGGTGCGCATGGTCCTCGACGTACTGGGTGCAGGCGACCTGTTCGTCGACGCGCCTGGATCGTGAATCGGACACGATGACAGGTAACCTCGGCCGTATGTCTGACGACCCGACCGGAGGACAGTTCGAGATCGTTTCGGATGTGCACGACGCGACAACCGTCATCACAGTCAGAGGCGAACTCGACCTGGATACCATCCCCCACTTGTCCGCCGCTGCGTTCCCTGCGGCCGACGCCGCGGAACGCGGACTGGTGGTCGACATGACCGATGTGAGCTTTCTGTCGTCGAGCGCCATCACCGTGTTGGTCCGGGTGTCCGACCGGCTGCCCGAATCGTCACGGATGGCACTGGTCGCCGTCGACGGGGTGGTCGTTCGCCCGGTTCAACTCAGCGGAATCGACCGGGTGATGGCCACGTTCACCACCGTTCCCGAGGCTGTGGCGCACGTGCAGTCGAGCGCGGTCGACAGTGAGGGTGGCCGATGACGTCCCACTCACAGCCCGCCAGTCGGTGGAGTCACACTGCGACCGCTGAGGCTGCTGCTGCCAGCGCCGCTCGGCGCCGACTCCAGGGTTGGGCGCTCGACCTGGGAGTGCATCGGACTCTCGTGGACGACATCGCTCTCGGGGCCTACGAAGCCCTGGCCAACGTCGTCGAACACGCCTACAGCTCCGCGCCCGAACCGGGGACGATGACGATCACGGCAGCGTACGAACGCGAGACACTGACCGTCACCGTCTCGGACACCGGCACGTGGCGTCCGCCGGCACCGACGACCACACGAAGCCACGGGCTTCAGCTCGCCGAGGCAGTGTCCGACGACCTCACCGTCGACCACCGTCCAGGTCTGGGCACCGTGGTCACCGCAGTGTGGCGGAACCCAGTCACGGCCGAATCAACCGGCCGCCCCTCGTAATCTTGGTAGGAGAAGCCATGACCGCCTCGGCTGCCGAACTACTCGACTCCGCACCGTGCGGGGTTTTTTCGATCGACGTTGCGTCCGGCGACATCCTTTACGCCAACGCGGCGGCCGCTCGCATCACGGCACTGAGTCGGGACGATCTGGTCGGCACCGCAGTCACGGATCTTTTCAGCCCCGAGTTCGCACCGGTTTTGCGCGAACTGCTCGCGGCAGCCACGTCGTCCGACTCCGACTCGCCCATCGGAGTGACGGCGCAACTCACCGGCGCACCCGCATCGGGCTCGCAGACGGCGGTGTCGATGCTCGCCAACAGTTTGCGAGCGGTGTCCGGTGCGACGACGGTGACCATGACGCTGCACAACGAGACCGAGCGCCGAGTCCGCGAGCAGCACCTGATGGATGCGCGGATATATGCCGAGGCAGCTCAGGACGACGCCGAAGCAGCTCTCGACCGATCTCAGGATGCATTGGGCGCGTCGGAAGAAGCCCGCAAGTTGGCGGAAGCCGAGAAGACTCAGGTACAGATTCTGGCGTCGACTCTGCAACGCACACTGTTGCCGCCGATCCTGTCCGCGCCGACGGGCATGCAGGTGGCGGCCCATTACCACCCCGCGTCCATCGACGAAGTGGGCGGCGACTTCTACGACGTGTTTCCCCTCGACAACGCGACGTGGGGTTTCTTCCTCGGCGACGTGAGCGGAAAAGGAGCGGGCGCGGCTGCCGTCACGTCCCTGACTCGATACACGCTGCGGGCCGCAGCGGTCTTCGATCGGGATCCGATCGCCGTACTCGAGAACCTCAACACGGTGCTCCACCACGAGTTTCACGGCGACGATCCGCGTTTCTGCACCGTGGTCTTCGGTACCGTCGCGCCGGGACCCGACGGTGCCGTGGTGCACCTCGCCAGCGGAGGCCACCCGCCGGCTCTTCGTATCGCGCACGACGGCGTCGTCGAATTCGTGGACACCACCGGGGGGCAGTTGGTCGGAGCCCTCACCGAACCGCACTTCGCCTCGGCGACGGTGACGATGCAGCCCGGTGACGTGTTGGCGTTCTACACCGACGGGCTGACCGAGGCGATCGTCGGCCCGGGCCGAACTCGTTTCGACGACGACGGCAGTCTGCACGCATTCGCCGCCGAACGAGGCCGGACCTCCGCGGCAAAGATCGTCGACGATCTGACCGAATTGTTGGCCTCGTTCGGTGACGGACTTCAGGACGACGTGGCGTTGCTCGCCTTCGAGGTTCCCCCGATCGATACCGATTCCGGCTCCGATCCGACCGGTTCGTAGTCCTTCGACTCCTCGATCGCCTCCAACGGCGGTACCTCCTCACCGTCGAGCACTCTGCGCATTCGCTCTTTGTCGAGTTGGCCCTCCCAGTTCGCCACGACGAATGTCGCGACGCAGTTGCCGAGAAGGTTCACCGATACTCGCATGGAGTCCATGATCCGGTCGGCACCGAGCAGCAACGCCACGGCTGCAACCGGGATGGACCCGTGCCCGATGGCCGCAACGGTCGCCGACAATGCGAGGAACGACGAACCCGGTACTCCGGCCATGCCTTTGGAGGTCAGCATCAGGATCAACACCGCAGCGATCTGCTCTCCGAGTGTCAGGTCGACGCCGAGAGCCTGCGCGAGAAAGAGAATGCAGATCGACAGATAGAGGGTTGCTCCGTCGAGGTTGAACGAATATCCCGTCGGAACCACCAGACCGGTGGTCGTGCGGGAGCACCCTGCCTCGGTCAGCTTGACCATGATGCGCGGCAGTACCACCTCCGTCGACGCCGTTCCGAGGGCGAGGAACAACTCGTCCTTGATGTACCGCAAGAACTTCCAGAGGTTGACTCCGGCGAAGTACCGCGCGACGGCCGCGAGAACGAGAATGAACAACACGGCAGCCAGGTAGCAGCACGCGATCAGTTTCCCGTAGCTACCGAGCGACGAAATGCCGTACTGGCCGACGATGTATGCCATCGCCCCGAAGGCACCGATGGGTGCCAGGCGCATGATCCAACCGATGATCGTGAAGAAGATGTGGCTGATGTGATCGACGAGTTCGAGCACGATCGGCGGGCCCTTCTCACCGAACTTCGCCAAGGCCAAGCCGAACAGCACGGCGAAGAACAGCACCTGCAGTAGCGCGTTCTCCGCGAATGCCGACACCACGGAGGTCGGAATGATGTTCAGCAAGAAGTCCACGGTGTGCGGCAACTCGCCGCTGCCGGTCTTCTGGTCGACGGCCTCGGCACCGGTGGCCAAGGTCTGCGGGTCGATGGAGAACCCGGAGCCCGGCTTGACGATGTTGCCGACCACCAGGCCGAACACGAGCGCGAACGTCGTGATCAACTCGAAGTAGACCAGGGCCTTGACGCCGATGCGGCCGACGGACTTGAGGTCGCCCACATGGGCGATGCCGATGACGACGGTGCAGAAGATGATCGGGGCGATCAGCATCTTGATGAGCTTGATGAAGCCGTCGGCCAGTGGTTTGAGGTCTGCACCCAGGCCCGGCCAGAGCCACCCGATCGCAATGCCTCCGACTATGCCGATCAGTAACTGCACGAAAAGCGATGCATACCAAGGCTTTCGGCGTACACCGGGTTCGGCTTCCCGGTCCGTTGCGGTCGGTCGTTCTGTCATGCGCTCACCGTTCGATCGAGTTTCCGTCGTGCTCGGCGACATCTCCGTCGCATCGCACCATGTTTCGGCGCGACCATCGTGCGCGAGAAATGTTTCGGCGATGTTGACGGTGATGGTCGATGGTGAAACCAGTCGACTCGATCGGCAGGTCGAGTTACACGTGCGCCCCGAGGCCGGGCTCGAATCGGATCGACGGACTGTTGTTCGGTCCATCGAGGGTCACATGGGCACGCACGCGGTACACCCGCGCGATCAACTCCTCGGTGAGTACGTCGGCGGGTGCGCCTGCTGCCACCACCCGGCCCTCGGACAACACCACGAGTTGCGTGCAGAACATCGCCGCCAGGTTCAGATCGTGCAGTGCGATGACGCTCGTGATGGGTAACCGTGCGACCAGCGCCAGCAATTCGAGCTGATGATGGATGTCGAGATGGTTGGTCGGTTCGTCGAGCAGCAGTTCCCGCGGCTCCTGAGCCAGGGCGCGCGCGATCTGCGCGCGCTGCCGTTCTCCGCCGGACAGCTGATGCCACAGACAATGAGCCTTTCCTGCCAGACCCGTATGCCGCAGTGCAGAATCCACGGCCGCCGCATCTGCAGCTGCGTCTCCGCCGAACGCTCCTCGATGGGGAATGCGGCCGAGCCGTACGACGTCGGCGACGGTGATGTCGAAGTCGGTGTCGGCGTGCTGACTCACCACGGCCACGATCTTCGCGACGTCCTTGCGCCGCATCGCGGACAGCTCGGTTCCGTCGAGGGTCACCACGCCCGACGTCGGCCTGACGGCACCGTTCATCAGATGCAGCAGCGAGGACTTGCCGGATCCGTTGGGCCCGAGCAGCCCGACGGTATCGCCCGGGCCGGGCTCGAGGGACACCCCGTCGACGACCAGCGCACCGCCGCGACGCCACGTGACATCGGTTGCCGAGAGTGTCATGACGCCTTCTTCCGTCTGGACAGGATGGCGATGAATGCCGGGACGCCCACCAGTGCGGTGCCCACGCCGACCGGCAGCGGCGTCGGCGCGAACGCGACGCGTGACACCGCGTCCACCCAGACCATGAAGACCGCTCCGATCAACGCCGTGACCGGAACGAGCCGACCGTGCCTCGAGCCGACGAGGAACCGCGCTGCATGCGGTAACACGAGCCCGAGGAATCCGATCGCCCCTGCCACACTCACCAAGGTGGCCGTGATGAGGGCGGTCACGACCAGAAGTGCGATGCGAGCCTTGCGTACCGGGATGCCCAGTGAGGACGCGACCTCGTTGCCGAACGAGAACGCGTCGAGCACGAATGCGTAGTAGAAGCAGACGGCTGTCCCGACCGCGACGACTGCGGCGCACAGAATCACGTCGTCCCAGCGAACACCCTCGAGCGAGCCCAGCAGCCAGAACATGACGCCGCGGGTCTCGTCGGAATCGGCGAACGCGAAGATCACCAACGATGTCAATGCCGAGAACAACTGGGTCGACGCCACTCCGGCCAGAATCACGCGGTCGTTGTTGCCACCGGAGAGTTGAGCGAGCAGCAGCACCAGTCCGAATGCCACCAGGGCCCCGATGAACGCGCCACCGGACAGTCCGAGCGCGGCCCCACCGACTCCGAGGATCCCGACCAGCACCGCTCCCGTGGACGCGCCGGAACTGATGCCGAGCACGAACGGGTCGGCGAGCGGGTTGCGGAGCAGCGACTGCATGATGACCCCGCAGATCCCGAGGCCGCTGCCGCATGCAGCTGCCACGAGGCTGCGTGGGAGCCGTTCTTCCCACACGATCGCGTTCTTGGACACCCGGACGGGGATGTCCGCCAGTCCCAGGTGGTTGAGCACGACGTCACGCACGTTGACCAGCGAGATCTGCGCCGGCCCGAGCGTCATCGCTATCGCCACGGAGACGACCAGAAGGAGA
Source organism: Rhodococcus sp. 06-1460-1B (assembly GCF_002258475.1). Classification (NCBI taxonomy): domain Bacteria; kingdom Bacillati; phylum Actinomycetota; class Actinomycetes; order Mycobacteriales; family Nocardiaceae; genus Rhodococcus; species Rhodococcus sp. 06-1460-1B. The sequence goes on from NZ_NOYS01000041.1 coordinate 17,329, forward strand.
ACCCCGCCGATCATGACGGCGGGCAGGCCGACCTGTCGTTTCGCCGAGACGCTCGGCTCGGCCGTGGTGGCGCTCAGGACCGAGGCCCGATCTGGTTGAGGCCTGCGGTCAGCTTCTCGACGGCGTCGACCAGCCGAATCGAGGGGTTCATCTCGGCGCCGTGCAGCGAGATGTACCGCTTGTTCTTCACCGCGTCCATCGTGCTGGTGACCGGGTCCGATTCGAGGAACGCAATCTTGTCCTCCAGCTTGTCCCCGGGGAAGCGATTGCGGAGTAGGTCTCCGAGCACCAGTACGGACGGATCGCGGTCCACCACTGTTTCCCACCCGACCGCTTCCCAGTCGTCCTGCAGATCGGAGTAGACGTTGGTGGCACCGACCTGATCGGCGAGGAGGGCAGGCGCTCCGGAGCGGCCGGCGAAGTACGGGCTCTTGGTGTCTGCGAACCAGAACGCGATGCTCTCACTGGTCTTGTCGTTGCCCGATGTGGCCGCGTCCAGACGGCCTTGCAGTTCGCTGATCAAGCTCTCACCGCGTTCCTGGACGTCGAACACCTCGGCCGTTTCGCGAATGGTCTGATACAGCGCGTCCATGGTCAACGGGGTCGTCCGGGGATTGCCACCGTTGACGCTCAGGCCGTTGTCACAGTCGGTGGGTGCGAGATACGTCTCGATGTTCGATTCGGCGAAGCGGCTACGGTCTGCGACACCGCCCTGCTTGTAATGGCGGCCGAACGACGCGGTCACGAAATCCGGGTCGGTGTCGAGCACCACCTCGTAGGTCGGCGCGTTGTCTGCCAACCGCGGAACGGATGCGTTCGCCTCGGCGAGATTCTCGCGGATCGGATCCGTCCACGACGCTGTCCCGACCATGCGATCCTGCAGACCGAGCGACAGCAGGATCTCGGTGGAATCCTGATCGAGAGACACCACTCGCTGCGGCGGAGCGTCGACGGTCACCGACTGGCCACAGTTGTCGAGTGCGAGCGGATAGACGGTCTTGCCGTCGCCGCCCGTGGCCGCGGTCTGCGACACCTCCTCGGACTCACCACATGCGGTGATCAGACCTGCAGCAAGAACCAGCGACGAGAGGGCAGCGACGCGCCTCATACCTTTTTTCACGGGGTGACCGAACTTTCTCGACGTACTGAGCGGGAGGACGAACAAGAGGAGAGGATACCCTGCCCTATCTTGCTCGACGACCGCCGCGCATTTCGGTCGCTCCCGTTCGGTGCCTCAGACCATGTCTGCCCAGGGGTCCGCACGCCGCCACAGCGTCGGCAACTGCAGTTCGACCCCATCTCTGCGTGCACAGGCGGTCAATACGTCGAGCGAGGTGCACATGTCGTCGAAGGCGTAGGGCAGCGGTCGCAACGGCCTGTCGAGGGGCCGGAAGAAGTCGTCCCAATGCGTCAGCACGACGCGCCGAGCCCCCACCGACAACACCGTTTCCCGCCAATACTCGTCGATGTACTCGCGTGTTCGGCGCCCCAGCTGACCGATGGACAGGTACACCACCTCGGCGGAAAGGCCGTCGAGCATGCCCGCTCGGAACCCGGCGCTGCTGTGGACGAGAGCCCGCCTGCCGCTCGGACGGTGCTCGACTGCCATCGACCACGCCTCACCGCACCGGAACGCTCGCACCCGAGCAGGCTGCCGCAGTGGCCGGTCGATCGCCCCGTGAGCTCGGTCCGGATACGAGTGAACCGACTCGACGAACGTGACAGTGAAATGACCCAGTTCGACCGCGGAACCGTCGGCGACGACGGTGATGCGACCCTCGGGCATCTGCGCGCCCCGCCCGATCTGTGCAGTCGAGGAACCACCGACCAGGGCCGCGCCGGTGCGCAGCGCCACCGCTGCGGAGTCGAGGGCATGATCGAAATGAGAATGGGCGCACACCACCGCGTCGAGCGTCCCGATGCCGGCTCTACCCAACGCACTGTCTATTCTCGGGCCGTCCGAACGTAGAGGCAGCAGAAGGGTTTTCGGTAGGGACGGACGCGAGAAGAAGCCGTCGGTCAGGATCGCCGACTCGCCGTCGTCGAACAGCAGCGTGCTCACCCCGAGAAACGAGACCGAGACCGGGGATCGGGGATTCGCCGATGCTGTGATGGCGATCTCGGCCGCATCGGGCAGTGGGGGTCTACCGAGCGAACGCGGCGCTCTCACGCCTGCGCCGCCAGGGCTCGCCCTGCCTGTCGTCCGCCGAAGATGCATCCACCGAGGAAGGTTCCTTCCAAGGACCGGTAGCCGTGCACACCGCCGCCGCCGAATCCGGCGATCTCACCGGCAGCCCACAGCCCCTCGACGGCAGTGCCCATCGAGTCGAGAACGCGACCGTCGAGATCGGTCTGAATGCCGCCCAACGTCTTTCGGGTGATGATGTTCAACCGCACCGCGATGAGCGGACCCGACTTGGGATCGAGAATCTTGTGAAGTGCAGCGGTCCGCGCGATGCGTTCACCGCGCGAGCGCCGGGAATTGTGGATGGCAGAGATCTGCAGATCCTTGGTGAAAGGATTGTCCACCTCACGGTCTCGCGACTCGATCTGACGCCTGAGGTCGACACCGTCGATCAAGTCCTCGCCGGTGATTCGGTTCATGCCCTGGACCAATTCTTCGAGAGAATCTGCGACGACGAAGTCCTCGCCGTTCTTCTTGAATGCCTCCACCGGTTCGCTGGCACCGGGCAATACCCGCCCGAGAACGAGCTTGAGGTTCTTGCCGGTGATGTCCGGGTTCTGTTCCGACCCGGACAACGCGAATTCCTTCTCGATGATCTTCTGGGTCAATACGAACCACGAGTACTCGAAACCGCTGTCCTGGATCGCTTTCAGCGTTCCCAGCGTATCGAATCCGGGGAAGTTCGGAACCGGAAACCGTTGCCCGCGGGCATCGAACCACATCGACGACGGGCCCGGAATGATTCTGATGCCGTGGTTCTTCCAGATCGGATTCCAGTTTTTGATGCCTTCGGTGTAGTGCCACATGCGGTCCTTGTTGACCAGCCGGCCTCCGGCCTTCTCGGTGATGCCGAGCATTCGGCCGTCGACGTGTTCCGGCACTCCGGAGATCAACGACTTCGGCGGCGTCCCGAGCCGCGCCGGCCAATTCTCGCGCACCAGATCGTGATTGGCCCCGATTCCTCCTGCCGTCACCAGCACGGCTCCGGCGCGGAGCTCGAACTCACCCACTTCGACGCGGGTACTTCCTGCCCCTCGCTCCGCGGCACTGGCTTCGAGCATCGCACCGCGAACTCCGACCACCGCTCCCCCGTCGACGACGAATCCGTCGACCCGATGCCGAAAACCGAAGCGCACCAACCCTTTGTCGGCAGCCTCACGTACGCGACGCTCGAACGGCGCGACGACACCCGGCCCGGTGCCCCACGTCAGGTGGAATCGCGGAACCGAATTTCCGTGCCCCTCGGCCAGGTAACCGCCGCGCTCGGCCCATCCGACGATGGGGACCCATCGCATTCCCTGAGCGTGGAGCCACGACCGCTTCTCACCTGCCGCGAAATCGAGGTATGCCCTGGCCCACCGATGACCCCAGTAGTCTTCCCCTGCAGGGTCGTCGATGCCGCGATCGAACGTCGCTGTGCCGAGCCAGTCCTGCCACGCCAGATCCGCCGAATCCTTGATGCCCATTCGACGCTGTTCGGGCGTGTCGACCATGAACAGTCCGCCGAGGGACCAGAAGGCCTGACCACCCAGGTTCTGCTCGGGTTCCTGGTCGAGGAGCAGCACGCGCTTTCCCGCGTCGGCCAGTTCGGCGGTTGCCACCAGTCCGGCCAAGCCGGCCCCCACCACGATCACGTCTGCGTCCATTGCCCCACTCTTCTGCTCGACCCGGGTGTCTCCCTCGACTGTGCTGTCGTCGGCGTCGGAACTCAAGGGAATCGAGTCGAATGAGTATAGGATTTATCAGGTGCTGATAAAGAGTGCGAGGTAGATCGATGTACCCGGCGCGGGTCGCCGTGGTCGCGAAGATCGAATCGGATCTGGGCCCCGTCGTCGCATCCGCAGTACACGCGATTCGCGACGCGATCCCGGTCTACCGATCACTGCAGGGTGCACAATTGGCCGATGTCGAGGCCATCGCGTATTGGTCACTGAGGCGGCTGATGGCCCTGTGGGCGCACGGCGATCGGACGATCGACGACCGCGACCACAAGAGATTCCGAGCCATAGGTTCCGCACGCGCGGCAGACGGGCGGCCGCTGGGCGATGTGCTGCGCGCGTATCGAGTCGCGTCGAGCGTGTTCGTTCGGCACGTGACAACGGAGTATCTGGAAGTACTCGACCCGCCGGACATCGCCGAACTCGGCCTGGGCGTGCTCGACGCGATCGACGCCATATCCGAGGAGATCATCGGTGCGTATGTCATTGCGAGCGAACAGCTCACATCCAACCGTGCGCAGGCGCACGCCGCGTTCCTCGACGACTTGCTGGCTGACAGACACAACTCACCCGGGACGGTGTCGGACCGTACTCGCGAACTCGACCTGAAGCTGCCCACGCACCCGAACCTGCTCGTGGTGCAGTCCACCGATCCGGGCCGACCCATGTCCGACGACACCGTCGAGTCTCTGGTGCTTGCGATGGGCCTCGTCCCTCCGGACCGCACCACAACGGCGGATCAACGGACACACTTGTGCACTCGGCGCGAACAACGCGCGATCGCGCTGCTGCCGCCGTCGATCCATCGCGCCGAGGTCGACCTCGCGTGTCGGGATCTGCGGCTGCGCGGATGCCTCGTGGAGAGATCGACCGTTACCGATATCAGCAGTTCGTGGCGACTCGCCTCGGAAGCGCTCGAGACCGCACCGGATCACGCGTTCGACGGCCGGGCACTGCTCGATCAGGGCGACGGTCAGCTGTTGGCACTGTTGACAGCGCGCCCGACCGCCGACACGAGCGAGGTGGTGCGTAGCGTGCTCGGCCCGCTGACCGAGGCAGCGAACGAGCATATCCTGCTGGGTCTTTCGGCCTTCATCTCCACCGGCACAGCAACGGCTGCAGCCGCCCGACTGCAGGTGCACCCGCAGACTTTGCGCTATCGACTGCGCCGGGCTCAGGAACTGACCGGACGGGATCCGCGTTCGGCGTGGCATCGGTTGGCGCTGGACACCGCGATACAACTACGCCAACTCGGTTGACCCGGCTCGGCTGAATTCGGCGTCGCCGGTGGTCATGCGCACATGCGCCCATGACCGATTACTCGAGCCCGGGTCGTCGATCCCAGGATCACCGACAGGCGGGATCGAGTGATTCAGTTGATGTTCCACGACTCGACAGCATCGAGTCGCCGGCCGTCGGAGTCGTACGTGTAAAAGCCTTCACCGTCCCCGAGACCGGTCTTTCCCGCGTCGATACCCTTTTGCAGTATGTCGGCAAATTCGACCTGCTCCTCGCCACCGTGTGCGCGCGCGATACGTGCTGCGACGTTGAAGCCGACAGTGTCGTATATCTGGAACGGACCGGCGGGTGCCCCGGTGGCTATGCGCCACACGTTGTCGATGTCCGCCGGATTGGCAACCCCGCCGACGTAGAGGTTGGCTCCCGCCTGCAGCAGCGGGATCAGAAGACTGTTCAGCACGTATCCAGGAATTTCCTTTCGGACCGGAACGGGAACGAGACCGATCTCCGAAGCAAAGCTCAGGACGACATCGAAGTAGACAGGATCTGTTGCAGCAGTTGCCATCACCTCACCGGTGTTGTATCGCCACACGAGGTTGGCGAAGTGCAATGCGAGAAACTTTTCCGGCCGCCCGGTGGCCTCGGCGAAACTGCTGGGCAGTAGCGACGACGAGTTGGTCACGAAGATAGTTTTCGGCGGGGCGGACGCGCCGATATCCGACCAGACCTTCTTCTTCAGGTCGAGATCCTCCGGAACTGCTTCGATCACCAGGTCGGCGTCCGAAACAGCCTCCGCGACGCTGGTGGTGGTCGTGATGGATTCGATGGCCTTGTCGAAGCGCGCCTCGTCGAAAGTCTTCAGGTCACGCTTGTAGTATCCGCGCATCCATTCCCAGCGGTCCGGCAGCTTGGCCAGAAGTTCGTCGGAAATGTCGTATCCCACAACGGTTTTTCCGTGGTAGGCAGCCTGCATCATGATCTGTGAACCGAGCACTCCGGTTCCGAATACGGTCACGTTCTCAACATCGGACATTGACGACACACTTCCCTTTATCGAGTTACTGGTTTCCCGCTCCCCCAGTTCTACCGCTGAGCGCGGAGCCACCGTCTCGTGGGGGCCGACAGCGGATCGACTCGACCGACAACGGCGCTTTGCACTCCACAGGATCGACGGCTCACGCATACTCGAACTGTGGCTGTCGATCCCCGCGGAAGAGACCTGAAGCGCTACCTCGAAGAAGATCCCGGCGGTCCGGTGGTGATGCTCAACCTGCTTCGGTTCGCCGAGGGTGGTCGCGACTCCTACGCAGAATACGCGAAAGCACTGGACGAGACTTTCCTCCCGCGCTACGGCGCCACGGTGCTGTACGCGGGCGACGGTTCGACCGCACTTGCCGCGGAGGACGGGCAGGCCTGGGATGCAGTACTCCTGGTCCAGTACCCGTCACGTAAGGCGTTCAGCGAGATGGTGGCCGATCCCGAATATCAGACGGTGACGGCGTTACGGACCGCCGCGTTGAAGGAGGCGGTTCTGCAGGCCACGATTCCGTGGTCGTGAATTCGACCTTCGGCTTCGCATCGTGTTCGCGCCGCGGGGCTTCACGGCGTTGCGAGCAACTTACTGCGGAACAGATCGAGTACCTGGTCCAGTGCCTGCCGCGTCGGCTGACCCGGCTCGTCGATGAGTCCTTCCGTCACGACGGAGTGCGGCGGTCCGAAGGCTTCCGGATTGAACGAGGAGTCGGGCAATTCCACGGAGACGAATGCGTCGCCGAGTTGTTCCCTCAGAAACTCGAACCGTGTAGGGGGACACATCGTGTCGCCCTGGAACCGCATACCGAGAACAGTGAGATCTCCCGCAGCACAACGGCTTTTCACCTTCGAAAGGTCGCCGGCACTGATGTCGATGGAACGACTGCGTGACGTCGATGCCGCGAACGGAAGTGACGGTTGCGACAGCACCGGTGCGATCAATCGATCGTCGGCGGCCATGGCCAGGGCGAACCCGCCCGTGAAGCACATTCCGATGGCACCGACGCCCGGTCCGCCGCACCGCTCGTGTTCTTCGGCCGCCAGAGCACGCAGCCACACCACGACTCGCGACGACTTGCCGGTGGCCAGGATGGTGAACTCTCGACTGATACACGCCGGCACGATGGCGCGAGAGATCGTCGCCACCGTCCCGAGCACACCCAGGGGCGCGGTCGAAGGATCTTTACCGTCGACGCCGAACAGGTGCGGCACGATCGCGGTGCATCCGATCCCGGCGACGGTGCGCGCGAAATCCGCCACTCTCGGCGTGATGCCCGGCATTTCGGACATCACGATGACCGCCGGCCCGGTGCCGATTCGATAGACAGGCGCCGTGCGCCCGTCCGCGGTGAACTCGGTTCGCTCGAAGTCGGCAAGGGCGTCATCTGTCATCGAAGCGGTCCTCTTTCTCGATCGGCGACATCACTGCGAATACTCACGCAGCAACAGATACAGCGGAAGCGCGAAGCAGATTCCCACCGAGCCGGTACCGACGGGAACCAGCCACCAGTGTTTGACTCCGTGATCTTTGGCATCCCCTCTGGACCAGATCCCGAAAGCGATACTGGTGATACCGAGATCGGCGGTCAAGGCTCGCGTCGGCGTGGACGCCACCCATTCGGAGAAGAACTTCGCTGCGCTGCCCGCGCTCACCCCGTGCTCGCGAAAGTAGCCGACGACGTAGGCATTGGGGACGACGAAGCCGATGACGGTCAGCAGCAGCAGGAGGCGTCGACGAGTGGCGTCTGCGGTTCTCATGACCTCAACGTAGAGCACCGCGCAACACCACCGGCGTGTCGTTCGATTCGACCGAGTCGGCCGGTCCGAGTCAGACGTCCTCGAGCCGGATGCCTTTGGTCTCCTTCATGTAGAAGCAAGCGACTCCGGTCAGGGCAGCGAGGAACATGATGTACACGCCGAAGACCCAGCCCAGATCCAACCCGAGGAACAGCTGGTTGAGATACGGTGCCGTTCCGCCGAACACCGCAACCGAGAAAGAATAGGCGAATCCGATTGCCTGCGTGCGGAGTCGGGTGGGAAAGCTCTCCGACAACGTCGACGACAGAATCGAGGCCGGGACGGCGATGACGAGCAACGCCACCGTCGACGGCAGCAGCAATGACCACCACTGCGTCGAGATCAGCATCGTCAGCGGGATCTGCAGCACGAACATCAGCACGGCGAATGCCGCCAGCATCGGCCGCCGACCGATCGAATCCGAAAGGCGACCGAAGAACGGTAGCGACACCAGCGCTATCAACTGCGCGACGACGAGCATCCAGTAGGCGGTGTCCGGGTTCATCCCGCGCTGCGTGATGGCGAACGTCGACACGTAGGAGGTCCAGGTGTAGTGCGCCGCCGTGATTCCCGACGTCATTCCGATCATCAACACGATCGCTTTGACGACGGTCTTACGCGCGATCGGTTCTTGTTCGACCTTGTTCTGCCCCGAGTCGAACACCTCGCTCTCGTCCATGTTCTTGCGCAGGTAGAGAGCGAACAGCGCGAGGAGCGCGCCGAGGAGGAAGGGGATGCGCCAACCCCATTGCCCGACAGCAGAGTCCGACAGGGTGGAGGTGATGACGCCACCCACGGTGTATGCCAGAGCCGATCCACCGAAGATGGCGACGAACGCGACGCTGCCCCACATGCCACGTCGGTTCGGTGGTGCGATCTCGCCGACGTAGGAGTACGCCGTTGCCGACTCGCCGCCGTGCGCGAAACCCTGCATGACGCGTGCGAGTAACAGCAGTACCGAGGCCCAGGCCCCGATCGCACCGTAGGTGGGCATGATGCCGATCAGCAAGCTGCCGGTTGCCATCATCAGCATCGTGGTGACAAGGACGAACTTACGGCCCTTCTTGTCCGCGATTCGTCCGAACACGATGCCGCCGAGAGGCCGCATCAGGAATCCGACGGCGAACACCGCAAGCGTGGACAGCAATGCCGAGACAGGATCGGCCTGGCTGAACATGGCCGCCGCGATGAACGGCGCGAACACTGCATAGGCACTCCACTCGTACCATTCGAGTACGTTGCCTATCGTGCTGGCGAACAACGATTTCTTCCGTGAGGAAATATCCGGTGCCGAGCGGGTGTCGTGCGATGATCCGACAGTCATGGAGTGCCACTTTCGATCGAATTATTTTTCACAGGAACAGGTTTGAGTGCTGCACGTCGAATCTTCCCGGTCTGGGTTTTGGGAAGTTCGTCGATGATGTGGATGGATTTCGGACGCTTGTACGCGGCCAGTCGTTCACGCGCGAAGGCCATCAGTTCATCCGGCGTCGTGGTGGCGTCGCGCCGGAGTGACACGTACGCCACCACCGATTCCCCTTGATAGTCATCCGGCCTGCCCACCACAGCGGCCTCGAACACCGCTGAATGTTCGTAGAGGGTGTCCTCGACTTCCCTGGGCCAGACCTTGTATCCCGACACGTTGATCTGATCCTTGAGTCGGTCGACGAGATACACCCAGCCGTGGTCGTCGATGATTGCCACATCTCCCGTGCGAAGACGGCCGTCTGGCATCGTCGACTCGGACGCGTCCGGATTTCGCCAGTAGCCCGAAACCACCTGCGGACCCGAGATCTCCAGTTCCCCTGGAAGTCCCGGGGGTGTCGGCCGGCCCGAAGGATCGAGCGTTCGTAACGTCACGCGCGGAAGAGGCAACCCGACGGAGAGTGAACCGCTGGCCGCGTCCACCGGCGCGCGCACGCCGGGTGGCACGGCAATGACTCCCGCCGTGGTTTCGGTCATCCCGTATGCGTTGTGGATGTAGCAACCGAATTGGGACTCGAACGCGGCGACGGTGGCGGGCGGAATAGGTGCGCCTCCGGAATACAACGCCTTCACCGACTCGAAGTGGGCCCTCGTCGCACCCTCGGTTGCGGAGATCGCGTTGAACACCGTGATCGAACCGATGGTGTAGGTGACACGATGCTCGACGACAGCGTCGAGAGTGACTGCCGCGTCGAAACGATGCGCGAACACGAGCATGCAGTCGCGGATCAGGGCCACCGCTGCGTCGAGCATTGCGCCGGTGATGTGAAACAGCGGCGCGACGGCAAACACGACGTCGCCGTCGTCGAGACCGGCCCGTTCCCCGAAATCGAGGGCAGTCGCGAAGGCGTTCGCGTGCGAGATCTGCGCGCCTTTCGGCGGACCCGTGGTTCCTGACGTGTAGGCCAGTAGCGCGAGATCGTCCGGCCTGGGATCGAATTCGGGGAAAGATCGACCACGGTAGCGGTCGATCAGACCCATCAGATCGTCGTCGGGCCGGGGTGTCACGCGTGACGTCGACGCAAAGACTCGTGGGTCGTCGCGTGTCTGCAGGTCCAGTCCGCTGGTGCTCACGAGCAGTCGAATCGAACTGCCGCGCAACGTCGCCCCCACAGAATCGAGATCGTGTTCGTCGCAGACGAGCGCGACAGGTTCTGCATCGTCGATCAAGGTGCGAAGTTCACGGTTGCGGTACATCGGGTTGAGGATCAACGCGACCGCCCCGATCTTCCACAGCGCGAGGAACGTCAAGGCGTACTGCGGAATGTTCTGCAGATAGATGCCGACGCGATCGCCCTGTGACACTCCTCGATCGAACAGTGCGGCGGCAAGTGCATCGGACGCCTCGTCCACCTCGCGCACCGTGAGCACGGCGTCGAAGTACGCCAGCGCCGGCCGGTCCGGGGTGTCGGCGACTCGGCTACGCCAGGCGTCGAGAACAGTTGCAGGCCCGGTCGCGCTGTCGAGGGTCATGAACGGCCCTTCCGCTCAAGCAGACTTTCGGCCCATGCGGACCGACCGAACACTCGTTCGGTCTGCTGTCTCGATAGTGTTGCGGATCACAACTTTGGTGTCAACCCGGTGCGAACGCCCGGCCCAGTTCGCTGCGCCCTCTACGGTGATCGCATGACCTCGATCGGCGACTGGCGAACATACGAGGGCGCGGCACTGTCCCCAGCGCTGGCGTCGGCCTTGCGCATCTTCGTCGAGCAGGGCTACCACGGCACGTCGGTGCGGCAGATCGCCGCGGGTGCCGGCTTGTCGGTTCCCGGTCTGTATCACCACTTTCCGTCGAAGCAGGCCCTCCTGGTCGGCATCATGAATGCGTCGATGGACGAACTGTTACACCGGACTCGATCGGCCATGGACGGGGCGGGTTCGTCGCCGAAGTACCGATTCGACGCGGTCGTGGAGTCCTTGCTGCTGTTCCATATCCATCGCCGCGATGCCGCGTTCGTGTGCTCCACCGAGATTCGCAGTCTCGAGCCGGCCAACCGCGCCGCCTACATCGCCAAGCGCGACGAAGAGCAACGACTGCTCGACGCCATCGTCACCGACGGAGTCGAGTCCGGGGTCTTCGACACCCCGCACCCCGCGGATGCCGGCCGGGCCGTCACCACGATGTGCATCGGAGTGGCCACCTGGTACCGACCCGATGGCCCGCTGACGCCGGCCGAACTGGTCGAGGTGTACCTCGATATCGCACGCCGAACGGTCGGTGCTGCTACCGGCCGAGGCACTGCACACAGGACGTGAGTTCCTTGACCGAAACCTGCATGTATGCCAGTCTTCGAGAGACCGAGCGAGTGTTCGGTCGGTATCGACCAGGGAGTGCAGAATGGCCATCGACCTCACCTTCGACGCAGACGTCGAGAAGCTGATCGACCGAACACGTACGTTCACTCGCGAATACGTGCTCCCGATCGAGGATCGGTTTCTGGGCAATATCGCCGACGCAGGCGGCGACGGCCTCCGGGTCGAGATGCAGTCCGCAGCCAAGGAAGCGGGCGTGTTCGCACCGCACGCACCCGTCGAATACGGCGGGCACGGTCTGTCGATGAGCGACCGCGCACCGGTGTTCGAGGAAGCGGGCTACTCCCTGTTCGGCCCCATCGCACTCAATCTCGGTGCACCCGACGAGGGCAACGTCCACATGCTGGCGCACATCGCATCGCCGGCACAGAAGGATCAATTCCTCGCCCCTCTCGCCCGCGGCGATCGACGATCTGCATTCGCGATGACCGAGCCGGCACCGGGTGCCGGCTCCGATCCCTCGGCCCTCACCACTGCGGCCGAACGGACCGACGGCGGATGGAAGATCAACGGACACAAGTGGTTCATCACCGGAGCCGACGGCGCAGGGTTCTTCATCATCATGGCCCGTACATCCGGAAAGCCGGGTTACCGAGGCGGAGCCACGATGTTCCTGGCCCCGGCCGACACACCGGGCATCACGGTCGGCCGTCATATCGGCACCCTGGACAAAGCCATGATCGGCGGGCACTGCGAGGTGTTCTTCGAGAACGTCTTCGTGCCCGACGAGAACGTTCTCGGGGCCGTCGACGAGGGCTTCGCCTACGCCCAGGTGCGATTGGGGCCCGCCCGTATGACCCACGTGATGCGGTGGCTCGGAGCCTCGAGACGGGCGCACGACATCGCCGTCGCCCAGGTGGCTAAGCGCGAAGGGTTCGGCGGCAAGCTCGGCGATCTCGGCATGATCCAGAAGATGGTCGCCGACAACGAGATCGACATCGCCGCATCCCGTGCCCTGTTGATCAAGGCCTGCTTCGAGCTGGATCGCGGCGGCCACGCGAGCAACGAAACCTCCATCGCCAAGACGTTCGCAGCCGAGGCCATCTTTCGCATCGTGGACCGCAGCATCCAGATGTGCGGCGGGCTCGGGGTATCGGACGACCTGCCACTGGCACGGCTTTCGCGCGAAGTACGTCCGTTCCGGGTCTACGACGGACCGTCGGAAGTGCATCGCTGGGCTATCGCCAAACGAGCGGTCGGGGCAGCGAAGCGCGCCGCACAGGAGCAGTCATGAGCGACCTACCGGGCATGAACCGCGTTGCTCTGGAACGATTCCTGCATGCCGAGGGCATCGATGTCGACGGTGAGCTGACGGTCGAGATGATCAGCGGCGGTCGCTCCAATCTGACGTACAAGGTGTACGACGACACCTCGACGTGGGTGGTTCGTCGGCCCCCGACCAGTGGCCTGACCCCGTCGGCGCACGACATGGCCAGGGAGTGGGCGGTGACCGACGCGCTCGCGTCCACCGCGGTGCCGGTGGCCGAGACCGTGGCCTTCGACCGAGAAGGTGCCGTACTCGGTGCTCCGATGACGGTGGTCCGTTTCGTTCCCGGGCGCGTCGTGCGCACACGCGAGGATCTGCGCGATCTGACCGACGAGCAGGTCGCCGACAACGCCGCCGAATTGGTGCGAGTGCTCGCCGAGCTGCATGCCGTCGATCCTGCGGCCGTGGGTCTCGAAAAGTTCGGTCGCCCCGATGGTTTCGTTGCTCGCCAAGTCGCCACGTGGGCGCGTCAGTGGCAGACGGTGAAGACACGGGAACTACCCGACGTCGACCGACTTCACCGCGCCCTCGAAGCCGCGGCGCCCACCCGATCGGCGGCGTCCATCGTGCACGGCGATTTCCGGGTCGACAACACGATTCTCGATGCCCAGGACGTAAGTTCTGTTGCAGCCGTGGTGGACTGGGAGATGTCCACACTCGGCGATCCGTTGACCGATGTCGCGCTGATGTGCGTGTACCGGCAACCCGTGTTCGATGCCGTTCTCGGTGCCGACGCAGCCTGGACGAGCGGCCGCTACCCATCGGCGGCGGATCTGGTGCAGCAGTACGCCGTTCGATCGGGCCGTGAGGTGGACAACTGGGGCTTCTATATGGCGTTGGCCAACTTCAAGCTCGGTGTGATCGGCGAGGGCATCACCCACCGGGCACTGTCGGGCTCCGATACCGGTGCCGGAGCACGCAACGCCGCCGAAGCAACTGGAGAATTCATCGCGGCCGGCCTTCGAGCATTGTCGGCGGGCTGACCGCAGAAGCTGTTGCTAGGCAGCTTCTCTCATGATGCCGATGTGGCGAACGATTCCGGACAGTGCCGGAAGCTCCTGAGGTGTGGACCAGCCGTTCAGGTCGGCGCTGTCGGAGTAGAAGTACTTCTGGTTCGTGTAGTCGTCGTAGTACAACCGCCAGGTGCCGTCGGGCAACTCGACGACGGCGGGCCCTTCCTTCAATGGACCGAAATCGCGGAAGGTGAGGTCCCGAACGTAGGGACCACCCAGAGCGGGCGCGATCCAGTGTTCGATGACCTTGTTGCTCTCACCTTTGGTGAAGGCGTGGTAGGTCGACCCGGCCTTCACCACCGTGGTGTCGATGTGGTCGTTGAGGATTCCCGCCAACGGAACCGGCGAGCTCCACGTCGTCAGGCCGGGATCGGTCGCCGTCATGAGATACGGCACGAACCCTCCGCCGGCAGACAACGACACGATGATGCTGACGCGGTCGCCCTCGACGAACCACTCCGGTGCCCACGCCTTGGTGGTGAACGGGGACAGTGACGGGAGTTCCGAGGACCCCGCCGAGCCGGTACCCGCCCCGGTCCCGGGCAGAAGCAGGCAGCAGAACGGGATCGGAAGGTTCTGCAAGAATTCCCAGTCCACCCGATTCGCGCTGCGCGCAAAGCCGATCTCCGCGCCGCCGCCCGTCGTATAAGTCACGTAGTACATACCGTCGGCGGCTCGGAAGATGCTGGAGTCACGAACCACACCGGAGGGCGGCGTGTACGCGGCGGTCGCGACCGTGGTGAAGTCCGTTCCGTTGCTGGACTGGTACACGTCCATGTTGCGATCACTGTCGTTACTGAAGGCCACCATGGTGTACGTGACCGCAGGCGCAGCGCTACCCGACCCCGCTGCGCCGAACAACAGCCCGACGGCGGCGACGAGCGTCATGGGAATGGCGAGGGCGTGCTTGCGCAGGGTACTGATCACCGCTGAAGTATGGACGACGCACGAGCCCCACGAGTAACAACAGTGCACAATCGTGCCTGTTCGTTACCGAACGCTACGACTGCGCCGAGTATTGCGACACCGGCTTGGCCTGATACATCTCGTGGTCGGCATCGTCGAGAATGTCCAAGGCAGTGCGAGGATCACCACTGTCGACGGTCACGCAGCCGATACTGGCGGTCACCGTCAGTTCTCGGTCTGCCGTCGTGATCGGGGTTGCGAGTTCCGCCCGGACGTCGTCCGCCTCCGACCCCACACAGCACGGCACCACAGCCACGAATTCGTCACCGCCGATGCGTCCGACGAATGCGTCGTCGGGCAGAGCCCGCGTCAACCGCGCGGCCACGATACCGAGTACGGCATCACCGACCGTATGTCCGTGCAGGTCGTTGATGGTCTTGAAGTTGTCGAGGTCGATGAACAACACCGCCATGGCATCCTCCCGACTCGACCGGGACAGCTCCTGGTCGAGCCGCGCCAGAATCAGCGGGCGATTGGGAAGCCCGGTGAGGTCGTCGTGTGTTGCCGCGTGTTCGAGCTTCATGCTCGTCCGATAGGCATCGGTGACGTCGACGAACGTTGCCACGATCGAGGGTGACGGGCCGCCGAAGTTGAGCATGGTCGCAGTCAGAGACAGCCAGAAATGTCGTCCGTCCCGACGACGTTCGACTCCGATCACCGACTGGCTCGGCTTCCCGGTTCTGCCGGTGACGGCCACGGGGTGCTCGAGTCGCCGAATGGGTTGCTGATCGGTGCCGTACACCCGGAACGGCAGCACAGCGGACTGTCCCGTCGTCGCCGATCCCACCTTGATGTCGAGGATCGTCTTCGCCGCGAGGTTCGCCGACGTGATGCGACCGGCGTGGTCGAGTACGACGACACCTGCCTCCAGCGATTCCACCACGGCGGTGTAATGCTCCTCGGCCCGGCGGACGGCACTCTGGTCGGCGCAGACCAACACCCACCCGTCGGGCATCTGGGCCGCGGAGACCACCATCGCCAACGCCGTCCCGTCCGCGCGCAGATGCGAGTCCCACAGCCGACCGCCGGCCGCGAGAATGGCCACCGGGTCGCAGGGCACCCCCACCGCATTCGATACGGAGAGGCCGAGCACATCTGCTGCGCGCCGTCGGTAGACCGACTCCGCGGCAGGATTCCAACTGGACACGACCCCGTCGGAGGACACCCCCACGATGGCGTCGCTGACGTGCTCGACCAACGCGGCTTGGTAGTGCAGCGCCTTCTGTGCGGCCTTGTGTTCGGTGAGGTCGCGAAGGATGACCTGAAATGCAGGTTCTCCGTTCCACACCGTGCGGACCGAGACCGCCTCCATGGTCAGAGTCGATCCATCGAGGGCGAGTACCTCCGCCTCGGAGGCCGAACTGGCGGTTCCGTGCACGTCCAGGGCGGCGATGCGCTCGAGCATCGGCCCGATCGACGCGGCCGCGATGAAGTCGGTGATCGGACGGCCCACCACCGCACCGAGACTGTCGGCGCGCAGATACCGGAGCCCCGCAGGGTTGACGTAGACAAGGTTGCCTCGCCTGTGGACGACGATCGCGTCGGGCGAGTGTTCGATCAGAACCCGATAACGATCTGCGAGACCGGGCGACCCGGGATCGGCTTCGGGGTCGCCGACGACGTCGCGCTCCCCTGGGGCCATCTGTGGTCCTCGCGTTCGTAGGCGGTCTGTCGACACTCGATTCAACCACTTTTGTGGGCCGAGCCGGAATCTTCTGCACGGTTCGATGCTTATGTCCGTTTTCCGACTGGACCCAGTGCTTGTTTGCGGGGCTAAATCGAGGAACCAGCCGAAAACGGCTCGTACAACTCGAGAAGGAACGGGAATCGATCATGACATCTCACGGCATCGACATCAGTGGGATCGGCGCAGTGTCCGGCTACGGCTGGGGTACGGCCGCATTGTGGACCGGTCTGGCCAGCGGTAAGGCTGCCGCCACCTTGCACCACAACCGGTCACACCCGGGCCGCAACCCGGTGTGGCTTGCCAAAGTGCCCGACGGCGGACAGACCGACGACGGCACCAGCCGCTTCGGCCGCGCACTGCGCGGCGCCGCACGCGAGGCCATCGACGACGCACTCGCTCGGGGCTGGCGGCCCGGTCGGCGGGTCGGTCTGGTGCATGCGGTCGTCCTGGGTGAAGTGGACGAGTGGCGCAACTTCTATATGGAGGACGGCGGTGTGCGGCGGGTGCGCGACTACCTGACGCTGATGCCGTCGACCCCGGTATCACTGCTGATGCAGGAGCACGGCTTTCACGGCCCGGCGATGAACGTCTCGGCCATGTGCGCGTCGGGCAACGCCGGCCTTCTCACCGCCAAGATGTGGCTCGATACCGGCTTCGTCGACGACGTCGTCTTCGTCGCCACCGACCTGTCTCTGACGCCGGAGAACATCGACCATTTCGTCGCGCTCGGCGTCGGGGTGGTCGACGTGGAACCTCAGGAGGGCTGCCGACCGTTCCAGGAAGGTAGTCGTGGGTTCGGAATGGGCGAAGCAGCAACAGCTTTCGTACTCACCAACCGTAGCGATGCTGCGTACGCGCGGGTACTGGGCGGTTCGATGACTCACGACGCGTTCCACGCGACGTCCATCGACCCGGCCCTGACGCAGGTACGGGACTGCTTCGAAGCCGCCCTGACGGACGCCGGTGCCACGGCGCGCCAGGTGCGCTACCTCAATGCGCACGGGCCAGGCACCGCTCAGTGCGATGCCGCGGAAACGGAGATGCTGGAGACGGTGCTCGGCTCACACGCGCAGGTGTATTCGGTGAAGCCGCTCACCGGGCATTGCCAAGGCGCGGCGTCGGCCGTCGAAACCATCTCTGCCGTCATGGGATTCGATCGCGGACTGGTTCCTGCGGCCCCACAGGTCTCCGACGGACACCCGCTGTTGCTCGACGGATTCACCGCGGCCGAGCCAGGTCTGACGATGAAATCCTCACTGGGAATGGGAGGACACAATTCGGTAGTGGTGCTGGCTCCTGCGTGAGCGACGGTCTGCCGGATGGTTCGCGCGCCCGCACCGTCACGGGCGCGCGAGCCCGTTCAGATCGACACCCCGGCCCCGCAGATTCCGCATTCCTCGAACTCGACGCGTTTCCACCGCGCAACCGGGACGAAGAACAGCGTGAATTGCTGGTACTGCTTCATTCTCGCCCACTGGGTCGTGTTGTGGCACCGCGGGCAGTTTCGCGTTGCGCCAGGGCCGACGTGTTTGCGTTTGCTGCCGAAACCGAAAAGTAGGAACATCATCCCAGCATAGGTGGCTCGAACTGCTGCCGGACTCGGCGCAGCAGTCGTTCGAGCCACCCTCGCGTTCCGAGGCGGTGGCTCGAACGAGTGCTGGGCCGAACGCTGTCAGCTCGCGATCATGCCGTGCGGGTCGATGACGAATTTCTGTGCGACTCCGCTGTCGAATTCACGGTAGCCGCGGGGGGCGTCGTCGAGAGTGATGACCGTTGCGTTCACCGCTTTCGCAATCGAGACTCGTTCTTTGACAATGGCATTCATCAGTTCTCGGTGATAGCTCATCACCGGGCACTGCCCGGTGGCGAACGAGAGCGACTTCGCCCAACCGGTGCCGAGGCTGAGCGAGAGAGCGCCGCGTTGTGCGGCCTCGTCGACGCCGCCCGGATCGCCGGTGACGTAGAGCCCGGGAATTCCGATGCCACCGCCCGCGGTGGTGATGTCCATCAGCGAGTTGAGCACCGTGGCCGGTGCTTCGTGGGACGAGTCTCCGCCGTGGCCGCGAGCCTCGAATCCCACCGCGTCCACCGCAGCGTCGACCTCCGGGACACCGAGGATCTGTTCGATCTGATCTTGCGGCGCGCCCTTGCCCACGTCGACGGTCTCGCAGCCGAACGTTCGTGCCTGCGCCAGCCTGTCGGCGTTCATGTCGCCGACGATCACCACCGACGCGCCCAGCAATTGTGCGCCGACCGCGGCCGCCAGACCGACCGGACCGGCACCCGCGATGTACACCGTCGCACCGGGTTTCACTCCCGCGGTGACCGCGCCGTGATATCCGGTCGGGAAGATGTCGGAGAGCATGGTCAAGTCCAGGATCTTCTCCATCGCCTGATCCCGGTCGGGGAACTTCAGCAGATTGAAGTCCGCGTACGGTGCCATGACGTATTCGGCCTGACCGCCCACCCATCCGCCCATGTCCACGTAACCGAACGCAGAACCGGGTCGATCCGGGTTGACGTTGAGGCAGATGCCGGTCTTGCGCTCCTTGCAATTTCGGCACCGTCCGCAGGCGATGTTGAACGGTACCGAGCAGATGTCGCCGACCTTCAAGAATTCGACGTCTCGTCCGACCTCGACGATCTCGCCGGTGATCTCGTGGCCCAACACCAGACCCTCGGGTGCCGTCGTGCGTCCACGGACCATGTGCTGGTCGCTGCCGCAGATGTTCGTCGAGACGACCTTCAGGATCACGCCGTGTTCGCATTTGCGGCCGACGTTGGCCGGATTCACGCCGGGTCCGTCGGTCAATTCCAGGCCTGGAAAAGCAATGTCCTGAACCTCGACTTTGCCTGGTCCGGCGTACGTCACTGCTCTGTTGTCTGCCACGATTTCTCCTGTTCGACGGTGTCCGGCTGCGTTCGACAGACCGAGATCGCCTGCGCGATAGCTATTTTCATCTCATCGAGACGACCAACGCGCAGTGATGTGGCCTGCATCACACCATAGTATGCGCACCTACGAATACCGGGTGCGCCGCCCGTCGTACGGAGCAATCGGCGGACCACCGCTACTCCTCGGCGCTATCGTCGACCGGTGCCTACCGACGACGCTCACAACGAGACCATCACCATCGGACGTTCGCCCGGGGTAGAGGTGGAGGTACTCCCCTACGGCGCGACCCTGCAACGAATGTCGGTGACCGGAGGAGACGGCGAGCGCCGCGACGTTCTCGTCGGCGTGGCGGGCGAGCGTGAGCTTCGTTCGTCCACTGCCTATTTCGGCTCTACAGTCGGCCGGTACGCGAACCGGATCAAGGACGGCCGGTTCGAGATCGACGGGCAGGCGGTGCAACTGACGATCAACGACGGCACCAACCACCTGCACGGCGGAACCGACGGCTTCGACTCACGACACTGGACCGTGGTCGGCCGATCACCGGATTCGGTCGAATTCGAGTTGCTCAGCCACGACGGCGATCAGGGCTACCCGGGCGAAGTCCGTGCGCGGGCCCAGTTCTCCGTCACGACCGATCGCGTGCGGTTGGAGTCGACGGCAACGACCACCGCGCCGACGGTGGTGAACCTGACGTCGCACGCATATTTCGACCTCGACGGCCATGGCATCGACGATCACACCCTGCAGGTGTTCGCCTCGACGTACACCCCGGTCGACACCGAGGGAATCCCGACCGGTGCCATCGAATCCGTCGACGGCACCGCGCTGGATCTGCGCAGGCCCGGACGAGTCGGAGACCTGGCCCGAGCCACTCATCCGCAGTTGCTGACCGCCCGGGGTGTCGACCACAACTTCGTCGTCGACGGTACGGGGCATCGGCGTGCGGCGATCCTGAGCTCCGAGCGCAGTCGAACGACACTGGAATTGTGGACCGATCAGCCCGGAGTGCAGGTCTACACAGGCAACTTCCTGAACGGCAGCGATGTGTCCCGACGCGGCTCGATGCTGCGCCAAGGCGACGGCATCGCACTCGAACCCCAACTGTTCCCCGATTCACCGAATCACCCGAACTTTCCCTCTGCGGTGCTGCGACCGGGCCAGACGTACCGGTCCGTGATCGAGTGGAGATTTTCTGCACTTCACGCTTGAGTGAACGCTCACAAATTTTTGGATTTCAAACGTTTCAAGTCTTGACGCGGCCCGATGTTAACGCTCACACTGTGTTGCACGCGTCACAGTGGAGTGGCGACATTGAGGAGATCACCATGGCGTCGAAGACAATTTTTGCGGCGAGCGCGCTCATTCTGAGTGGTGCGATCGTCCTGAGTGCGTGCAGTAGCGGAGGCGGCGGCGACGCGTCCGGCGGCGGTGACGGCGCAACGGTGCTGGGCTTTTCCCAGGTGGGTGCCGAGAGCGGATGGCGCACGGCCAACACCACCTCCATCCAGGACGCGGCCAGCGCTGCCGGCATGGAGTTGAAGTTCTCCGACGCGCAGCAGAAGCAGGAAAACCAGATCAAGGCGATTCGCACGTACATCCAGCAGAAGGTCGACGTCATCGCTTTCAGCCCCGTCGTCGAGACGGGATGGGAGCCGGTCCTCCAGGAAGCCAAGCGCGCGAACATCCCGGTGATCCTCACCGACCGCTCCGTCGACACCACCGACGATTCGCTGTATGCCACGTTCCTCGGCTCCGATTTCGTCGAGGAGGGCAAGAAGGCAGGCGATTGGCTGGTGCAGAACAGCGCCACTGCGGACACCACCGGCGACGGCAAGATCAACGTGGTCGAGCTGCAGGGAACCACCGGAGCCGCTCCCGCCATCGACCGGGCCGAGGGATTCCGCGACGCCATCGGCGGCCAGTCGAACATCGCGATCACCGCGTCGCAGACCGGCGATTTCACTCGTGACGGCGGCAAGCAGGTGATGGAGTCGTTCCTCAACTCCAATCGAGGCCAGATCGACGTCGTCTTCGCCCAGAACGACGACATGGGCCTGGGCGCAATCCAAGCCATCGAAGCAGCCGGGCTGGTACCCGGAAAAGACATCAAGATCATCACCGTCGACGCCGTCAAGGACGGAATGCAAGCACTGGCGGACAAGAAGATCGACTTCATCGTCGAGTGCAACCCACTTCTCGGACCGCAGCTGATGGAGCTCACGGACAAGGTCGTCAAGGGCGAGGACGTTCCCAAGAGGGTCGTCACCGAGGAGACCACCTTCACGCCCGACCAGGCGGCAGCAGTACTCGCCGACCGCCAGTACTGAAAGTCGACGCATGCATACCGACACCGTTCCCACCGCGGAGCCGATCTCCAGCACAGAGCCGACTCCGCTCGTGGAGATGAAAGACATCTCGATCACCTTCGGTGCCGTCCGAGCCCTCGACGGGGTGTCGTTGCGGCTCTTCCCCGGCGAGGTGCATTCGCTGATGGGAGAGAACGGTGCCGGTAAGTCGACGTTGATCAAGGCACTGACCGGGGTCTACTCGATCGACAGCGGAACGGTCACGATCGACGGAACCGAACACGAGTTCGCGACGCCGAGCGCGGCCCAGGCTGCAGGTATCAGCACCGTCTACCAGGAAGTGAACCTACTTCCAAATCTGACTGTCGCAGAGAACATGCTCCTGGGCCGCGAGCCCCGACGCCTACCCGGAAAACTGTTGGGGGCCATCGGCGGTATCGACACGCGAGCGATGAACCGCCGTGCCAGAACGACTCTCGACCGGCTGGGCCTCGACATCGAGCCGTCGTCGGTCCTCGGGGACCATCCGATCGCCGTGCAACAGCTCGTCGCCATCGCCCGTGCAGTCGATGTCGACGCCCGCGTCCTCATCCTGGACGAGCCGACCTCGAGCCTGGACAAGGACGAGGTCGAAACCCTGTACTCCGTCATCGAACGGCTGAGGGAAGACGGAACCTCGATCGTCTTCGTGTCGCACTTCCTCGACCAGATCTACCGGATCTCCGACCGAATGACGATCCTGCGCAACGGAAAGCTCGTCTCCGAGCGCCTGGTCGCCGACACTCCGCAGTTCGAGTTGGTCGAATTGATGATCGGTCGGGAACTGGACACCTTGCGCGAACCCGACAGCCGCGAGCCGGTGATGGTTTCCGACGAACAGACGCCCGTCGTGGAAGTGTTGGGCATCGGACGCAAGGGCGCACTGGAAGCAACCGATCTGCGTCTGCATGCGGGACAGGTCGTCGGCATCGCCGGTCTGCTCGGGTCCGGCCGTACCGAGCTTGCTCGCCTGCTCGGTGGAGCCGATCGATCGGACTCGGGATCGATCGAAGTGCATGCGACCAAGCACCGCATTCGCAGTCCACGCCAGGCCGCCGATCAGCGCATCGCCCTCACCAGCGAGGATCGCAAGGCCGACGGTGTGGTGGCCGATCTGACGGTGGCCGACAACATGCTGCTCGCTCTGCAGGCCAAGCGTGGATGGCTTCGTCCCATCCCCCGTGCCACCCGCACCAAGCTCGTCAAGGAGTACATCGCTGCACTCGACATCAGGCCCGCCGATCCGAACGCGTTGATGCGCAACCTGTCCGGCGGCAACCAACAGAAGGTGCTCCTCGCCCGCTGGCTCATCACCGAACCCGAACTTCTGATTCTGGACGAACCGACACGCGGAATCGACATCGGTGCCAAAGCGCAGATCCAAACCCTGGTGGCCGATCTGGCCGCGCGCGGAATGTCGGTGGTGTTCATCTCCGCCGAGCTCGAAGAGATCCTGCGCCTCAGTGACCGCATCGTGGTCATGCGAGATCACCGCAAGATCGACGAACGTATCAACGACGGTGTGTCGGTCGGCGACGTGCTCGCCACCATCGCAGCCGGGGTGCGCACCGACGAACCCGTCGCGGCCGCCACTTCGACCACCGACAGGAATGTCGCATCATGACCGAAACCCTCGAACCATCGGCCGGCGCGCCCGCTCGCGCACGTGCCGCCCTCGCCCAGCCGGTCGTCTGGCCGCTGCTGGCTCTGATAGCTCTGATCGTCGTCAATGTCGTTGTGACACCGGATTTCCTCGACATTCGAATCGAAAACGGTGGCCTGTTCGGAAATATCGTCGATATCGCACGCAACTCCGCGCCACTCATTCTGGTGGCCGTCGGCATGACGCTGGTGGTGGCAACCCGCGGCATCGACCTCTCCGTGGGCGCAGTGGCAGTCATCGCTGCCGCCGTTGCGTGTACTCGCATCGTCGCGGCATCGGACGAGGGTGCCACCACGACGATGATCATGGCTGTCGTCTGGGCACTGGGAGTATGTCTGCTGCTGGGTCTGTGGAACGGCCTTCTGGTGTCGGTCTTCGGGATTCAACCCATCATCGCGACGCTCATTCTGATGGTCGCCGGACGTGGCCTGGCCATGTTGATCACCGACGGAAACATCACGACAGTCAACAACCCGGCCTTCAGCACGCTCGCGTCGGGCACGCTTCTCGGACTTCCACTGGCACTGATCATCGCCCTCGTGGTCGTGGCAGCAACCGCACTGTTGACCCGGCGGACCGCACTGGGGATGCTCGTCGAAGCCGTCGGAATCAACCCGGAGGCAAGCAGATTGGCAGGCGTCCAGTCGCGGACGATCGTCTGGACGGTCTATGTGTTCGCCGCGGTGTGCTCGGGAATGGCCGGTCTGATCATCGCTGCGAACACCAACTCGGTGAACGCGAACAGTCTGGGCCAGTGGATCGAGCTCGACGCCATCCTCGCTGTCGTCATCGGCGGCACTGCTCTGACCGGTGGTCGATTCTCCATCGCCGGCACCGTCGTCGGTGCCCTGCTCATCGGCACACTCACGCGCACCATCACCAATGTCGGTATCCCCTCCGAGGCCAACTACCTGTTCAAAGCGGTCGTCATCATCGTGGTCTGCCTGTTGCAGTCACCACGAGCCCGCGCATCACTGCGGACGTGGTTCCGCACCGACTCCACCAAGGCGGTACGACCGTGAGCGACCTCATGACTGCTCCCCCCACGACTACCGCGGCAGCACCGAGCACCGCGCCCTCGACCTGGGACCGCGTGAAACGGTACTCCCCACCGTCTCGGTTTCTGCCGGTCATCGCCACGTTCGCGCTGTTCGTCGGTCTGTTCGGACTCGGCGAATTCCGCTACAGCGGCTTCGCCGATCCACAGGTGTTCCTGTCACTGCTGATCGACAACTCGTTCCTCATCGTCCTCGCGGTAGGGATGACCTTCGTCATCCTCACCGGCGGAATCGATCTCTCCGTTGGGTCCGTCGTCGCACTGTCGACGATGATCGCCGCGCGCACACTGCAATTGGGCTGGCCACCGCTGCTGGTCATGGCCGTGGTGTTGCTGTGCGGTGCCGTGCTCGGCACCGTCATGGGTGCCCTCATCCACTACCTGCAGATTCAGCCGTTCGTCGCCACACTCGCGGGGATGTTCCTCGCCCGGGGCCTGTGCTACATGATCGGTGTCGAGTCGATCCCGATCACCGACGACACGTTCTCCTCCATCGCATTCGCCGTCATCGAACTACCCGGCGGCTACACCATCACCTGGAGCGTGGTGATCGCGCTGGTCACGGTGGCGATTGCTGCATACGTGTTGGCCTGCACTCGTTTCGGACGTTCGGTCTACGGCATCGGTGGCAACGAGGCGTCCGCGCTGCTGATGGGGCTCAAGGTGGCGGCCGTGAAAGTCGGCGTCTACACGATCAGCGGATTCTGCGCGGCGCTCGCCGGCCTACTGTTCTCCTTCTACGCACTGTCGGGCTACAGCCTCAACGCCGTCGGCATGGAGCTCGACGCCATCGCTGCGGTGGTGATCGGCGGAACGTTGCTCACCGGTGGGCGCGGGTACGTCCTCGGCTCGCTGGTGGGGGTCCTGATCCTCGGTGCCATACAGACTTTCATCGCCTTCGACGGAACCCTGAGCTCGTGGTGGACGCGAATCACGATCGGAGTGCTGCTCCTGGTGTTCGTTCTCGCCCAACGTCTGCTGACGGCGAGAAAGAGGTGACCAACACAGGGATCGACGGTAAGGCACCCGTCATGACCGACGTCGCCCGATTGGCCGGGGTATCCCATCAGACGGTCTCGCGGGTCATCAACGGTCAGAACAACTTACGCCCCGAAACCCGCGACCGGGTACAGAATGCCATCGACCAACTGGGCTATCGTCCCAACCGTGCCGCCAGGGCACTGGCCACCAAACGCTCCGCGTCGATCGGAATCATCGGCTCCAAAGGCGGGTTCTGGGGGCCGAGCACCACGCATCGCACCGTGCAGAGCGCGGCACGTGATGCCGGATTCTCCGTCAGCGCAGTCAGTCTCGCAACGCTGACACACGACGAACTCGTCGGCGCACTGCATCACCTGCACGACCAGGGCGTCGAGGGCATCGTGTTGATCGCCGCCACCGACGACGCTGTGGCGGCGGCTCGATCGGAGGAGTCCGTCGTTCCCGTCGTGGTCGTCGAAGGTGACCCCTCCACCTCGACCTGGACTGTGGGCATCGATCAGATCGGCGGCGCTCGGTTGGCCACCCGACACCTGATCGAGGCAGGTCACCAACGCATCGTGCATCTGTCCGGCCCGCAGGGATGGACCGAATCCCGCGGCCGTGAACAAGGGTGGCAGGATGCGCTCGACGAGGCCGGGCTGGCGTGGACACCGGTCCTCCGCGGCGACTGGTCCGCACGCAGCGGCTACGAGAACGGGCTCCGCCTCGCCGAGGACCACACCGTCACGGCCGCGTTCTGCGCCAACGACCAGATGGCCCTCGGCTTGCTGCGCGCCTTCCACGAGAGCGGCCGCCGTGTGCCCGAGGACTTCGCCGTCGTCGGATTCGACGACATCCCCGAGGCTGCTTTCCTGATCCCACCACTGACGACGGTCCGCCAGGACTTCACCGAAGTCGGCAGACGCGCAATCGACGTCCTGCGCGCGGCACTGGACAACACTGCCGCACCCGAGGCGTCCATCGATCCTGAACTCGTCGTTCGATCGTCCAGCACCACTGCACCGAAACCGTCCACAACCGTTGCACCGCAACAAGGAGAATCGCATGTCCAATGACCGCTACACGGTAGGAGTGGACTACGGCACTCTCTCCGGCCGTGCCGTAGTCGTCCGTGTGTCCGATGGTGCCGAAATTGCATCTGCCGTACACGAATACAGCCACGCCGTACTCGAGGAGACCCTGCCCGGCAGTACCGTGCGACTTCCCGACGCGTGGGCTCTGCAGGTGCCGGACGACTATCGCGACGTCCTACGCCGCGCCGTCCCCGCTGCGATGGCCGCCGCGGGCATCGCGCCGGAGCAGGTGGTGGGCATCGGGACCGACTTCACCGCATGCACCATGGTGCCGACCTACGCGGACGGCACGCCGCTCAGCGAAGACCCGCGGTTCGTCGATCGCCCACACGCATACGTCAAACTGTGGAAACACCATGCGGCGCAGGGACAGGCCGACCGGATCAACGAACTGGCCGCCCGTCGCGGTGAGAGCTGGCTCCCCCGCTACGGCGGCTTGATCTCCTCGGAATGGGAATTCGCCAAGGCGCTGCAGATTCACGAGGAGGACGCCGAGATCTACGAGGCCATGGACCGGTGGGTCGAGGCGGCCGACTGGATCGTCTGGCAACTGTGCGGAAACTACGTGCGTAATGCCTGCACCGCGGGATACAAGGGCATCTATCAGGACGGCAAGTACCCTTCCGTCGATTTCCTCACCGAGCTCGCGCCCGGGTTCGGTGGGTTCGTAGCCGAGAAGCTCGACCAACCACTGGGCGAATTGGGCTCGCGTGCAGGCACGTTGACCGCCGAGGCCGCGGCATGGACGGGATTGCCCGAGGGCATAGCCGTCGCGGTCGGAAACGTGGATGCGCACGTCACGGCCCCGGCTGCGGGTGCCGTCGAATCGGGCCGCATGGTCGCCATCATGGGAACATCCACCTGCCACGTCATGAGTTCGACCGTGTTGAACGACGTTCCGGGTATGTGCGGCGTCGTCGACGGCGGCATCGTCGCGGGGTCGTACGGGTACGAGGCGGGCCAGAGCGGGGTCGGCGACATCTTCGGGTGGTTCACCCGCACCGGAGTTCCCGCGTCCTACAGTGAAGCGGCAACTGCCGCAGGCGAGTCCGTGCACGAATACCTGACGCGGCTCGCGTCGGCCCAAGAGGTGGGCGAGCACGGTCTGGTCGCGCTCGACTGGCACAGCGGCAATCGGTCGATCCTGGTCGATCACGAACTGTCCGGTCTGGTCATCGGATCGACGCTTGCGACGCGGCCCGAGGACACGTACCGCGCACTGCTCGAGGCCACGGCATTCGGCACCCGCGTCATCGTCGAGACGTTCCGCGACAGCGGCGTTCCCGTCGACGAATTCGTCGTGGCGGGAGGGCTGGCCCGCAACCCACTGCTGATGCAGATCTACGCCGACGTGCTACGAATGCCGTTGTCCGTCATCGCGTCCGCGCAGGGCCCCGCCTTGGGCTCCGCCATCCACGCGGCAGTGGCCGCAGGCTGCTACCCGGACGTGCCGGTGGCGTCGAAGTCGATGGGCAAGGTCCGCCGCGGTGCATTCAATCCGGACGAGTCCCGCTCGGAGGCATACGACTCGCTGTACGAGATCTACCTGGAACTGCACGATCGCTTCGGTCGGGACGTACCGACGATGCGCCGGCTGCGATCACTGCGTCGCGCAGCCCTGACGAGGAAGCTGGAAGCGAAATGACAGTTGTCGACGATGTTCGCGAGGTCGTCGAGGAGATTCGCAAGGACGTGTGCGCACTGCATGCGGAACTGGTGCGCTACGGACTGGTCGTGTGGACGGCGGGCAACGTGTCCGCGCGCGTTCCCGGTCGAGACCTCATGGTCATCAAGCCGAGCGGCGTCTCCTACGACGACCTGACACCGGGCAACATGGTGGTGTGCGATCTGCACGGTCGAGTGGTCGAAGGAGACCACGCGCCGTCCTCGGACACCGAGGCGCAGGCATACGTCTATCGGCACCTCGACCATATCAACGGTGTGGTGCACACTCATTCGCCCTACGCGGTGGCGTGGGCCGCACGAGGAGAACCCATTCCGGTCGTGACCACGATGTGCGCCGACGAATTCGGCGGCGACATTCCGGTGGGTCCGTTCGCCGTGATCGGCGACGACTCGATCGGGCGCGGCATCGTCGACACCCTCGCAGACAGCCGCTCTCCGGCAGTACTCATGCAGAACCACGGCGTCTTCGCGGTTGGCTCGTCGGCCCGATCTGCGGTGAAAGCGGCGGTCATGTGCGAGGACGTGGCCCGATCGGTGCACCTGTCATATCAACTGGGACAACCGCTTCCCATCCCCCGCACGTCGGTCGACGCACTCTACGACCGCTACCAGAACGTCTACGGCCAGCGCTGATCAGCGCCACATTTTTCCACGGAAGGTACATTCTCCATGTCCGAAGTATGGTTTCTCACCGGCAGTCAAGGCCTCTACGGTCCCGAGACGCTCGAGCAGGTGGCAGTCCAATCACGGGAGATCGCAGACAAACTCGACGGCGCACTGCCGGTATCCGTCGTCTGGAAGCCGGTGCTGCTCGACGCGTCCGCGATCCTGCGGTGCATGCGGGAGGCCAACGCCGCCGAGGACTGCATCGGCGTCGTCACCTGGATGCACACTTTCTCGCCGGCCAAGATGTGGATCGCAGGCCTGGACGCGCTCGATGTTCCACTGCTGCACCTGCACACGCAGGCCGGAATGTCGTTGCCCTGGTCCACGATCGACATGGAGTTCATGAATCTGAACCAGGCTGCGCACGGTGATCGCGAGTTCGGGCACATCGAGTCCAGGGTCGGCGTACTGCGCACCACCATCGCGGGCCACGTCGACAATCCGTCGGTACGGACGCGGGCGGAACAGTGGGCGCGCGCGGCACTCGGCCGGGCCGAATTGCGTTCGCTGAAACTGGCCCGCTTCGGCGACAACATGCGCGACGTCGCAGTGACCGAAGGCGACAAGGTGGAGGCACAGCTGCGCTTCGGCGTCTCCGTGAACACCTACGGCGTCAATGATCTCGTGGACGTTGTCGACAGCGTCAGCGAGTCGGCCGTCTCGGAACTAGTCGACGAGTATCGGTCGCTCTACGACCTCTCACCGAGCCTCGACAAGGACGGGGATCGTCACGACTCCCTCCGCTACGGCGCACGCGTCGAAGCGGGAATGCGGCAGTTCCTCACCGACGGCGGGTTCAAGGCGTTCACCACCAATTTCGAGGACCTCGGCGGCCTGCGTCAGTTGCCAGGATTGGCGGTGCAGCGACTGATGGCCGACGGTTACGGCTTCGGCGGCGAGGGCGACTGGAAGACGTCGATGTTGTTGCGCGGCATGAAGGTCATGGCCGAGGGACTGGAGGGCGGTACGTCCTTCATGGAGGACTACACCTACCACCTCGTCCCCGGTGAGGAGAAGATCCTCGGTGCACACATGCTGGAGGTGTGCCCGTCCATCACGACGTCTCGTCCGACACTGGAAATTCATCCACTCTCGATCGGCGGCCGCGAGGATCCGGTGCGGCTGCGATTCACGGCCGATCCGGGGCATGGCGTCGTCGTCGGACTGTCCGACGTCGGTGAGCGATTCCGATTGACGGCCAACGTGATCGACGTGGTCGAGCCCGACGAGGCGCTGCCGAAACTACCCGTGGCATGCGCAGTGTGGGAACCGCAGCCCTCACTGTCGGTGTCGGCCGAATCGTGGTTGACCGCAGGCGCACCCCACCACACGGTGTTGAGTACCGCCATCGGTCTGCCTGTGCTGGAGGCATTCTCGGACATGATCGGTGTCGAGCTGCTCGCCATCGATTCCGGCACCACGACGCGTGGGTTTCAGCAGACTCTCCGATGGAACGCGGCGTACCACCGACTCGCAGCGAGGTTGTGAGCTGGTAGTGCCCGCCGTCTAACCGTGTCGAGCGCGGTATTCCTCTTCGGCCCCCGGGTGCAGAGGAATACCGCCTGTCATGACCAGTGAGCGTGCGTCGAGAAATTGGCTGCCGATCGCTTGCCCGGGGACCAGGGCCGACGATCGGTCGAGCAGAACGCTCACCAGTGCGGCGACAACTCGGTTCGGCACATCGGGGTGGGCCAACAGCAGATTCGGAATTCCGACGGTCGTCACCTCCGGGTGCGAGCCGTACACGTTCGCCGGAACCGGGACCGCCTCGTACGCGGTGCCGAACGCCCGACGCAGGTTCGGAACGAGACTGCCCAATTCGAGCAAGCGGATCTCGCTACTCGGGTCGGCGAAAGCCGGGGTCGGCAATCCACCCGCCCACATCACCGCGTCGATCTCGTTGTCGGACAACGCGGTCGCAGCCGCCTTCATCGACAATTGAACTTCACGAACTGCATCCGGTCCCGAGACGCCGGCCGCGTCGAGGATCCGATGCGAGAGAACCGTCGCCCCCGATCCGGGCGCGCCGGTACTCACTCGTCGTCCCCGTAGATCACTCGCTGCGAGGATGGTCGAGTCCGCCCGCACAGCGACCTGGAAGTAGTTCTCGTAGACGCATCCGACCGCAGCCAGGTCGGTACTCGGGTGGCTGTATGCGGCGTCGATCAGTGTCATCGCCAGTTCGGCACGACCGGAGATCAACGCGTCGAGGTTGTCGAGAGAACCGGATGTCGTGAGCGGCACGACCTCGACCTCCGACAGTCCGGCAGCCGCGTCGGACAGCAAGCCGGAGAACTCCCAGAAGAAGCCGCCCACCTCGCCCGCCGCCAGGCGCAGTTGCATCGGCGGGTCCGTGGCGCAGGCTCCCATGGCCACTGCGGTCAGCGACACGACACCGGCCCGCAGAGCTGTTCTTCGAGAGAACAACGCAGCGGGCCGGAGCATGTCACTCACTGTAAGTCGTCACAGGTCACGCGAAGGCCTTGCCCTGCTCCCTGTCGAGGACGGTCTCGGTCTTGTTCCGCAGCACGAAGATGTACACCAGGAGCGAGATGCCGATGACGACGGTCACGTACAGGATGAACCACCCGACGTGCCCACCGTTCTTCGCGGCCTGGTAGATCAACGGAGCGGTACCACCGAACGCGGAGTTCGCCAGCGCGTACCCGAGGCCGACTCCCAAGGCGCGAATGTGCGAGGGGAACAATTCGGCTTTGACGATCGCGTTGATCGAGGTGTAGCCGGTGAGGATGACGTAGCCGACGCAGACCAGCGCCAAGGACTGCACCACCGACGTCGCCGACGGCAGATACGTGATGAGCACGTAGGTGTAGAGCACGCCGCCGACGCCGAAGAAGACCAGCAGAGGCTTACGTCCCACCTTGTCGCTGATCAAACCGCCGATGGGCTGCAGCAACATCAGGAAGATCAGCCCGAACAGGTTGATCCAGGTCCCGGTCATTCCGCGGTCCTCGTACGCTGCCTTGATCATCGAGGGTGCATTGACGCTGTAGGTGTAGAACGCGATGGTGCCACCGGCGGTCACCATGAAACAGATCAGCAGAGCGCGCCAGTGCTTTCCGACCAATTCCTTGAGAGATCCGGACGCCTGATCAGCACCGCTACGAACTGCCTCGAGCTGATCCTTCGTCAGGGACTCGTCCATGCTGCGGCGCAGCCAGAAGACAACCACTGCGGCGACGCCACCGATGAAGAACGCTATGCGCCAACCGAAGTCCTCGATCTGCTCCCGCTCGAAGAAGACCTGCATGAGCAGCAGCGTGACCTGCGCCAGAACGTGGCCACCGATCAGCGTGACGTACTGGAACGAGGAGAAGAATCCGCGACGCTCACGAGTGGCGGCCTCGGACATGTATGTCGCCGACGCTCCGTACTCACCACCGGTGGCGAAGCCCTGCACCAGACGGCACAGAATCAGAATGACCGCGGCCCATACACCGATGCTCTCCCGGCCGGGGGTGAACGCGATGACCATCGAGCAGGCCGCCATCAGCGAGACGCTGAATGTCAGTGCGGCTCGGCGACCGTTCCGGTCTGCGTAGCGTCCGAAGAACCACGAACCGACCGGACGCATCAGGAACGTGACCGCGAAGATCCCGTAGACGTAGATGGTCGAATTCTTGTCCGCCGAGTCGAAGAACTGATTCTCGAAATACGTCGCGAAGACGGTGTAGACGTACACGTCGTACCACTCGACGAGGTTGCCCGACGACCCACGCAGTGTGTTGTAGACGGCGCGGCGGGTGGCTGCGGGAGACGAGACCGGCGGGTTCGCACGAGACGAACCAGCGGTCGAAGTGGCCTCGTTGGCCATGGGCAGGTCCTTCCACAGATAGCTTGCGGGTGGGTCGCCGAACGCGTGACGGCAACCGAAGTCCTTCTACTGTGACCCCCAGCACAGCCAGAACCAAGCTGTTTCGCGTTTCCTAACACTCCCTTAGGACAAGGACCCGCTCGAGCCGTGACGCGGGAGCAGCATTCGGACGATCAAACCGGACGGTCGATGAGCGTCGACCTCGAGGCGTCCTCCCACTCGTTCGATCAGGGCCGCGACTATTGCCAGGCCGAGCCCCGTTCCGGTCCCGTGAGCACTCGATGCCCGAAAGAACCGGTCCGCGATCATCGGTAATTCGGCAGCGGATACACCTGGGCCGGTGTCGGTGATCGACACCACGACGTGATCGTCGCCGGCTCGGCAGTCGATGTCGACATCCGCTCCCGAACCGGCGTACTTGGTCGCGTTGCTCAGGATCGCGTCGAGCATGCGCACCAGGTCTTCCTCCGGTACCGCAGCAGTGTGATCGGCTCCCGGGTCGGGATCCGCGACATGGACGGTCAGCCCGGCCACTGTCAGTGCGCTCGACCAGAATCGGACTCTGTCGGTGAGCACGAACAGTACGTCGCACGCGGTCTCGCGATGCAGGACCGGCGTCTCGGCAGCAGCGAGAACGAGAAGATCCTCGACGACGGAGTCGAGCCGATCGACCTCCAGTGTCGTTCGCTGGTGCGCTTCGGCGACCGATTCGGGCACCCGCATTCCCAACACGTCCAGTCGAATTCGTAATGCCGCCAACGGGTTACGCAATGCATGGGCGGTGTCGGCCACGAGACGACGCTGCGCAGCGGTCGCGTTCTCCACATCGTCTGCCATCGCGTCGAACGCACGCGAGAGCGCTCGAACCTCGGGCGGACCGACGTGTGCGTCCGACTCGAGACGTGGCGAGTCGTCGAGAGGCCGGCGATCGTGAAAGGCGTCGCCGAACGATTGGACTCGCATCGACAACGACGTCAGTGGACGAACGACCCAGCGCGACAACGCAGCAGCGATCAGCGCCACCGTGGCCAAGATCAGCAGCGCACCGACAGCGATCACCGCCCACCCGATCGCCACATCCCGGCGGGCCGCGTCGGCGGAGGCTGCGATCACCACGGCACCGTCGACCTGCGTTCCCCCACCGATCGGTGCTGCCACCAGTACCGACGACGGCGACCACGGCGTCACACTCGACGGAAGGCCACCGCGTTGATTGCGCAGGGCACCGGCCACCGCCTGTTGAACGTCCGTGCGCGTCGTATCCAGACCCGATGCAGCACGGACCGCTCCGGTGCGGTCGACCACCACGATCCCCTCGCCGTACAGATCGTTGTAGCGCTGCACCGACTCTCGGATTCGAGAATCACCCGACTCGTCCTCCCGGGAGCTCAGTTCCGCGAAGTACGTTGCAGCGGCAGCTCGATTCTCACCGAATCGTTGGGCGCGTTCGCGCCCCAGCAACAATCCCAGCGGAACCGACAGCGCGAGAACGACGACGGCCGAGTAGACCATAAGCACCACGAGAACCCGGCGCCGCACGTCAGCCGTCCCAGCGGTAGCCGAAGCCGCGGATCGTGGCGATGGTCCCGGGTCGGCCGAGCTTGGCACGCAACGTCGTCATGTGCACGTCGAGCGATCGCGAGATCGCCACGTACGCATCGCCCCAGATCGCATCCATCAGCTGTTCGCGGCTCACCGCTTCACCACGCCGAGTCGCCAGGTGCGCAAGCAGGTCGAACTCTTTGGTGGTCAGCCCGATGTCTCGCCCGTCGACTTCGACACTGCGCCCGACGAGATCGACGACCACGTCGCCCAACTCGAGCCGATCCACCGCCGCATCACTCGTTGCGCTCCGTCGCCGCGCTGCCACTTCCAGCCTCGCGTGCAACTCCCCCAACCGAGCGGGCTTGACGACGTAGTCGTCCGCGCCCGCGCGCAGCGCTCGGACCACCGACCGCTCGTCGTCCCGCGCGGTCAGCACCACCACGGGCACCGAACTCAGGGTCCGCAGCTTACGAAGCGCCTCGAGGCCGTCCATGTCGGGCAAGCCGAGATCGAGGAGAACGACACCCATGCCGTGGTACCCGAGCAGCAGGTCGGCACCGCGGCGCATCCGGACAGGGTCGTGCCCCACCTCGGTCAGCGCGTCCACCAACGCGTCGCCGACGCCGTCGTCGTCCTCCACCACCGCTATTCGCATCGCCTCGAGATTAGGCCACGATCGGCCGCCTCGCCCCCGTGGAGCGACCAAGACAATACCGAGCGATGTAAGCACTACAGGACCTCTAGTTAGGTTCGGCATTCCTTATATAGACTCCGTCGGTGCTCAGCGAGATGACGTACCTCGACCGACCCGGTGTGCGCTTCGCGCGCGACCTCGGCCGCTTCGGTGACGAAGCTGCCCTGATCGCGGCACACGAGACGCTTACCTACCGTGACCTCGACGAACGTGTCGAGCGTCGGGTATCGGAACTCGGGACGACGCGTTGTCTCGTGATGATCGCCGGTTCCAACGACATCGACGTGATTGTCACCTATCTGGCGGCGCTGCGGGCCGGGCATCCGGTACTGCTGGCTCCGGGCGACAGTTCCGGCCACTTCGACGGCCTGATCGACGCCTACCGGCCCGATGTGGTGGTACGCACCGTCGACGGCCACAGCGTCATCGAGAAGGATGACCGACAACCTGGGCATCACCTGCACCCCGACCTCGCGTTGCTGCTCAGCACGTCCGGCTCGACCGGTTCGCCCAAGCTCGTCCGACTCTCGCACCGAAACGTGCAGTCCAACGCCGAGTCGATCGCGGAGTATCTCGGCATCCGCGCCACCGACCGAGCGGTGACGACGCTGCCCATGCACTACTGCTACGGGTTATCGGTCGTGCACAGCCACCTTCTACGCGGTGCCGCCTTGATTCTGACCGATTCTTCCGTCACCGATCCCAACTTCTGGAACCTCGTGCGGACTCAGCGCGGAACAACGTTCGCCGGCGTGCCGTACACCTTCGATCTACTCGACCGGATGGGGTTCGAAGGGCTGGATCTGCCCGAGCTGCGCTACATCACGCAGGCCGGTGGCAAGATGCCGCCGGATCGCGTCCGGAAATATGCCGAGCTGGGTCGACGTCGGGGATGGGATCTGTTCGTCATGTACGGGCAGACCGAGGCAACCGCCCGAATGGCCTATCTGCCATCCGATCTCGCCGCCACCCACCCGCACACAATCGGCCGTCCGATTCCCGGAGGTTCCTTCCGCCTGGAGACAGTCGACGACTCCCCTAGTGGGACAGGCGAACTCGTCTACTCCGGGCCGAACGTCATGCTCGGCTACGCAGAGGGTCCCGACGACCTTCGCCTCGGTGACACCCTCGCGGGCGAACTACACACCGGCGACCTCGCGCGGCTCACGGACGACGGGTTCTACGAGGTGGTGGGGCGCCGAAGTCGATTCGCGAAGGTGTTCGGCCTGCGTATCGACCTGCAGCACGTCGAGTCCGCACTCGCACAGCACGGGCTGACGGCGTGCTGCACCGGTGGTGTCGACGAGCTGGTCGTCGTCGTGGAGGGCGGAGAAGTCGACAAGGTCCGCCGCACGGCCGCTCGGACCAGCAGCCTCCCCGACGCCGCGGTCCGAGTGTGCCTCGTCGACGAACTGCCGCGAACGCCCACCGGCAAACCCGATCTGCGAGCGGTCGCGGACATCGCGAACCGGCACGAACTCGACCCTGCGGACGCCGTCTCGACCACCTCTGACGTGAAGGCGCTGTTCGCCGAGATCCTGCACTGCTCGCGGGTGGACGATGACAGTACGTTCGTGAGTTCGGGCGGCGACTCCCTGTCCTACGTCCGTATGTCCCTGCGCCTCGAGGCCATGCTGGGCCATCTCCCGGAGAATTGGCACACCACACCGGTGCGGCAGTTGGATCGTGGCCCGCGCATGCGCCGCGGTTGGCGCCGAGTGGAGACGAACGTCCTGCTGCGCGCCCTGGCGATCGTTCTGATCGTCGGCTCGCACATCCACCTGTTCGCGGTACTCGGCGGAGCACACGTACTGCTCGGAATTGCCGGCTACAACTTCGCCCGCTTTCACCTCGGCGCAGCCGACCGCAACGAGCGCTTGCGGCGTGTATTGCGCAGCGTCGCCCGAATAGCCGTTCCTAGCATGCTCTGGATCGGATCTGTCATCGCCCTCACCGGGGACTATCGAATCACCAGTGCATTTCTGCTCAACGGAATCCTCGGCCCGGACGGGTGGTCTGCGGAATGGCGGTACTGGTTCGTCGAAGCGATCGTGTACATCGTTCTCGCCGTAGCTGCTTTGCTTTTCGTGCCGTTCGTCGATCGTCTCGAGCGCTGTCAACCGTTCTGGTTCCCGATGGGACTCGTGGGCCTGGGTCTCGTCGCCCGCTATGGCCTGATCGACATCGACGACAGCCCCAACCGCATTCTGACCGCGTCGGTGGTCTTCTGGTTGTTCGCCTTGGGTTGGGCTGCGGCGCAAGCGAACACTGTCCGGCAGCAGCTGTGGGTGACGGCGGCCATCGTTGGCACGGTGCCCGGATTCTTCTTCGGTGACACACAACGAGAAGTCATCGTCACTGTCGGCCTGTGCATGTTGGTATGGCTGTCTTCGATTCCATTCCCCATCATGCTGAGCCGGGTGGCAGGAGTGTTGGCGAGCGCCTCGCTCTACATCTACCTGACCCACTTTCAGGTCTACCTGCCACTCCGCGACGACCACCCCGTGCTGGCATTCGTTCTGTCGATCATCGTCGGAATTCTGTACTGGCAGGCGGTCGACCTCGCACTCGCTCTGCACAGACGTGTCAGGAACCGCGCTCGACAGGCCAAGAGGAGCCCCACCGCGACATCGGCCAACTCGAGTCGCCGCTTTCGCACGCTCGGCGACCGCTGGCCAGGCTTCGAATCAGGGTGATTCGAACCGTCGCTGCACGGACTCGGACGGGTTAGCTTCGATGGCGATGCTCGAGCCGTGGTAGACGTCGGTCTGCCCAACAGTGAGGACAGTCGCACCGCATGGCGCTCAACAACGGAACTCTGATCCACCTGGTCGCACGAGAGGGAAAGCAGGACGAGGTCGCCGCGATCCTGGGCGAAGCACTCGGATCGGTGGCGCGGGATCCGCAGACCGCGACGTGGTACGCGTATCGAATCACCAACACCGAGTTCGGAATCTTCGGTTCGTCCGAAAGCAAGGTGCCCCTCGGCCAGGACGGCCATCGGGTGCTCACCCGACTGTCCGACGACCTGCTCGCGCACGCGCCGTCGGTGCAGTCGTTCGACGTGCTCGCCTCCAAGGTCTGATGTCGACCGACCTGCGATGAGCAGCAGGTTCACCCCAGTACTCCGACCCGCTGATCGAAAGAGCCGAACATGAACGCAGGGCCCGACACCGCACGCAAGCAGCTGGTACTGAGCGCTTTCGACATGGCGTGCGTGGTGCACCAGAACCCCGGCATGTGGACCGACGCCGATGACCAGACTCACCGCTACACCGACATCGAGTACTGGGTGGAATTGGCCCAGACGCTGGAAGCGGCGGGTTTCGACATCCTCTTCCTGGCCGACGTCCTGGGGTTCTACGACGTGTACGGCGGCAACCGAGACGCCGCACTGCGTACCGCTGCGCAGGCGCCCGTAGCCGATCCGCTGTTGACGATCTCGGCCATGGCCGCGGCGACGAAGACGCTGAGTTACGGTGCGACGGTCTCGTCCACCTACGAGCTGCCGTACAAGTTCGCCAAGACCATGACGACACTCGACCACCTCACCAAAGGCCGGGTGGCGTGGAACGTCGTGACGTCCTACCAGCAGAGCGCGGCAGTCAATCTCGGCCTGACGCAGCAGATCTCGCACGACGAGCGGTACGAGATCGCCGACGAGTTCATGGAGGTCTGCTACAAGCTGTGGGAGGGCTCGTGGGAAGAGGACGCGGTGGTGCGCGACCGCGCTCGTGGCGTCTACACCGAGCCGTCCAAGGTGCACGACATCGACCATGCCGGTAAGTACTTCACCGTTCCCGGTGCGCATCTGGGCGAACCGTCCCCGCAACGCACGCCGTTCCTGTTCCAGGCCGGGGCGTCGGCCCGGGGGCGCAAGTTCGCCGCCAAGCACGCCGAAGCGGTCTTCCTCGTCGGAGTCAACCCCCACGACGTTCGCCCCATCGTCGACCAGTACCGCATGTTGGCCGCCGAGCAGGGACGCGATCCGCGAAGCCTGAAGATCATCATGATGCTCACCCCCATCGTCGCCGAGACCGACGAGGCCGCGCACGAAAAACTGCTGCAGGTTCAGAAGCACGCCCAGGTCGACGCCGCTCTGGCACTGTGGGGCGGATGGACCGGAGTCGATCTCTCGGGAGCCGACCCCGACAAGCCGTTGGACCAGTTCCGAGGCGACGGCATCCGTGCGTTCAGCGACATGCTCACTCGGGTCGACAGCGAATTGGTATGGACACCGCGCAAACTGGCGGAGTGGCTGTGCGTGGGCGGCATGAGCGCGAGCATCGTGGGCTCACCGAAGACGATCGTCGATCACTTCGAGGAGTGGATCGAGATCGCCGACGTCGACGGCTTCAACATCGCTCGCGTCACCAACTTCGAGACGTTCCGCGACTTCGGTGAATTGATCACCCCCGAACTCCGTCGCCGCGGGTTGATTCCCGACACCAACCGAACCGAGGCCACCTCCCTGCGAGAACTGGTGCTGGGGCAGCCGCGGCTGCGTGACGACCATCCCGGCGCGGCATTTCGGCCCACCGCGACGACCGGTCCCCGGCCGGCCCCGCCGACGACCATTCGCGTCGCACCCCGCAATGTCGGACTCCTGGTCACCCTCACCGCCAAACCCGACACGGCAGACGCCCTGGAAAACTGGCTCACCGAGATGCACGCCCACGCACTCGACGAGCCGGGCACCACAACCTGGTATGCAATCAAGTTGAGCGAGAACACGTTCGCGATCTACGACACGTTCCCCGACGAGGACGGACGCCAAGACCACCTGCACGGCAGCATCGTGAAGTCGCTTCGCGAACGTCAGCAGGAGCTTCTGGCCGAGCCGCCGACCATCCGCCAGGTGGACCTGCTCGCAGTGAAATCCCTGTTGACGGCCTGATCCACGGACGTCAGCGGCTCATCTCACCTACTGTTCTTCGAGGGGGAGCACCGGGTTTCAGGGCCGCGGGTCTGCGGGGCGGCCGAACATAATTCGGTATCGCCCCAGCGCGCTCGTATGCCAGCCTGAAGCGATGGAATGGCAGGCTTTCGAATGCGTCGAGGAGTGGCGTCTTCTGTTCGTCCCGGACTCCGGTCACGGCGCACCCACTCGGATCGTCGACGCGTGCGGTGGCTATTACCCGTTCATTCAGTGGCCGATCCAGGAGAAGCGACTACTCCTGCCGGTGGTGTGCGACGGAACGGCCGTGTGGCGGGACCCGCGGACCGACCTGACTGTTGCCGAGATCGGGCTGCTGACCGACCGACCACGAGATCCGCAGCGCACCGGAGTCATTCGGTAGAGCTGGTACGCGAAACAGGCGGTATGGTCGCGACCAATCGATCGATCACCGAACGGACGACCTCCGGAGCCGGGGCGTGCGTCAGCAATCCCTCCACGACGAACGTGCCGATGCGCAGCATCGCATCGGCTTCGGACCCGGACAGTCCAGCCTTCTCGATATCGGAAGCGAACAACGATTCCGCGAAGTGGTGGAAACCGTTGTGCCAGTGTTCGATTGCTGCCGACTTGGCAACTCGGTCGTGCACCGTCGACACCAGAGGGCCCACCCTCTGCAGTTGCTCCACGAGCCAGACCAAACGGTCGGCCAGGGATCGATCCGCGACGGTCGCATAATCTGCCGCGTCCTCGGCCGCGATAGCGGTCAGCACTGCGACCAGGATGTCGTCCTTGTCGTCGAAGTACCAGTACACGGTGTTCGGGGTTATCCCGACAGCTTTCGCCAGACGGCTGATCGATGCGCGCTCGAAACCGTCGGATACGAACATCTCGCGGGCAGCGGCGACGATGTCGTCGCGCTTGCTCTCCCTGTCGTGCAGTCCGCGATTCTTGGGCATGTCCCGGAGTTTATCTTGAATGCCATTCAAGACACTGCTACCGTTCTTGATGACCGTTCAAGAGATGGAGACGTGGCAGATGTCGAACACCGGACGCACAGCCCTGATCACCGGCGCATCCGCAGGCATCGGCGCGGCCTTCGCCCGTCACCTCGCCGCCGAGGGACACAACCTCGTTCTGGTAGCCCGTCGCGAGGATCGGTTGACTGCACTGGCAGACGAGCTCACCACGCGCCACAGCGTGCGGTGCGACGTGGTGGCCGCCGACCTGGCCGATCGCGACGCTCCCCGCGCGATCATGGAGCGCACGCGAGCCCTGGGGGTGGACATCGACATACTCGTCAACAATGCTGGAATGTCCGGGAATTCGAAGTTCGCCGACGCTTCATTCGAGTCGCTGGCCGCGGAGATCCAGGTGATGATCACGGCGGTGACCGAACTTGCTCACCTCACTGTTCCTGGCATGAAAGAGCGAGGATACGGGCGCATCGTCAACCTCTCGTCGCTGGCGGCCCTGCTTCCCCCCGCGGCCAGTTTGCTGTACACCGGCATCAAGTCCTACGTACTCGACATGTCGCAGTCACTCGACATGGAGCTGCGTCCCCACGGCATTCACGTCACCGCGCTCTGCCCGGGCTTCACGCACAGCGAGTTCCACGACGTCATGGGGACCAGGGAGGCGGCCACGTCCAAACTCCCCTCGATCCTGTGGCAGAACCCCGAGGACGTCGTTCGCGAGGGATGGCGCGCGGTCGAGAACGGCACTCCGGTGTGCGTGCCCGGGTTGGTCAACAAAGCGACTGCTGTTGCAGCCAAACCGATTCCGACACGTATCGGGTACTACCTCGGCAGGACACTCAATCCCTTCAAGTAACGAGTTTCGATCCATACAGTCTTTGCTGAACAGAGGAACAATCGCATGATCACCGACGACCACACCGGTTTCACCCGTACCGAGACGTCATTCCACTCGAACGGAGTTCGTTGCGCTGCTACGGTTTTCCGCCCACGCAGCCCGGCCTCCAACCGTCTGCCGGTGATTGTCATGGCCCACGGGTTCGGCAGTCCCCGAGCCATGCGCCTGTACGCCTACGCGGAGCGTTTCGTCGCGGCCGGTTACGTGGTGTGCGTCTTCGACTACCGGTTCTTCGGGGACAGCGAGGGCGAACCGCGCCAGCTGTTGGACGTGAACGAACAGCTCACCGACTGGCGAAACGCAGTCGACTTCGCTCGCTCATTGGACGGAGTCGACGAGAATCGAGTCGTCGCGTGGGGAACGTCGTTCGCCGGTGGCCACGTATTGACATTGGCGGGCAACGGGGTTCGATTCGCAGCCGTCATCGCCCAGGTTCCCCACATCGACGGCATTGCCGCTGTTCGCGCAACCGGATTGCGACAGGCTGTGCGGCTGGCTCCGGCCGCTATGTCCGACGGTGTGCGCGCTGTCCTCGGCCGATCGCCGCGCTACGTCGACAGCGTCGGACTACCCGGCCAACGAGCCGTGATGGTCTCGCCCGACGCGATGAAGGGGCGTGACCGTCTCGTCCTCGAGTCCGGACTGTCCGACGGCGACTACCCCGAAACCGTCGCTGCACGAATCCTTCTGAAGATCTGGCGCTACTCCCCCGGGAGAACGATGTCACGTATCGACTGCCCCACTTTGGTGCAGATTGCGTCCGAAGACACAGTGACCCCGGCGTCCGTCGCACAACGCGCCGCGGCAAAAGTCCGCGGTGCGACGGTTCGAACCTACGTAGGCGGTCATTTCGACCCGTACGTGGAGCCGCTGTTCTCCTCGGTGATCGGAGATCAGCTGACCTTCCTCGCCGATACTGTGCCCGTGCAACTCCGGGCTGTCCCCTCCGCCTGACCGCACGTTCGGCGCACCCCACAGTTCTCGGATTGGATCACCATGCCCGACGGCGCGAGCAGCTCCGAACTCTGGCTGTTGCGAACATATTTCGGTGAGGACGACGACGCCATCTGGACGTCCTTGACGGAGTCGGCGCGCAGCACACGATCTTCCGTCCCGGGTGCCGAGCTGGTCGTGTCGTCGGACCGAACACAGTGCCAGCAGCGCATTCGACGGGTCGTCGCACGACTGGCGACGCGCGCCGAGGCGAACGACGGACTGTATGTCGCGCTTGCCGACAAGCAGACGTTCGCGCGCCCGGATCGAACGCTGCTCACCATCGACTGTTCGGCGGTTCCGCGCAACGCCGAACGCATACCCTCGACTCGGATGGCTCCGGACAGTGCCTTCCGGTTGGGCATCGACGGGCATGCACCGAAGCTCGAACCGGCCCGGTTGCCGAAACCGAAACAGGCGCCTACGTTTCACCACTCCGAGCCACTCGCCGCCGACCTCGCCGACCGTGTCGGGGAGGCAGTCCGAGCCAGTCTGCGCTGGCGATCGGACATGACACGAGACGGTTTCGGTGGGTAGACATCGGGACTCACCGGCAAGACGTGCGCCCACCGAGCGACCGGCCGGCATGCGGGCGAACGACGAGACACCCGACCCGCTGCTGCGGACGGGGGTTGTCGTTCAGACACTGCTGTTCGGGCTGCTCGGCATCGGCACCACGTTCACGCAGGACGGCCCCACCGAAGGACTCGGCACCGTACTGACCTACGCCGTGTGCATCAGCACGATTCCCGTCGCCCGGATCATGAGCAAAGCCGAATTCGGGATGGACTGGTGGTCTCGCCGCGCACCCGTCAACAACTGGTTCGTCGTGTATTGCGAACTCGGTGTCACCGTGGTGACGGCAACCTACGCTGATCCTCTTGCAGCGCTTCAGGGTGCGATGCTTCTCGCACTGGTCGGTGCGTACGCCGCGCACTTCGCTCGACCGAAAGTGATCGGGTTCCACGTCGGGTGGAGCACGGTGTACATGCTCGTACTCGGATCTTCAGCGCTGGCGAAGACCCCTACCGACGCCGTATCGGTCGTCCTCCGAGTCGTCGTGGCCATCACGGTGATCAACGGCGCTGTCACGCTGCTGTCGGCGTTCTCACGAGCAGTACTGCACTCCTCTCGGGTTCATCTGTCCGACGCGATGACCGACCCACTGACCGGAGTGCTCAACCGGCGAGGCCTGGAAGCCAGAGCAGTCGGTGCCGGCAACGACCCCGTTCGTCCGGCCTTGTTGCTGATCGATATCGACCACTTCAAAGCCGTCAACGACCACCACGGCCACTCCGCGGGCGATGTCGCGTTGAGGCTGACGGCAATGCGATTGACCATGAGCGCCGGCCGACACGCGACGGTCTCACGACTGGGCGGCGACGAATTCGTCGTCCTCGTCTCGGATCCGACGCCGACGCTCGGCGAATTCGCCGAGCGCCTTCGACAGGCCGTCCATAACGTCGCAGACGACATCCCGATCAC
This sequence comes from Rhodococcus sp. 06-1460-1B, assembly GCF_002258475.1. Taxonomy (NCBI): domain Bacteria; kingdom Bacillati; phylum Actinomycetota; class Actinomycetes; order Mycobacteriales; family Nocardiaceae; genus Rhodococcus; species Rhodococcus sp. 06-1460-1B. Next base: position 61,746 of record NZ_NOYS01000041.1, read on the forward strand.
CGTCAGCGTCGGTGCCGCACTGCCACAGGTGGATCCACGCTCCACCCGCACCGTGTTCGACCGAACACTCGCCGCCGCCGACGAGGCTTTGTATCGCGCGAAACGCAACGGCCGCAATTGCGTCGCTCTTGCGCGTCCGCCCGGCGATATCGTTCACTGACGACGGCGTACGGCGATCTGGTTTTGCCGGGTTTCGCGACGACGAAGGCGGGAACTCGGTTGTATGCCGCCCAACTCACTCTGGCTCGACCGACCCGACCGCACGCCCTACCGCGCGATCGATTTCAGACAGAAGTACGACACCGTGGTCATCGGGGCCGGACTCACAGGTTTGGTCACCGCCCTGCTGTTCGCACGAGCCGGAGAACGCGTCGCGGTGCTCGAAGCCCGCACGATCGGCGCTGTCGCAACGGGAAACACGACAGCCAAGATCAGTGTTCTGCAGGGCACGAAGCTGTCGTCGATAGCGTCGAAACACTCGCAGCAGCAGGTGCGACGTTACGTGCAGGGCAACACTGCTGGGCAGCAATGGCTGCTCGACTACTGCGCGGAGCGGGGTATTGCTGTCCAACGCGAGACCGCGCATACGTACGCCACGACCAGCTCCGGTCTCACCGCCGTTCGCGATGAATTGCGCGTCGCTCTCGGTGCCGGACTGAACGCCTCCTACGGCACCGACACCGAACTTCCCTTCGACGTCGCCGGTGCCGTGTCTGTTCCGGACCAAGCTCAGTTCGATCCGATGGACGCCCTCATTGCCTTGGCTGAGGACGCCTCTAGCGCGGGTGCGGACATCACCGAAGGCACCCGAGCTCTCGGTGTGAGACGAAGGCTTCGTCACGTCGACGTCAAGACGGATCAGGGTCCACTCCGCGGGTCGCGGGTCGTCTTGGCCACTGGCACACCCATTCTCGATCGCGGTGCATTCTTCGCTCGAATGGAACCGATGCGGTCGTATGCCGCTGCGTACGAGATCGACGGCGACGTTCCACGCGGAATGTACCTCTCGGCCGACTCCCCCAGCCGATCGATCCGGTACGCGCCCACCCCGGCCGGCGATCTACTCCTCATCGGTGGAAACGACCACGTCGTCGGGCGCGAGTCTTCTCCGCAGGCCCAGGTGAACGACCTCGACGAATGGACCGCAGAGAACTTCCCCGGGGCCCGACGACGATACAGATGGTCTGCGCAGGATTACGGGTCGATCGACGCGCTGCCGTACGCCGGACCACTGCTGCCCGGCGACGATCGCATCTGGGTCGCCACCGGGTACGACAAATGGGGAATGACGAACGCCGCGGCGTCCGCGCTCGTTCTTGCACAGCGGGCGTTCGGCGGTCGAACCGACTGGGCCGGCGCGTACGACAGCTGGAATCTGCGCCAACTCACCGGCATCGTCGACGCGATCCGTATCAATGCCAACGTGGGACTGAACATGACGAAAGGATGGGCGAAGCCGATCACCGGGGGCTCGAAAACCCCACTGGTCGAGGGTCAGGGCCACGTCGAGCCCGGCATCGCACCGAAGGCTGTCTGCACCGTCGACGGCGTCACCCACCGCGTGTCTGCGGTGTGCCCACACCTCGGCGGCATCGTGGCGTGGAACGATGCCGAAAAGTCCTGGGACTGCCCGCTGCACGGTTCGCGTTTCGCTGCCGACGGCTCCGTGTTGGAGGGTCCCGTCACGTCGGGTCTGAATCCGTTGTCCTGACCCTTACATGTGTCGACAGGCGGCGTCTCGCTACCGCACTATCGGCACGACCTGACGCACCTTCGGATCCCGTAGGTACAGCGCACCCCATGCAAGAATCCCGACGTAGACCGCGAACAGGACCGTGCTGAAGAGCGGCTTGTCGACCCGCCAGTTGGTGAGAACGGCACCACCGAGATAGCCGGTCAGGAGAACGGCACCCAGAAATGCGGTGCGCGGCACCACGTACAGCACCAAGCACACCAGTAGCACGACGCCGATGACGGGCGTCATCTCGTCGCGCAGCCCCAATTCCACCGTCGCGTCTTTCACCTGCTGCACATTCAGCAATTTGCCGACGATATCGAAGATCAGAAACAGCGCCAGCAGGCCGGTGAGGACCCAGCCGACGCGCGCAGCGGTACGTGACGTGGTTGCAGGAGTGGTCGTCGTGGTCATGATGTTCTCCGATGTTCGAGATGCACGATGTCGCCGGTATCGACTGCCGTCGGTACGGAAACTCACCGCGGCCCCGGATTCGGTGTCGATCGAACCACCGTCACGAGTCCACTCGAACCCGGTGACAGTAAAGTCGAAGAATGTCAGTGCGAGCAGGTGTTGTGGTTACGGGAACCGAGGTTCTTTCGGGTCGGGTGTCCGACAGGAACGGCCCATGGGTCGCCCAACGTCTCTTGGAACTGGGCGTCGACGTCGCCCACATCACCGTGTGCGGGGACAGGCCCGATGATCTCACCGCACAACTTCGTTTCCTCGCCGATCAGCGTATGGACCTCATTGTCACCACTGGTGGGTTGGGGCCGACCGCCGACGATCTCACGGTCGCGACCGTTGCCGCGTTGTACGGTCGAGAACTGCAACTCGACGTCGAACTCGAGGAGCGCATCCAGCAGATCGTGCAGCGTTGGCGGAGCCGCCTGAGTTCCTCGACCGATTCGGAGCCCCTTCTCGCGGGCATCCGCAAGCAAGCCATGGTTCCGCAAGGCGCGCTGTCCATTTCGCCGACCGGCACTGCTCCCGGCGTCGCGATACCAGCGAGTGACTCCGGGATGCTGCCTGCGGTTCTGATTCTGCCGGGCCCACCGCGCGAACTACAGGCCATGTGGCCCGAAGCTGTGCAGACAGCGCCGGTCTCGCGAGTGTTGGCCAGGAGTACTGCGGTTCGCCAGGACACCATCCGCGCGTACGGTCTGTCGGAGGCCGACCTCGCGGCGACCCTACGAACAGCGGAGCGCGAGATAACGGGATTCGGCGACCTCGAGATCACCACCTGCCTGCGCCAGGGTGAACTCGAAATGGTGACGCGCTATGCAGAATCAGCGGCGGCCGCATACTCCGACGTCGCAGCACTTATCGAGAAACACTATTGCTCACAGGTCTTTTCGACCGACGGATCTACTATCGACGACATCGTGGCGAGTCGCTTGACGGGCCGTCGCATCGCAACGGCAGAATCGTGCACGGGCGGCATGATCGCCGCTCGTCTCACCGACCGTGCCGGGTCGTCGGCATATGTGATCGGCGCGGTGGTGTCGTATGCAAACGAAGCGAAGACCGAACTTCTCGGTGTTCCAGCCGAGGTCATCGACCAGCACGGAGCCGTGAGCGAACCGGTGGCTGCACTGATGGCGGAGGGCGCGCTGAACCGGGTGGGTGTCGACATCGCTGTCTCGACCAGTGGCATCGCAGGCCCCGGCGGTGGCACCGAACTCAAGCCCGTCGGCACCGTGTGCTTCGCGATTGCCGTCCGCGATCAGCCGACCGTCACCCGGACACTTCGACTGCCCGGTGACAGGGCAAGTGTGCGTTCGCTTTCCACCACCGCAGCGATGCACATGCTCGCCGACGCCCTGGAGCCGACGATCTGATTCTTGTGGTCAACGACCGACGATGGACTCCTCGATCGTCTTCGCCACCAGTGCCGCATCGTCGATCATCGGCACATGGCCGACGTTTGCCAGCGTGACGAAATGCGCCCCGGGTAGCCGCTGACGGGCCGCAGGGACGAAATGTTCGGGCGGGAAGATGCGGTCTCCACTCGACCACGCCACGGTGACAGGGCACGGCATTTCGGCGAACGGTGCCACGCTCTCGCGGGTGTTCAACAGGTCGTGAGTCGCATCGCATCCGACGAGGTCTTCGAACGATGCGGCAGCCTGCTGGTGCGTCATCTGCTTGCCGCGCAACGCAATATCACGCATGGCGAGCTGGCGAACGAACCCGAACCGCATCAGCGGCGGCATCAGCGAGCTGGTGGCGTCGGCCAGCTTCTTGGTTCGGATCAACGTCGCCCGACTCTTACCCGGATCGGCGTCGGGCTCCCAGAAACCGGCGGGCGAGAGCGCGCACACCGACCGGGCCCGGCCTCTGCGAGCGAGCTCGATACCCATCCACCCTCCCATCGAATTGCCCGCGATGTGCACGGTGTCGAGACCACGATCATCGAGCAGCTGCTCTGTCACATCGGTCAGAGCACCGATACTCGCGTGATCGAGACGATGTCCACCGCGATGACCCGCTGCGGTCGGGACGACGAGGTCGTAGTTCCTCTCGAGCAACGGTGCGACGGTGTCCCACGCTCGAGCCGACATCGTCACTCCGTGCAGCAACAGAAGTGGAGGTTTGGTGCTCATCGATTTCTCTCGTTTCGTCGAGGGTGCCAGCTCCGCGTCGCCGTCGAGTATCCGCTACTCGACGTTGGGGTTCGAGTAGTCACGCGTGCGTGCCGCGGCCTCGCTCTTCGGCGATGGAGTTACCGCCGTCGACAACGAGGACCTGGCCGGTAATGTACGACGCCGATGCGGATGCGAGGAATGCGACGAGTGCCGCGACTTCGTCGGGCCTTCCGGAACGCCCCAGCGGGCTGGCCGCTCCCATTGCGTTTTCGTGTTCGGTTGCCGATCCCGTCGCGATCCAGCCTGGCGCAACGATATTGGCAGTGATTCCGCGATGCGCGTTATCGATCGCTATCGACCGCGTCAAACCCACCAATGCCGCCTTGGCAGCGTGGTACGAGGCATCTCCTCCGTAGGCCATCACCGAGCCGGATACCGACCCTACGTTCACGATTCGTCCGAACCGCTGCTCCGCCATGGGCTCGAGCGCGGCGCGGGTGACGAAGAAGTTCGTGTCGAGGTTGCGTGAAATTGCCGCGTGCCACTGATCGTCCGAGGTCAGCTCGGCCGGAGTTTGTTCTTCACTGCCCGTTGTTGCGGTCATGCCCGCGTTGTTCACCAATACATCTACCCGGCCGAACTGTTCGACTGCGTCGTTCACCAGTCGCTTCGCGGTCGACGAGTCGGTGAGATCGCCGACGAAGCCGATCACCTGCGCACCGGTAGCAGTCAACTCCGCAACACGGAGCTCGATCCGCGACGACGTAGCAGCGATGACGAGCGAGTGTGTTGCCGCCAATGCTCGTGCGCAGGCGAACCCGATACCGTCGGGGCCGCCTGCACCCGTCACCACCGCTACGGGCCTATCGATCTGGGCCGCAGTCGAAACCATGAGTCGAGCACCTCCACAATCGAACGAGCGAACGATGAAACCCCCGGGGGGGGAAGGACCTACTCTCGGTCCCTCGAAGCAAGAGCCTCGAGCGCGTCGAGGTACATCTCGATCTGCTTGGCGAACACCTCTTCGTAATTCATCCGTGCCAGTTCGGCTTTGGCTTGCTCCGCATACGGGAACTTCTCGGGATGCTTCGGGGCGTAGACCTGGACCCACCCTTCCTCCACTTCGCGCGGGTCCGACGCACTGAGCCGAGCGCCCTCGGCACTGACCGAACCGAGAACCAGATTCGCGAAGACCTGATACTGGATCACCGCGGCACGGCCTCGCAAACCGGCCATGTGCATCGCCCGAAGAACCCATTCGACGGCCCTGAGTTCGTTCGGTCCGTTGGTTATCAGGAAGAACGTGGCAGCGGCCGCCGCCGGGTGCGCCGTCGTCGTTCGCCACGCACGCCACGCGAGATCTTCGAGATCCGCGCGCCAGTCGTCGGTCGGCTCGTAGCCGTCCAGAGACAGCTCGTCGAGATGATCGGCCACTGCGGTGAGCAGGTCGTGGCGACTTGCGAAGTGTCGGTACACCGCCGTCGGGGACGCCTTCAACTCGTCACCCAGTCGCGAGAATTTCAACGACGGCTCGCCCTCGGTGTCGAGAATTCTCAATGCCGCGGCAATTATTTCCTCCTGCGACAGCGATCCCCTCTTGCGACGCTTGCGTACGTCCGCACTCATCGGCACATCCCTTCGCGTCCGACGCATCGAGCGCGTTCGGACGTGTTTCCGTCTCGCTCTGACGCAATTTCCTTAGTGAATGCTATTGACTATCACCGTGACTATGACCATAGTCACTGCAACACCAAAAAGATACGACCCGAGACAGGACGAGCCATGGACGCCCCCACGGCACCCGAGCTGCGATTCACATTCCGCATCGTCGCCGACACCGGCCCCTACCTACCCCTCGAACAACGAGCCACCGAGCTGCTCGAGTTCATTCCCATCATCGGCGGAACCATCGAAGGCGATGTTTCCGGAACCATCATTCCCGGCGGTGGTGACTGGTGCCTGACTCGCGCGGACGACGCCTACCGGGTCGAAGCGCGATACCTGATTCGTACCGATCAGGACGACATCGTCGACGTGGTCAACCTCGGGATAGTCCGTCACCTCCCCGGTGAGTCCGGCGAAGAGATGGGCTACTTCCAGTCCACTCCCCGATTTCGGACGACGTCACCACGACTTCAGTGGCTCACGCGTTCGGTGTTCGTGGGCCGCGCTACGTCCCACGCAACCGGCACCACGATCGACGTCTTCGAAGTTCTGGCCTGATCACTCCCGTCCCACTCCACAGGAGGCACAGCATGACTCAGGCACACCCCGTTCTCTGGACGCTCAGCGCCCGCGAGATAGCGCGACTCGTTCGTACTCGCGCAGTGACCGCACGCGAGGTGATCGACGCGCACCTCGACCGCATCGCCGAGGCCAACGGTCACCTCGGCGCTCTCACCGTCGTATTCCACGACCGCGCACGCGAACTCGCGGACACCATCGATCGCCGAATCGCCGACGGTGAGGATGTCGGTGACCTCGCAGGGGTACCGATCTCTGTGAAGGAGAACATCGACCTGACGTGGTCTGCGTCGACGCAAGGCTGGACCTTCCTCGCGGATGCGATTCCGACGTCGGATTCGACAATGGTCCGACGGCTGATGGAAGCAGGCGCGATCCCGATCGGCCGGGGAAACATGCCCGACACCGGATTGCGTTGGGACACCGACAACGAACTCTTCGGGCGGACCTACAACCCCTGGGATCGTGACCGAGTCGCCGGCGGCTCCAGCGGCGGAGACAGCGTCGCCGTGGCCACCGGCATGTCCGTCATCGGACTCGGCAACGACTACGGCGGATCTCTACGATTGCCGGCCTACGCTGCCGGTATCTGCGCACTGCGACCGTCGGCTGGCCGTGTGCCGGCACCCTCACCCGTCGAGGCCTGGCCACTGACTGAGCAGTTCTTCGCTGTGAACGGACCGATCGCTCGCCGGGTCGACGACCTGGACACCGCCTTCTCGCTGATGCACGGGTCGGACGGCCTGGATCCGATGGCGTCCTCGATTCCCCACCCGGCCACCTACGACGGCGTACGACGCGTCGCCGTCACGCGCGATCCCGCCGGGTGGGGTGTGGACCCGCAAGTGGCCGAGGCAATCTCGATAGCTGCCGATGCTCTGGCCGCTGCGGGGTGGGAGGTCGTCGAGGCCGAGGCACCCATGATCGAGGAAGGTGCGGTGCTGTGGCGTCGGCTCTCGGTCACCGAGTTCGTCGGCAATTTCCAGCCCGACAGCGGTGCCGAGCCCCTCGGCGCGGGCGCAACGCAGTATTTCCTCGACAACTCCTCGGAGACCGAGGTCTACGAGTCGATCGCGGAGTACAAGGCTGCGTGGGGTCAGCGTGTGCTGATTTCGGCAGCGTGGGAGAGGTTTCACGCCGAGTACCCGATCGTGTTGGGCCCGGTCTCGGCGCGGCGGATGACTGCCGTCGGCTACGACTTGTCCGGTCCCGAAGCGACCACGCAACTGTGGCGTGATCACCGGTTACTGGTGACGGTCAACCTCCTCGGCCTGCCCTCGGTCGCCGTGCCCACCGGGCTCGACTCGGACGGCATCCCGTCCGGAGTTCAGCTGATCGCTCCACGCAACGGCGACCACATCGCACTCGCGGCAGCCCGAGCCGTCGAGCAGAGCGTCGGAACGTTCACTCCGCTGAAGAAGCCGGCGGGGATGGACCTGCAGAGTGTGATCGGCTGACGCTGACTGCCGCGGAACCGGTCACCAGCTGACGGTTCCGTGGCGGTCGATGAACCGCCCGGATCCGTGGCCGGGCCCTTCGGTGGCGAGCTGCACGATGGCGTCGGTCCCCTCGGTGACGGTTTGCGGCCCGCTGTTTCCGTTGAATTCGGTTGCGGTGTAGCCCGGATCGGCGGCATTGATGCGAATGTCACTCAGGCCCTTGGCATACTGCGTCGTCAGCATCGTGACAGCCGACTTCGACGCGGTGTAGGCCGGAGCAATCACGCTGGATTCGACGCGAGACGGATCGTGTGTCGCCGCGAACGAACCCATTCCACTGCTGACGTTGACGATGACGGGATCGGTGGAGCGGCGCAGTAGTGGAAGGAATGCTGTTGTGGTTCGGACGATTCCGAGGACGTTGACATCGAGTACCGACTGCACATCCTCGGCGGTCAGTTCTTCGATGGCGCTGTGCGGTCCGGGAACGCCCGCGTTGTTGATCAGTACGTCGACAACCCCCTCCTGCCGTTGTACGTCCGCAGCTGCCGATGCGACGGATTCGGCATCGGTGACGTCGATTCGAACGAACCGAGCGCCCAACGCTGCTGCAGCATTCCTACCCCGCTCGGCGTCACGTGCTCCGAGGATCACGGTGTGGCCCTGATCGATCAGTCGGCGCGCGGTTTCGTAACCTAGGCCCTTGTTTGCTCCGGTGATGAATGTGATGGTCATGGCCCCAGTGTTCAGGTCGACCGGCGTGTGCTCCAGGCACGCCTGGACGGTAGGACAATCGGTACCACCCTCACACCCGCCCGAAGAGTGACAATGGAGTCGTGACCTCGACAACGGACGGACTCGGCGCGACGATCAGATCGTGGCGTGATCGACTCTCACCCGATGCTGTCGGACTGACGACCGGACGCTCTCGACGGGCCACGGGGCTCCGACGCGAGGACCTCGCCGATCTCGCGGGCATCTCCGTGGACTACGTAGTGCGGCTCGAACAGGGACGAGCGACGACACCGTCGGTGCAGGTGGTGTCGTCCTTGGCGCGGGCTCTCCAGCTGACTCTTCCCGAGCGAGACCATTTCTACCGCTTGGCCGGCCACATTCCGCCGGCCGACGGGACTATCTCCGACCACATTCCGCCCGGAGTGCGGCGGGTTGTCGGCCGACTCGACGAGGGTGCAGTTGCCGTCTTCGCCGCCGATTGGCAACTGCTCTGGTGGAACCGGAGTTGGGCCGCGCTGGTCGGTGATCCGTCGTCCGTCTCGCACTCCAAGAGAAACTTCGCTCGTGACTGTTTCCCCGTCGGCGCGGACACACCCGGAATGTCCGCCTGGCCGGTGACGCCGTCCGGCGGCGACGCAGCAGTCCGAGCTGCCGTGGTGTCCGACCTTCGGCGAGCCACCGGGCGGTTTCCCAGAGACTCGAGACTGAGGGGCCTGATCGAAGAATTACGCACCGGCAGTTCAGAATTCGAGTCTCTGTGGTCGGTCGGTGCCGTCGGTTCACATCGCGAGGATCACAAAGTGGTCCACCATCCGACCGTCGGACCGATCACCGTCGACTGCGACGTACTCACCGACGGAGACGCGGAGCTGAAAATCGTCATCATGACCGCCGCCCCCGGATCGGAAGACGAAACGAAACTCCGGTTGGCCGCCGTTTCCGGTTCGGTCGGCCGGATACGGGTGCCAGTGCAGTAGCGGCCAGGCGAGTGCGTCAGCGACTGCTCTGCTATCCGACGATGCCGCGGAGGAACTCGATCCTGAGCCGGTTGTACTCGTCGGTCCACTGCGAGCCCGTGGTCATGAATGCATGCTCGAGGGTCCCCTCGTTCTTGCTGTATAGATTCAAGCGATTGGCGACGCCCATTCTGTCCAGCTTCGCGCTCAGTTCGGCCGCCTGATCGGGGAACGTGCCGGTGTTGCCGTCGGCGATGAAGCTCGGCGGGAAGTCGGAGGTGGCGTTCTCCGTGACGTTTGCGCGCGCCAGCCAATCGGCATCGGTGGTGTCGAGGTAGCTGCGTGCACCGATGTCGTACAGAAAGCCGTTCGACGGACTCGGAGATTGCGGCGAGCCGGCCCTCCCCACATCGAGGACTGCACTGTCGAACACCAAGGCCTTCAACGCGCTTCGATCCATCGTGGGTTCGATGCCCAGCGCCCGTGCGTAGTCGGGGTTGGTCCGAACATTGGCGTAGCTACCCACGATCTGACCACCCGCGCTGCTTCCGGCGAGCACGACGCGGCTCATGTCCAAGCCGTATCGGTCGGCGTTCGTTTCCAAGAACTGTAGAGCCTCACCCAACTGGATCGTCTGCGTGGGAAAACGGTATTCCGGTGCGAACGCATAATTCACCGACACCAGGTTGAAACCGGCGTCGAGTACGGGGCCCGCCCCCGACGCGAAATATGGGTTGTCCGTCCCGAGTTCGGAATCACCGTCGGCCTTGTCCCCCGCTATCCATCCCCCGCCGTGCACCATGACGTACGTGGGACGGCTGACCGACGGATCGTTGTCGGCGATGTAGATGTCGAGAAACGAATTGGGAAGCGTCGAGCCGTATTCGATGTCATTGGTGCGACCTGCTCCGTTCACTACCGACGTCGCTGTCGGCGCGGCAGAAACGAAGGAATTGCTCTGCCCCAACGACTGCAGCGCTCGAACCAGCGGCGCTGGACTGGCGGCCGTAGTGATCGTCACTGCGGAAACCACCAACGCAATCGAGGCAGCGAGGCCGGCCGGTACGGCGAGAACCACCCGGCGAGTGCCATCCGAGGAGCCCGCCCACGCCGATCCGAGCAGAAAGAACCCGAGCGCAGTCCCCGCGGTTGCGCTCACGACCCACAGCGCGTGAAAGGGCGTCACCAACCAGGCGACCTGAGCGACCACGGTCACTGCACCGAGCGAAGTTCCTACGGCTACATGCTTTCTGGCATCGGACGCGACGAGACAGGTGGCCACGACGGCCACCACGATGACCCACAATCCCACCGCGAACTGCTGACGGATCAGAAGACACTGGAGCCACGCGAGTGCAACACCGATACCACCGGTCATCACGAGTGCCGATGTCGACGTTCTCGTTCGGCGGCCTTCGAAGATTTCGCTCACCCTTCGCTACGCCGTGGACGTGTGACGTTGCCTGTGCAGGTCACGGACAGCGTCGCTGAACTCGGCGACCGGCCCGTCGACCACTGCTCCCGGCACGACCTGCGTGATGGTGAGCGGCGTGATCGCGAGCGGCGCAGCACCGAATTCTTCCAGCCACGTGAGCAATTGGGCTGTCGAGGTGGCGTAGACGATACGTCCGAGCCCGACAATTCCGTGGCTCGCCGCGCACATCGCACAGTGCTCACCGGAGGTGTATACCGTCGACGATCGTCGCTCACTGGGGTTCAGATTGGTCGCAGCCCACCGTGACAGAGCGATCTCGGGGTGCTGGGTGGGATCGTGTCGATCGCCGACGCGATTGCGATCTTCCGCAAGCACTTCACCGCTTCCCGACACCAGCACCGAACCGAACGGATCGTTGCCCGTACTCACTGCGGCCGACGCCAGATCCACAGCACGCGCCAGAAATGCACGGTCGGCGGCGGAAATACTCATGCCGCACCACATGGTGCGTCGACGATAGAAGTGTCCACACCTCGACCGTACCGGTACGAAGCACGGCGAACTCCGCATCGATCCCACGTGCTCCCCCCGAAGCGCAGGTAGCCGACACCGTCACCCGACTTGTCAGACTCGCGACAACGAGCGCACAATTCTTCACCATGGCACTGATCTCGAAGGGCTTCGTGGGCCGACGACGCGGCGACGACGGGCGCACTCCCCCCGGTCAGTATCTGACCAAGGATTTTCCCGTCCTCGCGATCGGGCCTGCGCCCGTGGTCGCGACCGACACGTGGTCGTTCTCGGTCACCACCGAACGGGGCGACACTCGCAGTTGGACCTGGGACGAATTCGCGGCACTTCCGCACGAGACTCCGACCGTCGACATTCACTGCGTCACCAAGTGGTCGAAGCTCGACACCACGTGGAAGGGCGTGAGCCTGGACGTTCTGTTGGACGGTCTCGACACCGATGCCGGGTACGTCGTGGTGCACGGCTTCGACGGTTACACCACCAATCTCCCCCTCGAAGATCTCAGGGACGGGAAGGCCTGGCTGGTCACCGAGTTCGACGGTGCTCCCCTGGCTCGCGAACACGGCGGTCCGGCAAGGCTTCTCGTTCCGCATCTGTACTTCTGGAAATCGGCCAAGTGGATCTCACGCATCGAGCTCACCCTGGAGAACGAACAAGGTTTCTGGGAGCGTGGTGGGTACCACGACTACGGAGACCCGTGGCGCGAGCAGCGCTACCAGGGCGACTGACGTGACTTCGGCGGCTGGGGCGAAACCCTGGCTCGTTGCTACGGCTGCGGCCGTGCGGCGTGAGACACCCACCGCGTCCACCCTTGTTCTCGACGTCGACGGTTGGCCCGGCCATCTCGCCGGGCAGCACGTGGACGTCAAGCTCACCGCCGAGGACGGCTACAGCGCACAGCGCAGCTACTCCTTGGCCTCGGCACCCGACGGCACGTCGCGTATCGAGATCGCCGTGCAGAACGTCGCGGACGGTGAGGTGTCGCCCTACTTGGTCGAGTCCGTCGAGGTCGGCGATCGCATCGAAATCCGCGGGCCGGTGGGTCGATGGTTCGTCTGGCGGCCGTCCCAACCGTCGGAGACCCCGTCTCCGCCGATTCTGTTGGTGGGTGGTGGTTCCGGCATCGTCCCGCTCCGCGCCATGGTTCGCGCGCAGGCGTCTGCGACGGGCGGGCGGGTGCCCTTCCGAGTGTTGTACTCCGTGCGCGAACCAGCAGAGGTGTACTTCGCGGACGAGTGGGCTCACCCTCCGGCGGGAGTGGACGTCACGATGATCCACACGCGGCGTGCTCCTGCCGGCAGCACACGGCCACTCGGTCGAATCACGTTGAAAGACATCGACGCTCACGGATGGCCGGCGGAGTTCGAGCCGCGCTGCTACATCTGCGGGCCCACGAGCTTCGTCGACACGGTCGCGGACATGTTGGTGGCGCGGGGTCACTCGGCTGGGAACATCCGAACAGAGCGTTTCGGACCGAGCTGACGCCGACTGTCGCCATCCCCGCGCAGATTCGTATGCGACACGTGCCGCGGTTTCACCCGGCTACCGTGAACAAATGACGATGTCGCAGCCCAGGTTGCCTGCCATAGGCTTTCCTCGTGTCGAACCGACCTCGTGAGTTCGACTGTGTAGCAACGGTTTTGTCACGTGCATTCCAGGATACTTCGGAGTTCCGCCGTCGTTGCACGATGTCCACCTACCACCGAAGGAACTGCCATGACCGGTGCAGCCGATGTTCCCGTCAAGACCCCGGCAGAAGGGTCGACAGCACTGTCGCTCACTCGTCGGAAAGCATTGATTGCCGGTGCAACAGGAAATATCGTCGAATGGTTCGATTTCACCATCTACGGATTCAGCGCTGTTGTTCTCGCGACAGTGTTCTTTCCGGCGGAATTCGGGAGTGGCGCACTGCTGGCCACCTTTGCCCTGTACGGAGTCGCCTTCTTGGCCAGACCAGCAGGTGGAGTCTTCTTCGGAAGACTCGGTGACCGATTCGGTCGACGGGGATCGCTCTCACTGGCCATCACTCTCATGGGGTGCTCGACGGCCGCAATAGGCCTGCTTCCCACGTACGCATCGATCGGTGCCGCTGCACCGCTGTTGTTGCTGGTCTGCAGATTGGTACAGGGATTTTCGGCGGGAGGCGAATACACCGGAGCAGCTACGTTTGTCGTCGAACATGCGCCGTACCACCGTCGTGGCCTGTACGCGGGGATAATCGCCGGCTCGTCGTTCGTCGGAAGCATCTTCGCAACGGTGACGGTCCTGTCGTTCAATTCGGTTGGTGCAGAGTATTTCCTGAATGGCGGGTGGCGTTGGCCGTTCGTCATCGGCGGAATTGTCGCACTTGCGGGCCTGTTTCTGAGGCTTGCTGTCGAGGAAACTCCGGCTTTCACGGAAATGAAGGAAAGAGAATCTCTCCCGATTCATCCTATGGCTGATCTGCTCCGCCATCACCGGCAGTCCCTGATCACCGCGTTCGTCTACTTCGCCGCGCTGGGCGTTGCCACTCACATGCTGATCGGCTACATGCCGACGTTCCTGGTTCACGCGGCTCGAGTCTCGAGCACGACTGCTCTGTTACTGACGTCGAGCGCACTGGTGGTGGCAGTTCCCCTGTACGTCTACTTCGGAGCCACGGTGGACCGAGTCGGCCGGCGGCCACTCGTCCGGATCGGCATGGTGTCGTCGATCTTCGTCGCGATACCGAGCTACCTACTCATCGGAACGGGAAACATCGTTGCGATCGCACTTGCGTTGCTGGCCCTGGTCATCGTCCAAGCGTTGCTGGCTTCCGCCCTTCTCGCGGTTCTGGAAATGATGCCCACACATGCACGATTCACGGGTACGGCACTCCCGTACAACGTGGCCTATGCACTCTTCGCCGGTACGGCACCGTTGGTGTGCGAGGCACTGGTGAACGCGACGGGCAACACCCTGTCACCGGCCTTCTACGCAACGGCGATCGCCGTGATCGCTCTTCCCGTCCTGTGGCGCGGAATACCGGAATCGAAGACGTAGACACGACGTTTGTCGATTGCAGGTCGCCGAAGTCGCATCGCACGGTCACTGTTGGTTCCGGCGACTAGACACCATGATGTATTCGACGGCCCAACATTACGCGCCGATGTCGGCGTGCCTCGGAGACATCGGTCGAGACGAAGACCGGGAGGTTGTGTGACGGAGACATGGTACGCAGGAGGAAGAGTCGCGGACGGTTCCGGTAGAGAACCATCCGCTGTGGATGTGTGCGTGACGGATGGCATCATCACCGCGGTCGGCAGCGCTCCGGCGGGTGCGACGACTGTCGACCTGGACGGCAGACTACTGACCCCTGGCCTGATCGATGCACACGTCCACCTCGGCCTGTCCAGCCCTATCCGCGCGCAGTTCGGATTCGAACTGTCTGCCGCAGAGGTTGCTGCCGACATTTTCACAACGGCGGGGTTCGCGCTCGACGCCGGATTCACGACCGTTCGTGATACCGGCGGCATCGACGGCGGCGTCGTGGGCGTTCTCGCCAAGGGCAAGGTACGTGGTCCACATGTCTTGTCGTGCGGACCCGTCCAATGCCAGGTGGGCGGGCACGGGTACTACGGTGCCGAGTGGGAACCGACGGCCATGTGGACGGACCATCACATCCCCGGACTGTGCGCGTTGTCGTTGATGTCGGGCAATGCCGACGAACTTCGGAAGAACGTTCGAGAAACGTTCCGCCGAGGTGCCACCTTCCTCAAGTTGTGTGTGACCGGCGGGGTGGTCGGCGGCCACGACCGGCTCTCCGATACTCAGTTCACCGTCGAGGAAATCGCAGTGGCCGTTGAGGAAGCATCTGCCCGCGGTACCTACGTCACGGTCCACGCGCACGGCAAAGAAGGCATCCGCAACGCGATACAGGCCGGCGCGCGCTGCATCGAACACGGAACCGACATCGACGAGCAGACAGCAGCTTCGATGAAGGAACACGACGTCGCCGTGGTCCCCACGTTCTCCGTCCTCGATCTGCTGTCCAACGACGAAGTGACGGACGTGAATCCGGTGACTGCGTCGAGGGCGGCCGGAATCCGCGAGCGCATGGAAGCCGCCCTCGCGATCGCTCGCGCGAGCGGTTTGAGAATCGGTCTCGGTTCCGACCTCATCGGCCCCAACCAGCAACGGAGAGGCGAAGAATTGCGCGTGCGATCCGAGCTGGAATCACCGATGCAGGCCTTGGTGTCTGCGACGAGCGTCAACGCGGACATTCTGGGCGTGGGCGACACCGTCGGAATGGTGCGCGTCGGAATGCGAGCCGACCTCGCGGTGTGGCAGCGCGATCCCCTCGAAGATCCCAGCGTCTTTGCAAATCCGGAAATGGCCGTTCTCGTAGTCAAGAGCGGTTCGACAGTAAAGGACATTCGATGAGCACGATATTGCACGGTTGCCTTCCCGACACCGAGTACATCCAAGTAACGTCCCGGTCCGGGCTCGATTACGCGGTGTGGATCACCACACCTCCCGGATACGCCGAATCCACCGACACGGTGCCCCTGATCTATGTGTTAGATGGCAATTGGACAGTGGGTTTCACGGCACCGTTGATCGTCACGCAGAAGGATCCGTTTCTGAGTATCGCGCCTTACATCCAGATCACCGTCGGCTACGCCGGTCAGGAGGCGTCGGACTGGTCGCAGCTCCGCAACCGAGACCTCGTTCCGCCCGGAGAACCGATCGGCGACGACGTCGTAGCCGCGCTGGAGTCGGCTCGCGAAGCAGGCACGATGAGCCAGACGGACATCGATGCGTACATAGCGCAGATCTCGGACTGCAACGCAGATGCCTTCCTCGACTTCCTCGTTCAGGAGCTGCACCCTCTACTGCAATCGCGCCTGCGCGTCAGCGAGTACGGTCACGGCCTGTTCGGGTACTCGTACGGTGGCCTCTTCGCGCTCTACGCGTGGCTTCGCGGCGGAACACCGTTCGCGACGGTCGGTGCGGGAACTCCAGGAATTAGCAGTGCCGAGAGCCAATTGTTCGAACTGATCCGCGCTCTTCCGGAGATAGACGAGCGCGACCCTCGTCTCCACGTCACCCTGAACAAGGTCGAACTGTGGGGGGATGTCCCGGTCTACCGCGGTCTGGCTCGAAACGTCCTGCGCGCGCTCGAGGAATTGCGAGCCGAAGGACGCGCCGACGTCGTGTCGACCTCGATGCTCGACGAGACGCACGTGACCGGTGTACAGGCGTCGTTTTTGAGCTACCTGAAGGAGTGCCATGTCCGGTAATCGTGTGCAGTGGCTGCTCTAACATTTGGTGGAGCCCATCGACGTCGTAAGGAGGGTGTCATGCCCATCGACGATCTTCAGACGTTCGTCGACGACCTGGCCGCGCAGCTTCACCGCTCTGTGGCCATCGACGACCCCTCGATTCGCCTACTCGCAGCAAGTCGGCATTTCGGCGACGAAGACTCGCTGAGAATCACCTCCATCCTGAACCGAGCGGTACCGGAGGAAGTCTCCCGCCCCCTGCTCGCTTCCGGCATCGGTACGTGGATCGAACCCGGCCTCGCCCAACCCGATGTGCCCGGGAGCCAGAAAAGGCTCTGTGTTCCTGTGCGGTGCAAGAGTCTTCTGTTGGGCTTTCTCTGGCTCATCGACTCCGCCGAGAATCCTCTCACCGCGTCCGATATACAGAAGGCAGAGAACACCGCTATGCGAGCGGGAATCGTTCTGTACGAACGCCTTCTGGTTCGCGAGCGATCGAACGAGCGTCGTGCGGCAATTCTGCGTGACCTCGTCGACTCGGCCGACGACGTCAGGAAGCAGGCAGTCGAGGACGCGCTCGCCGAGCAAGTGATAGCGGAGCACACTGGCCACTATCAGGTCGTCGCAGCACAGCGCGAGAGTGCGAACCCTGCCGAAACATCGGACGACGTAGCAATGGAAGTGGCGATTCAGGAGGGGCTACAGGCTCTCCCGAGCGGCACCGGCTCGATCGCTGTGGAGAAATCGCGAATATGGTTGCTGCTCGCGACGACGGAACCGTTGACACCGCATCAGCTGGAGTCCGTCACCACGCGTGCGACTTCTCGTTTCCGGCAGCTGAGCGGAAACAACACTCGGTTCGTACTCGGCACCAGTGACGTCGTGAACGAACCTGGGCTGATATTTCGCGCCTATCGACACGCTCTCACGGCGGTTCGCGCCGCGCTGCTGGTCCCCTCGCTCGGCGACATGGCACGATGGGGCAATCTTGGCCCCTACGACACTCTCCTACGAATGTCCAACGACGACATCGCCAGTGCTGCACGCAATTCTCCGGTGTCGGTACTCGAGGCAGCGGACCGGCAGCACGTGTTCGTGAGCACGTTGAACACATTCTTCGACAACGCCTGCGATATTCGGCGAACAGCAGACCAGCTGTGCATTCATCGTGCGACCCTTTACCAACGACTCAAACGCATCGAGCAGATCACCGAGTGCAGTCTCGACAACGGCGATGATCGACTTACCTTGCATCTGGGATTGAAGTTGACGTCGCTGACTGCGGCCCGGGAAGCGTCGTCCGGGCGGGCGGTTCCGTGACCTCCGGCATGCGCTACACGAGATGCGCTGCGGGTGGCCGAAGTGTTCACAGATGTCGATAGCGTCGCCCGTCGGCTTCAGTAAAACTGTTGTTGTGCAACAAAACCACGTTCCGGACAACGACGCGACCGAATCATCTGGAGGAACGGTGCCCCGATCGACCGACGTGGTAGTCGTGGGAGCGGGGGTCATCGGCAACTCCATTGCCTACGAACTCTCTGCACGCGGATATCGAGTTCTGGTGGTCGACAAGGAAGGTGGGCCGGGATTCGGATCCACCAGCGCTTCCAGCGCGATCATTCGGTTCAACTATTCGACCTTCGACGGTATGGCTACGGCATGGGAGTCCGCTCAGTGTTGGAAGAACTGGCCGGAGCACCTGGGCAACTCGGCGTCGACCGACCTGGCCCGCTTCCACGAGTGCGGCATGGTGTTTCTCGATGTGGACCTGGCCCCGCGCGAGCGAACGGTCCGACTCTTCGACGAAATCGGCGTCGCATATGAACTCTGGGACTCGACGACTCTGAGCGATCGAGTCCCTGGAATCGATGTCGGCTCCTACTTTCCGCCGAAACCTGTTGACAGCGACGCTTTCTACGCAGATGCTGCTACCTCGCTCGGAGCGGTGTTCACGCCGCAGGCAGGCTTTGTCGACGACCCTCGACTCGCTGCGGCCAACCTGGGAGCTGCTGCGGCCTCTGCTGGGGCCCGGTTTACCTTCCGGACACGGGTGGTTCGTATCGAGCAGCAGGTCTCCGAGAGGTGGATCGTGCACTTGGACAACGGAGATACCGTGGAAGCCCCGATAGTGGTCAATGCAGCCGGCCCCTGGTCGGGTGCACTCAACGCAATGGCGGGGGTAGGTAGCGATTTCACTGTGGACGTACGCCCCCTGCGGCAGGAGGTCCACCACGTCTCTGCACCGGAAGGCTACAACCAGGATGCACGTCTCGGACCCATGATCGCCGATCTGGACCTGGGCACGTACATGCGACCGGAGCGGGGCGGGGGCCTGTTGATCGGCGGTACCGAACCGGAATGCGACCCCCTGGAATGGATCGACGACCCCGACAGCGCCAACCCGAGCCGCACTGCCGCGCGCTTCCAGGCACAGGTCACCAGAGCCGCTCGGCGTCTACCTCGATTGTCGGTCCCGTTCCAGCCCAGGGGAATTGCCGGCGTGTACGACGCCGCCTCGGATTGGACCCCGATCTACGACCGGACCGATCGGGCAGGCTTCTACGTTGCCATGGGCACCAGCGGGAATCAGTTCAAGAATGCACCCGTCGTCGGCCGAATGCTGACAACTCTGATCGAGAGGGTCGAGGCCGGACACGACCACGACGTCGACCCCGTCGTATACACGGGAACTCACACCGGGGTGAAGGTCGATCTCGGGTCCTTTTCTCGCCGAAGAGAGTTCAACACCGAGTCGACCGGGACCGTCCTGGGTTAGCTGCGATCACTCGTGCGTCGCATCTGCCGGAGCACACTGGCAGCAACCTATTACGGCATTCACCAGGCTGTCGATGAACTCGCGGTCGCATGGTTGCCGGGTCAGCAGATGGCGGAAGTGAATCGGTGAAATCAGTAGCTCGATCGCGAGGCCGGCATCGACATCAGCTGGCACCTCGGAACGCTCGACCGCGCGGAGGATGATCACCTGTACGGACCGCAACCGTTGCGACCAGAACGTAGTGCGTGCTTCTGCGGTAGCAGGCGAGTCGGTGATCGAGGCGAGCACTCGAATCAGGCCCTGCCCCAGTGCAGATGCGAGATATCCGTCGAGCGCAGTAGCGAATGCAATCAAGTCGTCCTTCAGCGCGCCAGTGTCGGGCACCCGAAGAATCCGCTCACTCCCGGTGAGCATGACGTCGAGAATCAAGTTCTCGCGCGTTCCCCACCGCCGGTAGATCGTGGTGTCACGCACTCCGGCCCGTCGACTGATGTCAGGAATGCCGACCTTGTCGACACCGACCTCCACGACGGCAGCGAGCACAGCCTCGTGGACAGCTTCCGTCACCTGTGCGGCTCGACCGCCGGGTCGCCGCCGTATTCGAGGATCGGTAGGTGTGTGCTCCACACCCCAAGGCTAAAGCAGAAAGTCTTGCATTTACCGATCGAGCGCCCTACCGTGCGTCTAAAGCAGATCTATCTGCGTTAAGGGACGGGGAGCTACACGATGGCGTCGATGATCGAATGGGGACAGCGGGCACGAGTCAGCGCGAGAGCATTGACCCGTACCACCGAAAGGGCCTCGCACAGCCGCGGTGTCGCGCCGTTTCTGCCTCGTCTGTTCGTGGACCGTTTCACCCACCTCGGCGGCATACCCGATGACGAGTTCCGCGACCAGTTGGCTCGATGCCGCTCCTTCGAGGACGACAGGTGGGTTTCCTACTGGTCGACGTTCGCCACCGAGCACCTCGAACGCGCCGATGCGGCCTTGTCACGGTTGCATGCGCCCGTGAGTTCTCGGCTGCTCGACACAGATGCTCCGACCGGCGCGGTACTGTCCGAATTGGGCGGCGCACTCGCCCCAGCGGCGTCGATCCTCGCCGACCGCGGAACGGTAGCCGATTCACACGCGACCGCACGCTTCATCGCCGAGCACCCCGACGCGTCCGACGCGGCGGTCGCTGTCGACGGGTTGATCAAGGCGTTGGTGTACTACTTCGTCGCCGCATGGCCGGGCGGGACGCCGCGACGCCAGGACGCCTATCGCAGGTCGACTCGATTGTCGGAGTCGCTGTTGCTCGCTCTCGCACCGGTTATGGGGTATGTCGTGGAGGTGGTCGACATCGCCCTGCCCGGTACCTCCGACCGGGTACACGGAATTCTCGCGCTACCGCTGAACGCGAAACACGTTCCGACAGTCCTGGTTACGAACGGTCTGGAAGGGACCATTGCCGAAACATTGCTACCCCTACTGGCGCAACGGGATGCAGGGCTGGGCACGTTCGTCATGGAAATGCCCGGAACCTACTCGTACGACGAACCCATGACAGCTGCGTCCGAGAACGTGTACTCGGCAGTGATCGACTTCCTCGCGGCCGATGCGCGCATCGACGCGGACCGAATCGGCATGATGGGCTTCAGTTTCGGCGGATACTGGTCCGCACGCATGGCCACGTCGGATCCACGATTGAAAGTGGCGGTGTCCAACGGTCCGCTGACTCACCGCAGTTTCGGCGCGATCAACTCGATCGGGATGCCCGAGGTGATGATATCGACGCTCATCCGCACACTCGGTGCGACCGGAATCCTGGACTTGGCGCGCAAGACCTCGAAAATGTCCCTACGGCATCGCTACCGGGATATCGACATCCCACTGCTGGTGATCAATGGAGCCGCAGACACGTTGGCCAGCACCCGCGACTCGATCGAACTCGCCGTCGACGCACCCAACGCCCAACTGGTTCTGTACGCCGACGACGACCACTGCGCGATGGGCAACGCCGAACACTGGTCGGCCTTGTCGACCCGCTTTCTCCGAGAGAATCTGGTCGATGCGTCGAACGGGAACTGAGAAACGAACGCCCCTCCGAGGTCCGCCGATGCTCCGCGGTCCTATTGCGTCCAGGCCGCGGTGAGACCGCGTTCGACGACGCGACGCCAGCCGGGCGGTGCCGCCCCGTCGCGGCTCGACGTGCCTGCTATCCACAACATCGCCATGAGGTCGTCCGCCGTGAACGACGTCGAGAGCACGCCGGCGGCGTGTGCTTCTTCGACGAGATTCGCACCCAGAGCCGTCGAGCGCTCGCAGGCGTCGATCAACGTGGTCGCGTTCGGGAACCGTCGGAGCATGGCGTCGTTCAGCGCCGGGTCGCTCAGCTGGAGCTCGATCATGGTGTCGACGAATGTCTGCAGTCTTGCACGGGGCGATCCCTGAGCCAGTGTGTGCTCGGTGAGCGTCATGAGTTTCTCGCCCGCGACGGCGGGAACGACGGCGTCGATCAGCGCTTCGCGTGATCCGACGCGGTTGTAGAGCGTGCCGATACTCACGCCTGCTTCCCGAGCGATGTCTTCCAGAGGTGCCCCCAACCCGTGCTCGGCGAACACCCGTAGGGCTGCGGAATGGAGCTTGTCCAGGTTCGCCTGTGCGTCTCGCCGAAGGCCTTTCTCGGGAACCATGCCAACTCCTAGATGTTGAGTACGGCCTCAAGTTAGGGTATGAATTAGATGAGGTTGACCTCAACTTAGCCCATCACCCGTCTGCACCGACTACTCGGCGGTTCTCGAAAGGACCCTCATGCCCCTCATCGCCATCATCGGAGCCGGTCCCGGCCTCGGTCTGGAAATCGCTCGCGCGTTCGGCCGCAAGGGTTTCGACATCGCCCTCGTCGCTCGCACCCAGGCGAAGCTCGATGCCCTCGCCGACACTCTGACCGGTGAAGGATTCCGCGCTCGCGGCTTTGCCGCCGATGTGAGCCGGCCCGACACGATCACAGCCGCCCTCGGCCGGATCAAGGCCGACCTCGGACCGATCGACGTGCTGGAATTCTCCCCGGCGGATCCGACACTCGTTCCCGTGGACGTGCTCGAGGTGTCGCCTGAGAACCTGCAGCCGCAGATCGACTTCTATATCGGCGGTGCGCTGCGCGCCATCGGCGACGTCCTCCCCGACATGGTCGCCGCCGGCAACGGAACGATCCTGGTGACCACCGGTGGCGGTTCGATCAGTCCGATGCCGTTCCTGGGGAACGTCAACATCGCCGCTGCGGGCCTTCGCAACTGGGTGCTGAATCTGCACAACGCTCTCGAACCCAAGGGCGTTTACGTTGCCCACGTCGGCATCACTGCCCTCATCGGGGCAGGTCATCCGGAGGCCGAACCGGACGTCATTGCGAAGGCATACACGACGTTGTACGACGAGCGCCGCGACGCAGAATTGCACTACGTCGCGTACGACGCGTGACATTCCGCTCGAGTATCTGAGACCGAGAGGAAGCGCGGCACTACCGCGGCCCCGCATGTGCCGAGGCCGCGGCAGCGCTGTCAGCCTGCGTGCTGCGAAACCCAGCCGCTGAGGAGCACCGCCGACGGGTCGACCGGACCTGCCAACTTGCCCTGTGCAGTGAAGAAGTCGACCAGGCTCCCAGCTTGCTGGACGTCGGCTTCGGTGAAGTCTCGACCGCCGAAGTCGATCTGCGACACCCGATCCTGCGCTTCGGCGGCATCCATCTGAATTTCCGAGGACACCGCCCTCGCTGCACGAGCCGGATCGGTGTTGACGATTGCAGATGCCTCGGCAATGACCGAGAACACCTTGCCTGCAAGTTCTTCGTTGGCTGTGAGCCAACCCTCGGATGCGATGATCCACTGCGAGTACTTCGCGCCGAAATCACCGGTCGTCGCGACGACTGTCGACCCGGCATCCTCCGCTTGCCCGACCCACGGGTCGAAGGAGATGAACCCGTCGATGTCACCTCGCGCCAGCAGCGCCGGCTGCTCCGGCGGGCTCGTGGTCACCAGAGTCACCGCAGCTGGGTCGATCCCCAGGCTCCGCAGGTACAAATCGGTGAAGTACAAACCAATTCCGGGAAACACCCCCATTGTCTTGATGTCCGCCGGTGCGACCCCGTCCCGGAGAACGACCTGGAAGTAGCGGTCCGAATCCTGGAACACTCCGAGTGCGCGAAGGCTCGGGTTCGCGGCCATGACAGTGAGCGCAGTGGAATCTGCGTTGCCGGACAGCTCCGACGTTCCCGCCACCACGTTCTGCGCACCGGCCGCCCCGCCCTCCGTCTGGATGACCTCGACATCGAGGCCTGCGGCCTCGAACATTCCCTCACTGTCAGCGAGGAAGATCGGCGCGTACGACGGATCGACACCGACCGAGATCCGGACCAGATCGGCGGTCGCCGCTGCTTCGGTGGCCGGTCGCGAGCAGCCTGCGGCGAGCACGACCACCGAGGCCACGACGACGGCCAGCGCCCGACCGGCGGTCGGAAAAGTGCGTTTCAAGAGCATGTTGTGCCTTTCGATGTGGAGTGCGCACGGATGCGGCAGCAGTCCCATGTATCGGAAGACATGATGATGTCGGTGTTCGCGCTGACGTGTACGTCCGACGGTCCGGCCACCAGACCCCACTACGAATTCATCCGACATCGTTGCGCTGGGTTTCGGCCACGTTAAGACATCGGTCGGGTCCGCACGGTGGACCGCGTTGGTGGGCGCAGGGTCGGACCGCCACTAGCTTTGCCTCACACCGCCGCGAAATGCGGTCCAGATCACAGCAAGGAAAGCGTGCGCCCATGGCCCCACGATCGACACTGACCACATCGAGTCTTGTTGCACTCGCCGCAATCACCGCACTGTTCGCGGGTGCGTGCACCCGCCCGGCGACCCAATCCGCGGCTGCAACGAGCTCCACCGGCAGCATTCGCATCGCGGTCGGTATCGACGCGTCGTACGCGCCGTTCTTCGTGGCCGACGAGCAAGGTCTCTTCGAAAAAGCCGGTCTCGACGTCGAATTGGTTCAGTTCGGCCGAGGTGGCGAAGCCGTCGATGCACTGTCCACCGGCCAGGTACAGATGGCGGGTAGTTCGGACACGACCACGATCGCCCAGCTCCAACAGAACCCGGCGCTACGTGCCATGTATTCGTACGAGTCGTCGGGCAAATACATCAAAGTCGTACTCCGCAACGGCGTCGACGGTCCGCAATCGATACGCAAACTGGGCATCGTCGCCGGACTCAGCCAGATTTCGACCGTCAAGTACCTGGAAGCGAACGGTGTTTCTCCCGACTCCGTCGAGATGATCTCGGCAACCCCGACCGACATGCCTGCGCTCCTGAGTCGCGGTGACATCGACGGATACGTGATGTGGGAGCCCTGGCCGAGCGCTGCTATCGACCAGGGAACCGGCAAGGTCGTGGCGACCACCGGCGACTTCGATTGGTTCTACCACCATTGGGCGATCACGACCCAGTCGTGGCTCGAAGGTCACGAGGACACCGCACGCGCCGTTCGAGACGTGCTGTCGGAGGCAACGGCAGAGGTCGAAGCAGATCCGCAGGCCGCGGCGGCGGCGACGAAGACCGCAGTGAACGTCGACGAAGCCCAGACGGTGCAGTCGATCGACGAAATCGATTACGCAGTAGAGGATTTGACGCCGACCAGCGTTGCCGATGCCCAGAGCGTGGTCGATTTCTACACCGAGATCGGTGCCATGAACAACCAACCCGACCTGAACACGGCGCTCCTCGTCGGTTGGTCGACGGAGGGATCACGATGAGTGTGGACACAGTGGAGGGCGTTCCGATCGAGGCACGCGACGTAGCCATCAGATTCGGCGAATTGGAGGTGGTCAGCGGCATCGACCTCGACATCCGACCGGGCGAGTTCGTCTGCCTGCTCGGGCCGAGTGGGTGCGGCAAGTCGACGCTGCTGTCGGCCCTGGCCGGGTTCGTGTCGGTGGCAGCAGGCGACATCAGTTGCGACGGCGAGTCGGTGAAAGGAAACAACACCCACGCCGGCATGGTGTTCCAGAGTTCCGAAGCATTGTTCGAGTGGATGACCGTCAGCCAGAACGTTGCGTACGGCCCCCGCATGCACGGATCGAACAAGGCCGAACAGGCGCGTATCGCAGCCGAGTACTTGGCCATGGTCGGCCTGAAGCACGCGGGCAGCAAGTACCCGACGCAATTGTCCGGTGGCATGAAGCAACGTGTCCAGATCGCGCGCGTACTCGCCAACCAACCCCGCTTGGTGCTGATGGACGAGCCGTTCGGTGCCCTCGACGCCCAGACGCGTCAAGTTCTCCAAACCGAACTGGACGGAATCTGGCGGCGCACGGGATGCACCGTCGTGTTCGTCACCCACGACATCGACGAAGCGATCACCCTGGCCGACCGTGTCGTCGTCATGACAGCCGGTCCGAGCGCTCGCATCAAGAGCGTGTACGAGGTCGATGCTCCACGTCCGCGTGACCGCAATCATCCCGCCGTCGTAGAACTCTACGAACGACTACGAGACGACATTCGAGCCGAAGTGGTTGCCTCGCTTCGCAATCAAGGTATCGAGGAGGACACGCTATGACCGCCGTGATCGCTGGACGCACCGAGGCTGCGTCGCCGGCCAAGCCTGGTCGGGGCAATCGAGCGTGGGGTGCGGGAAAGTCTGCGATGCGTACCGCTGCTCTGTTCGTCGTCTCGGCCGCAATCGGTCTCGCACTCTGGTCGTTCCTGGCGTGGTGGTACGGACCGACGACGATGGCGTCACCCGCGGCCGTCGTCTCGGCGGCGAAAGAACTGTCCGACACCGGGGTCCTGTGGACATCGATTCAGGCGTCCGGGCAACGAATCCTCATCGGGTGGGTTCTGGGTGTGATCGTGGGCGCGCCGGTGGGAATCCTCATGGGCCGCATCAATATCGTCCGCCAGCTGCTCGATCCGTACATCGAATTCTTCAGGTTCATCCCGCCCATCGCGTTCGTCACGCTGGCGGTGGTGTGGTTCGGCATCGGCGAAACATCCAAAGTAGTTCTCATCTTCTACACCTCGGTGTTCATCGTGACCGTGAGTACGATCGCTGCGACAGTCGCGATCAGCGAGAACAAGCTGCAGGCGGCGACGAACCTCGGCGCAGGCAGGCTACAGATCATGAAGACGGTCGTCCTGCCGTCCACGGTCCCGGGAATCGTGACCGGAGCTCGGTTGGCCATGGGTAACAGTTTCTTGACCATCGTGTCGGCCGAAATCGTCGCTGCCGATGCCGGCATCGGCTCCATGATCTGGCAGGCGCGCAATTACGGCCGCATCGACTGGACGTTCGTCGGGATCATCACTCTCGGAATCATGGGCTTTCTGTTCGACCGCGTACTGCGGTTGCTGTCCAGGCGGTTCCTCGGCCGTTACGGAGTCAAGTGATGCCGGGCTCGGCAGCATCGATTGGCGAACTCGCCTCGATACCGGATGCACCCGTTGGCCTGAGCAGCGCAGAAGAGCGGACGCGTCGCAAGGTCGCGGTAGTGGGCGGCTACCGCATATTGTCGAAATTCGGTCTCGACGAGGGCATCTCCGGCCACATCACCGCCCGTGACCCCGAAGATCCCGATACCTTCTGGACCGCGCCGTTCGGACGCCACTTCTCCCAGGTGCGGCCCGAGGAGCTGTTGCACGTCGGTGCCGACGGCACCGTTCTGTCCGGATCGGGACCGTTGAATCGAGCAGCCTTCGTCATCCACTCCACGGTGCACGAAGCCCGCCCGGACGTGATCGGAGCCGTGCACGCACACGGGCTGCACGGAAAAGCGTTCTCGTCCCTGCACCGGCTACTGCAGCCGATCACCCAGGACGCCTGCGCTTTTCACCAGGACCACGCACTGTACGACGAGTACCACGGAGTGGCTCTCGACGCCGAAGAAGGGGTAAGAATTGCCGCGGCGCTGGGTACGAACAAGGCCGTGATCCTGTCCAATCACGGCCACCTCACCGTGGGAACATCCGTCGAGGCGGCCGTGTGGTGGTACGTCTCGATGGAACGGTCGATGCAGGCCGAGTTGGCGGCGTGTGCCGCCGGAGATCCGGTGGTGTTGCACGACAAGATCGCGGCGCAGACGTTCGAGGCGGTCGGGGTGGACAAGGTGGGCTGGTTCGCCTACTCGACCATCATTCAGAGTATTGCTGCAGCAGAGCCGGACATCTTCGACGCTCGACCTCTGTTCGACGAATGATCGCTGTGGCCCGCAATTGTTAACACCCCGAAACAGGTTCACCCAGTGGACCCCGAAACCCGAACAAAAGGTGAACAAGGGCATAACGTCGAAGTCGAGGGGGGGTTTCAGACATTTCGACGATAGAGGTGAGCATGTCTTCCGCACTCTCCGCACGATCTGCGACCAGTCCGCGACCGCTGGACATCGAGCCGACTGCGGACATGACCTCGGTATTGGCCAAGGCCAGGCTGATCGTCGACGCGTTCGACAGTACGAATACCGACCTCTCGCTGACCGAACTCACCCGTCGTAGCGGTGTGTCCAAAGCCAGCGTGCATCGGCTGGCCGGCGAGTTGGTCGAATGGGGTTTGCTCGAACGTGCAGGCACGAAGTACCGATTGGGGCTGCGGCTGTTCGAGCTCGGCCAGATGGTCCCCCGACAGCGCATTCTTCGCGACGCTGCCCTGCCGTACATGGAGGACTTGCTTCTCGCCACCCAGGAGACCGTCCACTTCGCTGTGCGTGAAGGTTTCGACGTTCTCTACATCGAGAAGATTGTGGGCCATCGGGGCTTGAACGAGAACTCGCGGGTGGCGGGACGACTTCCGCTGTACAGCACGGCAACCGGAAAGATCATGTTGGCGTTCTCGCCACGAGAGGTCTTCGACGAGGTCGTGGCGCAGGGCTTCGTCGCACATACCTCACGCACGACGATGTCGGTCGCAGTCCTGGCGCAGCAACTCGAGCGAATGCGTAAGGACCAGTTGGCCGTCGAGGTCGAAGAAACGCGACTGGGCTACATGAGCGTTGCAGTTCCGGTGTTCAGCGGTAACGCTGTTCTGGCCGGCGCACTGTCGGTCACCGCACCGACCTCGAGAATGAACGTCAATCGCGTTGCCGGAGCGCTGCGTACCGCCGGAATCGGCATCTCCCGCAGCCTGCAGGCCATGCGGTGCCTCCAACCGGCGGGCGCTGCGCGCGGAGACGGGACGTGTCATCCCACCGTGTGTTCGTTCAACGGCTGCGGCAAGTAGTTGGGAAGAGCGGCTTCGCCGCATGTGAGTGGAAGTTCGTAGCAGAGACCGAGTTTCCGTGCACGTGCAGCGAAGCCGCTCACTCACGGCGATGGACGAGGCTTCGGCCCACCGCCGTGCGGACGTGGCCGGCTAGGCGAGGTTGATGAACGTCGTCTTGACTTCGGTGTAGGCATCGATCGAATGGGAACCGAATTCACGGCCCCAGCCACTCATCCCGAAACCACCCCAGGGTGATGCCGGGTCCAGCAGGGGCAGCTGATTGACGAACACCGTGCCGAAGCGCAACTTGGGCGGGAGTGTGAGTGCGGAGTCGAGTGCCTTGGTCCACACCACCGCAGCCAACCCGTACTCGGTATCGTTCGCCCGAGCGATGACCTCGTCCTCGTCGTCGTAGGCCATGACCGACAGCACCGGCCCGAAGATTTCCTCTCGGGCGATGGTCATGTCGTCGCGCACTCCGGCGAATACCGTTGGCTTGTAGAAGAATCCGTCGGCCAGATCGCCCTGGACGCGGCTTCCGCCCGTCACCAATTCGGCTCCTTGTGACCGACCGGATTCGACGTAGGAATGCACTCGGTCGAGATGTTCCTGGGACACCAGGGGGCCGATGACCGTCGACGGGTCGAATCCCGGACCGATCGGCAACGCGTCGGCTGCCGCGGCGATCTTGGAGGTGAATTCCTCTGCGCGCGAGCTGTGTACGAAGAACCGGGTGTAGGCACCACAGGCCTGACCTGTGTTGAACACAGCGCCCTGCAGGTTGCCTGCGACGGCAGCGTCGATGTCGGCGTCGGCAGCGATGATGCTGGGGGCTTTGCCACCGAGCTCGAGCGATACGCGCTTGAGATTTCCGGCCGAGGCTCGAACGATGTGCTGACCGGTTTCGGTCGATCCGGTGAACGACACCTTGTCGACACCGCGATGGGACACCAACGACTTACCGACTTCGGGTCCTCCGGTCAACAGATTGACCACGCCCGCGGGCACTCCCGCTTCGAGGCACAGTTCCACCAGCTTCATGGTCGACAGCGGCGTCTGTTCGGCAGGCTTGAGGATTACCGCGTTGCCCGTGGCCAGTGCCGGTGCCAACTTCCACGCAGCAATGGCCAGCGGGAAGTTCCACGGGGTGATCAGCGCGCAGACACCGACCGGTACCCGCTGCTGGAAACTGAGGTTCCCGGGAATGGACACGGGTGAGACGGTGCCCTCGATCTTGGTGGCATAGCCCGCGTAGTACCGGAAGACCTGAGCGGTCAGCGGCAGGTTGACGCCGACGCTCATGAACGTCGGCTGCCCCTGGTCGGCGGTTTCGAGTGCCGCTATTTCCTTGGCATCTCGGTCGAGCAAGTCGGCGATCCGCCACAGTAGCTGCCCTCGGGCATCCGGGCTCATCCCCTGCCAGGCATCGGACTCGAACCCCACACGTGCGGAGGCCACCGCAGCGTCGACGTCCGAGATCGTGGCCTCGGCGAACCGTCCGATCACCTGGTTGGTAGCCGGGTCCACGGTCTCGCCGGTACGGCCATCGGAGGCATCGACCCACTCGTTTGCGATGAGCAATTGCGTGTTGTGCATGTGTTCCCTCAACATCTCGTTCGGCGAGCGCCATATCGGACTTCGACGGTCCAATGTGCCAGCCGCGGAGCGACGCCGTATCGGGGAGTTTCGGTGACCGAACCGACCCCAGATATTCGACGCGTCGTAAACAACGCGTTTCGATCCGCTCACCGGGCTGGACATTGTTATCCATCTGGATAATGATGGTGGATGTGATGGGGCGCACATCCGTCACCCGTGAGCGCAGGAGGCAACCATGTCCGTGTTGGCACACCCGTTCGACCTGGATGAGGACTCATCGCTGGCTCCGCCCAACTCTGTCCTCGGGAAGGCCTTCTCGATACTCTCGGCCTTCGACGGTGACAGCGACTCGCTACGTCTGGTCGACCTCTGTGAGCGCAGCGGCGTTCCCAAGCCGTCGGTATACCGGTTGGCCCAGGAGTTGGTGGCACTCGGCTTGCTCGAGCGGGTCGGTCACGAGTACCGAATCGGGTTCAGCGTGTTCGCCCTGAGTCAGCGCGCAGGCAGCACATCGCTGCTTCGCCGAGTGGGCCGGCCCGTCCTCGTCGATCTCGTCGCGTCGACGCGGGGAACCGCACACCTGGCGGTTCGCGAGGGCACGCACACGTGCTACTTGGAAAAGCTGGGAGGAACGCGAAGCGTGCACTCGCTCTCCCGTGTCGGCGGCCGTCTCCCACTGACGTGTACAGCGTCCGGAAAGCTGCTTCTGGCAATGGCTCCCGACTCCAATCGGCTGCTCGACCAATTGGTGGAGAGCGACTTTCCACGGCTGACCGCGCAGAGCGCGCGAAGCATGCACGCCGTCCGCCGCGAGATGGTGTCGATCCGTAATCAGCGCCTGGCGACGGAGCGCGAAGAGGCTCTGGTCGGATACAAGAGCTTCGCCGTGCCCATCTACGATTCCGGCGACAACGCCATTGCGGCACTGTCCCTGACCGTGCCGGTGGACCACACCGGTGACGCCGCATTGATCAACGCACTGCGGCTCGCCTCGCACGCCATCACGCGGCAGCACACCCACGCGGCCATGAGCACGCCGAGCGTCTTCCCTGCGCAACGTCTGGCATAGGCCGTATCGCTCAACGGACCCGATTCGTGCGTCGATCGCCGTTCAGCTGTGAAGCTGGAGCAGTTCTGCCACAACGGCAGTGACGCCGCAGTCCGTGAGTGAGGTAAGCCCATGCCAATCGCCACCAGAGTCGCCATCATCGGATCTGGGAACATCGGGACCGATCTGATGATGAAGATCGGCCGCTCCGAGGTACTCGAGATGGGTGCCATGGTCGGGATCGATCCCGACTCCGACGGCCTCGCGCGTGCCCGAGCACTCGGCGTACCCGTCACCCATCGTGGAGTCGAGGGATTGATCGAGCTCGACGGGTTCGACGAGATCGACATCGTGTTCGACGCGACGTCGGCAAAAGCCCACCAGGCCAATGCAGCTCGGCTCGAACCACTGGGAAAGACGATGATCGACCTGACCCCGGCCGCGATCGGGCCGTACGTCATCCCGGCCGTCAACCTCGAAAACCACATCGCCGCACGCAACGTCAACATGGTCACCTGCGGTGGGCAGGCAACCATTCCGGTGGTCGCGGCCATCAACCGCGTCGTTCCCGTCGCCTACGCCGAAATCGTGGCGTCGATCGCATCCCGATCTGCGGGGCCGGGAACCCGCGCGAACATCGACGAGTTCACCGAGACCACATCCGCGGCGATCGTGACCGTCGGCGGTGCAGCACGCGGTAAGGCGATCATCGTGCTCAACCCGGCCGAGCCGCCATTGATCATGCGCGACACCGTGTTTGCCCTCGTGACCGACGACGGTCGTGGTGCTCTCACCGAACGTATCCGCGAATCCGTGTCCGCGATGGTGGCCGATGTCTCCGCCTACGTGCCCGGTTATCGGTTGAAGCAGGAGGTCCAGGTTGTCGCGGTCCCCGACGATCAGCCCGTCGAGACGTTGCTTGCCGACCCGTCCGCACCGCGGCCCACACATCAGGTCTCGGTGTTTCTCGAAGTCGAAGGCGCTGCAGACTATCTCCCCGCCTTCGCAGGCAATCTCGACATCATGACCTCCGCCGGCATCCAGGTCGCCGAACGCATCGCAAGCCGAAAGGTGGCACTCCGATGAGCACCCCCATCTACGTCCAGGACGTCACGTTGCGGGACGGTATGCATGCCGTTCGGCACCGCATGTCCCCCACCGACGTTGCCCGCATCGTCGTCGCGCTCGATGCTGCCGGCGTCGACGCGATCGAGGTGGCGCACGGCGACGGGTTGGCAGGTTCGTCGCTGAACTACGGGCCGGGATCGCACAGCGACTGGGCATGGTTGGAGGCTGCCGCGTCGGTGATCCAGCGCGCCACCCTCACCACTCTCCTGCTCCCCGGTGTGGGATCGATCCACGATCTGAAGCGGGCATACGAGCTCGGGGTCCGGTCGGTACGCGTTGCCACTCACTGCACGGAAGCAGACATCTCCGCCCAGCACATTGCGGCGGCCCGCGAGATCGGGATGGATGTGTCCGGCTTTCTGATGCTGTCGCACATGGCAGAACCCGAGGCTCTGGCACAGCAGGCCAAGTTGATGGAGTCGTACGGTGCCCACTGCGTATATGTCACCGACTCGGGTGGTCGCCTGACGATGGGCGACGTCCAGGCTCGAGTTCGCGCCTACCGCGACGTGCTCGAACCGGAAACCCAGATCGGCATCCACGCACACGAGAATCTGTCTCTGTCCGTTGCCAATTCGCTGGTAGCGGTCGAGAACGGCGCGTACCGAGTGGACGCGTCGCTGGCCGGACACGGAGCCGGGGCAGGAAATTGCCCCATCGAAGCCTTCATCGCTGCTGCGAACCTGACCGGACTGACTCACGGAAGCGACCTGTTCGCGCTCCAGGACGCCGCCGACGACATCGTTCGTCCGCTTCAGGATCGACCGGTCCGCGTCGACCGCGAGACGCTGACGCTCGGCTACGCAGGCGTGTACTCGAGCTTCCTTCGGCATGCGGAAGCTGCCTCGAGTGCCTACGGAGTCGACGTTCGTGACCTACTGATGGAATGTGGCCGTCGCAGACTGGTCGGTGGCCAGGAGGACATGATCATCGACATCGCTCTCGGTCTCGTGGCCGAAAGGGAAGCACTCCCGGCGTGATCGACCCGACCTCGTGGGCCGAAGCAGTCGAGCTCCGCGCCCACGCCGACGCCGACGGTGAAGTGATCCGTCGCGTCGGCGGGCCGAGCATCAGCGCCGGTCGGCTACTCGAGGACGCCCTGGCCATGGCCGGCTCGATGGCCGGTGTCGTCGGTGCCGGCAGCGTTGTCGCGACCGCGGGTTCGTCCGGACCCGCGGCCGCGACACTCACCACGGCCATCTCCTGGCTCGGAGCGATCGAGCTGCCGATCCCGACGGCATTGGATCCCGATGTCGCTCGTCAGCTGATGACTGCGGCCTCCGCTGTGCTCGTTGTCGCGTCTCCGGCACGGCTGGCCATGGAGCCGCATCTGATTCGGCTCGGCGAATCCGTCGGTGTCGCAACGATGACTGTCGACGGCCACGTCGACGGCCTGGCTGCGGTGACGGACGGAACCGGGACCACACCGTCGCGTCATCGGACGTCCCCGGGCGACCCGGCCGCGATCATGGTCACGTCGGGTACCGGAGGGCGTCCGAAAGGCGCTCTTCTGGGCAATGGCGTCGGGTTCGGTCAGGCCCGACGTGTCTGCCGCGCCATGCATTACGGCTCCGACGACGTGCTGCTCAATGTGTTTCCCTGGCAACACGTCAATGCCCGTCATGCCGCGTTCCTACCCGCGGTGATGTCCGGGGCCCGCCTGGTGGTAGACGACTTCTCCGCACGACGGTTCTGGCGTACCGCCAGGGAAGAGCACATCACCGCCTTCAACTTCATGGGTGCGGTGTGCGCGATACTGCTTCGCTCCCCCGCCACCGAAGACGAGCGCGCTCATACCATTTCGCGCGCCTACGGCGGGCCTGCACCGGACTGGATGTTCCACAGCGTCGCGGAGCGCTTCGGTGTCGAGCTACGGCAGGCGTATGCATCGACCGAGCTCGGTGACGTGGCCACGACCGATGTGGTGCCGCGCCCGGGCGCGGCCGGTCGAGTCGTCGACGATTATCGAGTGCGCGTGGTGGACGACGACGGACGTACGGTGGACGACGGAACGCCCGGCTCGCTCGAGGTACGGCCGTATGGCGAGAACCTGACCTTCACCGAATACGTCGGAGAACCCGAGATCACCCGAAAAGCCTGGCGTGACGGTTGGTTCGTCACCGGTGACTGCGGGCGTCTGGTCGACGGGTGGCTCTACTACGAGGGGCGAACCGCAGACACGATCCGACGCCGGGGTTTGACTGTCGATGCCGAACGAGTGGAGTGGGTGGCGTCCGGCCACCCGGACGTTGCCCAGGCTGCTGCGGTCGGCGTGCCGTCCGAGCTGACCGAGGACGAGGTTCTGCTCGCCGTCGTCCCCCGTCACGGACGACACATCTGCCCGCGCGATCTTCTCCGATACTGCGCGCAGGAATTACCGCGCCATGCGGTCCCCCGGTACGTCAACGTGGAGACGGCCTTGCCGACCACGGCCAGTAAGAAACTGAACCGGCGCGCACTGCGCGATCGCGGTATTCCGACCTCCGCGTTCGATGCCGAAGCGCACCAACAAGATTAGGAGCTTTCACTTGTCCGTTCCTGCGATTCGCGTACTGGACCTCACCGACCGGCTCGGATACCAGGCCGCGCGTGTGTTCGTCGGCCTCGGTGCCGACGTGGTACGGGTAGCCCTCCACGATAGTTCGGATTCGGCGGCAGACCGACTGCACTGGCACGCCGGGAAGAAGGTCCTTCGACATTCGGGGACTGTCTCGGACACCACGTTGATCGAACTGATCGCCCAGGCCGACGTGGTGCTCGAGTCCGGCCCCGCACCCAGGCTTCGCACCCTTGCTCTGCGCGAGAGTAGGCCGTCGCTGTGGGACGCGGTCGTGCACACGGTGATCACCCCGTTCGGCAATTCGGGCCCACGCCGAGAGTGGCTCGGCGACGACACCGTGATCACCGCAGCAGGCGGAATGGCGTGGCTCTGCGGAGATGCCGGACAGGCCCCCGAGCCACCGCCACGCGAGCAGGGAACTCAACTCGCCGGCACCCACGGTGCCATCGGCGCATTGCTCGCCCTCATTGCACGACGTCGAACGAACGCAGGACAATTGGTCGAGATCTCTGCGCAGGAGGCCGTCGCGGCCACCCTCGAGATCGGTGCCATCTCGTGGATCCACGGCGGGACGATTCCCGGGCGCACCTCGGGCATCTACGGTCACGTCGCCCACCGAGTGTTCCAGGCATCCGACGGGTTCCTCGCCGGCGGTTATTCCGGATCCCCCCGTATGTGGACGGACCTTCTTGCCTGGATGGTCGAAGAGGGCGAGGCCGAGGATCTGGCGGACGACCGCTGGCAGGACAACGAGATTCGGTGGCGCGAGCGAGCACATGTGGATGCAGTGGTGTCCCGCTTCACCGGTCGACGCTCGGCCGGACCGTTCGCCGAGGAGGCCCGTCGTCGAGCATTGCCCTGGGCCGAGGTGGCGAACGGACCTGCGCTGCTGGACAATCCGCAGCTACTGGATCGACAGTTCTTCGTCCACAGTGGAAGCAAGGGCAGCTACCGGGACGTCGGCTTCGGCTGGGAGTCACCCGCGCTACCGAGACCCGTCCGCCTCGCCGAGCCTCGCGATGTCACGGCAGCCGAAGCCTGGGCCGTTCCGCGACCGAACCCGCGCGACGACGCGGCCGAGGTACATCGCGACGAGCGCGCACCGGCCGACGGGGCGAGAACGACCGGCGCACTGAACGGAGTCCGCGTTCTCGATCTGACCTGGGTTCTGGCCGGTCCGTACGTCACCAAGACATTCGCCGAACACGGTGCCGACATTCTCAAGGTGGAGTCGTACCACCGCAAGGACCCCACCCGCTTCTCGCCGGGGATGAGGCTGCGCCCCGACGCCGGATTCGACGACGGTGGCTACTTCCTCAACTTCAACCGCAACAAGAGAAGCGTTGCGTTGAATCTGAAAACCGAAGCCGGCCAGGATCTCTTGCGTCGCCTTGCCGCGGATGTCGACGTCGTCGTGGAAAATTTCAGCCCGGGCGTCCTGGCGCGATGGGGGCTCGACTACGAACAACTTCGCAAGATCAACCCCGGCGTCGTGTTGGTGTCCATGGCCGGGACCGGCCAGACGGGACCGTGGCGCGATGCCGTGACCTTCGCCGACACCCTCGCGGCCATGTCCGGACTGACAGCGGAGACAGCACGGGCCGATCGCGATCCACAGGGGCTGACGTTCGGACTCGGCGACATGGTCGCTGCGAATTCGGCTGTCATCGGCGCACTCGAACTGCTCTATCGCGGTGAAGGTGGCCACGTCGACCTCTCGCAGCTCGAAGCAATGGCCTCGAATCTGGGCACCGCGGCTCTCGAAAGTCAAGTGGCAGGCAATGTTCCGACCGATTCGGCACGAATCCTGAAGAGTCTCGGTGACGATCGATGGATAGCGGTCGGGAGTTGCACTTCCGACGCGCTGAACGACGCGCTCACGTCGATCGGGACGGCCGTCGAGCATGATCCATGGGAAACGCTGACGCAGACGGCCGCGACGACGGACGCCGACGTGCTCGCGGAGCGCCTGCAGCGCCAGGGAATCGCCGCATATCCCGTCCGCGACGGACGAGACCTGGTGGACACGGACCCACAGCTGCGCGCCCGCAATTTCTACCCCACCCTCGAACACCCACTGGCGGGATCCGTTGCGCACGAGGGTCTCGTCGCCCACCTGTCCGCTACCCCGGGCGGATTACGCACAGCAGCACCACTTCTGGGCCAACACACCGACGACATCCTCGTCGAACAGCTGGGTCTGACTCCGGACGAGCTGGTCGACCTGCACAACGAAGGAGTTCTTTCATGAGTACCGAACCGACCGGCCACCGCTACGAGCGCGACGGCGACATCGTCACCGTGGTGATCGACCACGGGCCGATCAACATCGTCGATCCGGAACTGATCGAATCGATGATCACACATCTTCCCACCGTGCTGGACGACCCGACGGTGCGATGTGTGGTGGTTCGCGGCAAGGACCGAATCTTCGTCGGTGGAGCGAATCTGCGGGTCATGCAACGACTCGATCCCGATACCTATCGGGACATGCGTCGATGGGTGGTGGTGCAACGCTTGCTCGAACTGGCTCCCAAACCGGTGATCGCAGCGCTGAACGGCCATGCACTCGGTGGAGGTGCCGAACTGTCGCTGGCCTGCGACCTGCGAATCCTGCACGCGAAGGCCGTGTTCGGATTTCCGGAGACAGATCTCGGGATCTTTCCCGGTGCCGGTGGATCGCAACGGCTGCCTCGTTTGGTCGGCGCACATCGGGCCAAACGATTCATCATCGACGCCACCAAGTTCACGGCGGAGCAAGCTCTACGAGAAGGCTTGGTCGACGTGGTCGCCGGTGACGATTTCGAGGACGTTGTTGCCCGCGAAGCACGTCGACTCGCCGACCGTCCCACCGCCACGATCGGTTTGGTGAAGTCCGTGATCGATCGCGGCCTGCACCTGCCCATCGACGAGGCCATGGCGGTCGAGGAGCAACACGTCATGGCCAACCTCGAGCTACGCGACGCCGCCGAGGGCATCGGATCGTTCCTCGACAAGCGTGCTGCGCAGTTCGAGGGTCGGTGAGCTAGAGGTCAGTTGACCACGCCGGTAGCAGAGACGTTGTCGCTCAGCGACTTCACCAGCGTGGCCAGCTGCGGCAGGTCCGATCGGGCGGCCGACGCAGTCAACGACACCGCCGCCAACAGCAGGCCGGTGGGCCCGAAGATGGGCGCAGCGACCGAGCAGTAGCCTGCGGTCATCTCTTCCCGTTCGGAGGCGTACCCGTCGGCCCTCGCTCGGCGAAGTTGCTCGGCCAACATGCCGGGTAGCACGATCGTCGCCGGGGTCACCCGCTCCAGCGGGCCCCTGGCGAGCAGATCGTTGAACAGCTTCGGCTGCCCGAACGCGAGCAGCACCTTCCCGGTGGCCGTCGAGTGCAGCGGAAGCCGACCCGCGATCCGTGACGGGCGGGCGGAAGCGGGGCCGCCGGCGACCTTTTCGAGGTACAGAACTTCGTGGCCGTCGAGCACCGCCAAATGCACTGTCTCGTGGGTCCGGTGATGCAGGGTCTCCATGAACGGTCGGACGGCGTCACGCAGAACACGTAATCTCGGGACGCGGCTCCCCAACTCGAAAGCCCGCATGCCGAGGCGATATTCGAGACCGGACCGCTCGAGCATTCCCCATTCGAGGAGTTCCCGGCTGAGCCTGTGTACCGATGCTTTCGATATCTGGGTGCGCTGCGCCAATTCGGTCAACGTGAGGCTGTCGTCGTCGAGTCGAAACGCTTCGAGAATCAACCGCGTTTTGCCCAGCACCGAGTTCGCGACGCTGGGTGCGGCGCAGTCATCCTGCTCGGGCACTGTCGTCTTTCGAGGGCAGGAGGAACACGGTACGGATCAGAATTTCTGCCAACCGCTGCATCTCTCGGACGTCCACCAGGTTCATGCCACGCGTGAAGTCGATGCTCGAGCCATCGGGAACGGCAGCCACTTTCGGCATTCCGACCCGAGCCGTGGGCACACCGCGCATGCGAAGAATGTTCGCGTCGGTGGCACCGCTGTTGTCCATGATGATCTGGTGCGGTGAACCGGAGACCGTCTCGAAGGCGTCGACCGCCGCCAGAATCACCGGTGACTCGGGGGGCGTGTGGGTCGCCGGAATGGCCGCCACCGCTCGTGCCGACACCTCCACGCCGAGCTGCTCGCTCACCCCGGCCAGCATGGCGCGAACTTCGCGCAGCACCGTGGCCGGCGTCTGTCGGGTCGTCAGCCTCAGATCGAGCCGAAGCGTCACTGCCGCAGGGGTCGACGCCGCGAGCCGGCGAAGGCCGCCGCTGATCGACGAGACAATCCCCTGGGGCGTCATCGTCGAATATCGATGGCGCTGTGCGTATTCCTCGAGCCAGTCTTCCAGGGCGACGGCCACGCGGCCGGCCGACGCAACTGCGTTGCTGTACGGAATGCGGTGGCGACTGCCGACATAAGTGTGTCCACCGTGTACGGTCACGTCGATCCACACGAGCCCGACCTCCTCGTGCAGCACCGTCCAACCGGGCTTGGCGATGACGGCGAAGTCGGTGGTGTACCCACGTTCGAGCATGAACCCCGCGCCGACACCGTGACCGGTGTTCGTGCGGTCCGGCGCACCGACTCCCGACACCGCGAAACTCGGCATGCCGCCGGCTCCGAAGCCGCCCACGACGTCACCGGGCGGAGTGACGCCGGCTGCGTGCAACGCATGCAGTACAGCCAGCACCACTGCGCCGTGGCCCTTGGGATTACCGGCTCCGAGTCCCTCGACGATGTCGCCCGAGACCACCGACCGCGGTGCGAGATCCGGCCGCCACGACACGGCCGCGCCGGGGATGTCCAGCGCGGGATCACCGGTGGTGAACGTGTCGATCGGGGCGTAGAGCAGAAGGGACGGTCCGTCGCCGCCGGGGATGGTCGCGACGGCATTCGCCTGGCTCGAGTCGATGCGCTGGACCTCGGCGTCGACCCCGGCCGAGGCCAGATCCGACGTGATCCACTCGGCCAGCGGTGCTTCCCCGCCGGTGGGGCTGGGAATGTCCACCATTGCCCGAACGGCAGCGAGCAGTCGTTCTCGCGTGAGATGTGCGAGAACGCGCTCGATGGCCTCGTCGGCGGAGTCCCTTCTGCTCACGGTCGTCACTGGGGAATGACCACCGCTCGTCCACGGACCTTTCCCGCGCCGAGCTTGTCGAGCGCAATCCCGGTCTCGTCCAACGAGAAACTCTCGTAGTCGAGCGTCAGATCTCCTGCAGCCAACAGTGCAGCGAGTTCGGGAACCGTGGCACGCGCGGACTCCTCGCGCCGAATCATGTTGACCGGCAACAGTGCAACGTCGTCGAGCAGCCAGTTCGACAGCCCGATCGACACGTCGTTGCCGGTGACGTATCCGATCGATACCGCGCGGCCGCCGGGGCGCACCCAACGGGATCTGACGATGAGATTCGACCCGCCCAGTGTGTCCACCAGCAGGGTGGCCGCGCGCTGCTCGGCGAGTACGGCGAACTGCTCGTCGTCACCGGCGACCAATGCGGTGGCACCGTCAGGGACCCGCGACGCCTGCTCGCGGTCGGCTACGAGGGCCGTCACCGTGGCTCCGTACCGCAGGGCCAGCTGGGTGACCATCGAGCCGACGGCACCGGCGGCACCGGCCACGATGACGTGTTCCTCGGCAGCACTGCCGACGTCGGGCAACCACGAACCGAGTCGACCGACGTCGACCAGTGCAGCGCGGGCGGTCGTCGTCGGAACCCAGAATGTCGCTGCGACCTCGGGTGAAAGACCGTGGGGCACCTCGACCAAAGCCTTGTCCTTGACGACGACGTACTCGGCCCACGTTCCGTTCTTGAACAGTCCGAGGCCACCGCCGCGCAGAACGACCTTGGTGCCGGGCTCGAACACGGCGGACTCGACGACGACGCCGCTGCCCTCCACGCCTCCGGTGTACGGCAACGTCGGCTTGATACCGAACTCACCACTGGCGACGGTCACGTCGAGGTGCGCTACCGATGCGGCCTCGACGCGGACGAGTGCCTCGCCCGCTGCCGGCACCGGCACGTCGACGTCTTCGACGACCGGCGCTTCGCCCCACGCGTGCACCCGGGCTGCGCGCATCGTCGCACTCATGCGATCGGGTGCTTCTCGAGGAACGCGAGGCTGGCCGCGTTGTACTCGTCCGCGTGCTCACGCTGGGGCCAGTGGCCGCAGTTCTCGAACAACAGAAGCTCGGATCCGGCGATGTTCTGGTGCATCGCGTGTGCCTCCGGAATGTCGCCGAACGGGTTGTTGCGCCCCCACACGACCAGGGTGGGAACGGTGATCTGAGCGAGGTCCTCGGGTGTGAGGATGTTCCGCAGCCGAGTCTCCATGTTCTGCAGCGACAGGAGATTGTCGATACCTGCGATGAAATCCGGCTGGTGATAGATGGTGTGCCGAACCGAGATCAATTCCTCGCTCGCGTTGGCCGGATCGTGCATCAGCAACTGCATCCGACGGCGCGTCAGCTCCACGTCGTCGGTCTCGACGGCCTTTCGCGTACTCGTGCGAATGCGATCCATGACCTCCGGATTGGCCACTGTTCCACCGGCCGCGATCATCTGCAGCGAAGCGACACGATCGGGGTTGTCGATTGCGGTCCGACCGCCCACCCAACCGCCCAGTGACTCTCCGCCGATGTGCGCCTTGTCGATACCGACGGCATCGAAGTACGCGAGCAAGTGATCCCGGTAGCGCGGAATTTCGTACGGGTAGTCCGGCTTTCCGGTGTACCCGTGGCCGAGCATGTCGATCGCGTGAACGGTGTAGCGCTCCGCGTGCGGCTTGATGTTCTGGACGAACGCTTCCAGGTGCCCGCTGGTGCCGTGCAAGAACACGATGTGCTCGGCACCGTTACCTGCCCGAAGCGATCGGGTGGGGATGCCACCTGCGTCGATGGTGCTGACACTGAAGTCGAGCCCCGCCAGTTCCGTCCAAATTGTTCGTGCGAGTTCCTGCGTCACGTTGGATGCTCCTACTCAGTCGATACGGTGCTATTGATTGATGCGATGTACTTGGGTGTTGACGCGTGCCAACGGGTTCGGGATCAGACGCTGGTGGGTGGCCAGGCGCCCGCTGAAGTAGCGCAGCGCGCCGATCCCGGTACCGATGGCCAGCGGGATGTACAGAATCTTCACGACGGTGTCCTCGTTCGCTCGATCAGGGATGTTGGCTGGCAGTGAAGAATCCGGACACCACCGCGTGGTACGCAGCGGGCCGCTCTTCCTGCAGATGGTGCGAGACGTTGTCCATCACATGCAGATTGCCGCGTTTGATCATGCGCGCGAGCATCATTGGATAGTCGGGCGTGAGGAATGCATCCTCGCGG
Organism: Rhodococcus sp. 06-1460-1B; assembly: GCF_002258475.1. NCBI lineage: Bacteria > Bacillati > Actinomycetota > Actinomycetes > Mycobacteriales > Nocardiaceae > Rhodococcus > Rhodococcus sp. 06-1460-1B. The sequence continues at coordinate 104,314 of NZ_NOYS01000041.1, forward strand.
CCCCAGATGAACAAGGTGGGCGCCTCGATCAGGCCCAATTGCTGTGTCAGGTCCTGCCATTCGCCGCGTGGGCTGTCCGACATCGCAGCGAGTGCCGTTTCCTCGGGATCGAGGCTCTGCTGGTAGCGCATGTCCAGGGTCTCCTCGGGGAGACGATCGGGGTCGCACCATTCCAGGCGGGTGATCAGCGTCCGCATCTTCTCCCGGGTGGGTCCTTCGCCGCCGTAGTAGACGTCCCGTGCGGTCCGTCCCCGATGACCGCGCTCGGGAAGTGGTGCCAGTGGACCGTAGAACACCGGCATACTTCCGGTGATCACCAGTGAGCGAACACGCTCGGGGTGCAGGGCAGCGAAGTTCAGGGCGATCGTTCCACCCCACGAGTTGCAGACGAAGTCGGCTTGCTCGATGCCGAGTGCGTCCATCAGCGCCACCGTCTTGGCCGCATGGAAGTCCCACATCGGGCCATCGATCAGGCACTTCTCCGACTGCCCGTACTGCAGGATATCCACCAGCACGCAACGTCGGTCTGCCTCGAAATACGGTGCGACGGGGCCGAAGTCACTCCACGCGGTGCATCCTGGGCCGCCGCCGTGCAGGAAGATCGTGTCCTGCCCGGTGCCGATGTCGTAGTAGTGGTAGGTGGCACCGTCCGCTTCGATGAAGCGGCTTTCCGGGGGTGCCGAAGCGGCGGGCGACTTCCCGACCGCAACCGGTGATGCGACAGTCATGAGTTCTTCTCTCCTGGCAAGGTGTGGGGTTCGATCACTGCCACGCCCATTCCCGTCAACCATTCGGGCATCGGCGAATACGCAAGGGCCTTGCCCGGCGCGAAGCCGAGAGCAGCAGCCATCATCAGCCACGTTCGTAGCTCCTGGCCACCGTTTCCTGCGTTTTCGGCAATCTGCTCGGACGTCCACTGTGTGTATTTCTGCAGATCTCCGTGTTCGAGATCGCGCAGAAACTGTTCGTCGAATTCCGGGAATATGGTCGGCTTCGCTCCGACGATGATTTCCCGTCGCCGCTTGTCGTAGCGTTCCCATTCGCCGCGCCCGTTCAACCAGGCTTCGACCAGGAACTCCTCGTCCTCGCCCTCGGGAGCGGTCCAGTCACTGGGCCACGGCAACTGGTGGGACAGTCCGCCCGAGGCGACGACCACGACGCGGCGGTCACCGAAGCTCTCGATTGCCGCGGCGATATTGCGACCGAGCTCGGCGACACGAGGAAGTGTCGGCAGGGGCGCGGCGAACACGTTGACCACCAACGGCACCACCGGGACGTCGATCCCGTCGAGCAGGTACTGAATTGAGTGGGACTGACCGTGGTCGATCTGCAGGCGTGCCGAAATGGCGACTTCGGTGCCGGCATCGACGAGGTACTGAGCCAACGCACGAGCGAATTCGGGATCGGTCTTCTGCGGGCCCTTCGGTGTTCCGCCGTCACCTGCGGCAACGACCTCGCCGACGCCCATGGTGAAGGACGGGATCATGTCCAGCCAGAACCCCCGGAAGTGATTGGATCCCACCAGAACCACGACATCCGGACGTGCTTCGACGATGCGGTCGCGGGCCGTCGCGAGTCCTTCTCGAAACGCCTCGGCACGGTCGGTGTGAACGACCTTGTCCCAGTGGGTGTTCATCAACGTGGAATGAGATGCCCCGATTCCCAGCACGATTGACATGTTTTGCTCCTTAGGTCGAGCTCGAATCAGAGGGTGAGATCATTACGGGGTCGGTACGTCGATGCCCTGTTCGGCCAACGCATCGATCCGATCCTCTGTCGTGTCCTCGGCGAGCTTGCGCCACTGCAGAAGCGAGTCGTCGGGCCGGTACAGCTTCTCCGGCGGTGCATCGGTCACCTCGACCATCCACTTGTCCTGGCTGGAGAACTGACCGTGGAACAGCCAACGGACCGCTCCGAGGTACTTGAAGTAGAAGGGAATGGTCTTGAGCCCCTTCTGGAAATCCGCCATCACTCCCACGTAGAGGTGGTTGTCCTCGTCCACCGGTACGTAGAACTCGTAGTGAATGAAGGTGGGGTAGGCGATACGCAGAACACCCGGCATACTCACCGACGCGAACCCCGGGAACTCCTGTGCCGCAATCACCGGGTTCACCTCACGGTGGGAGCCGGTGTTGCCGATGTTCGTGGTGGTCTTCGGCGGGTTGCTCTTGAACCACGCCTTCCCGGTCCACTTGCCGAGGCCGGGGAAGTCCGCATCCCAGAACTGTTCCAGCTGAACTCGGTAGATCCAGCGACCGCGCTTGACGATCTTGGTGGTGTTCCACACCGGCATCGCCTTGAACAGCCGCCACAGCGCCGTTCGGTGCAGGTACTTCGCGTGTCCCTCGTCGTACCCGTTCTCGCAGGCGAAGCGCCAGTTGCCTTCTCGCGGCATGATTCGCGATCCGATGACGGCAGCGTTGCTGACGAGTTCCTCGGGCAGCTGCTCGTCGATGGGGTGTGGCTCTTCACCGTCGCCGACGAAAATCCAGACCATTCCCAGTCGTTCCTCGACGTGGTAGGTCGGTTGGGTGACCTTGCCGCAGATCGGCGACTTGGGACCGTCGGTGATGGCGGCCTTGAGGTCTCCGGTCTCGAGATCGAAAGTCCAGCCGTGGTACACGCACGAGATCGTGCCGGGAAACTGCTTGTTGCCGTAGCTCAGCGGCACTCCGCGGTGGGGGCACCGATTGGCCATGCCTCGGACGACACCGCGGTCGCGGATGACGAAGATGTCCTCGCCGAGCAGCTTGACCCGTACGGGACGCTCGCCGACCTTGGACGAGAACACCACCGGGTACCAGTAGCCGCGAAAGCCTGCTCCGGCTGCCTGATACAGGGGCCAACTCGACCAGTCCTGCCTACCGGGCAGGTTGCCGTCCTTCTTCTTCTGGGCCGGCGTCTTCACTCGGTCCGCTTCTTTCGGCGGTGTCGCGACGGTAGGGCGCGATACCGTCGACGCCGCGCGGGGTTCCAGCGTCTCGCTCATATGTGCTCTCCAGGTGCAGTTCACTCGTGTCGTGGGAAGCGATCGACTTCTCGACCGATCGCTCCGAGTCGGCACAGCACATCACTGCGTTGCGGACACCACAATCGAAGCGGTCCGCCTACCGGAATTTGTCCACGCGCCCGGCTTTCTCGGACCGAGAACCCCGCCCGGTTCCGCTCAGCGGTCCAATCCACGTGATGTATCCGACGGCGGCGCCTACTGTCCCTAGGACCCAACGAACTCGAAGGAGACCCGATGACCATTCAGCCCTCGGTCGTCACGACCGACGTCGCCATCGTCGGTGCTGGCCCGACCGGACTCTACGGCGCGTACTACGCCGGCTTTCGCGGGCTGGAGACCGTAGTCATCGACGCTCTCCCCCAGGCAGGAGGGCAGGTGATGGCCCTGTACCCGGAGAAGCAGATTCGCGACGTGGCCGCGCTGCCGTCGATACGGGGTCGTGACTTCGTCGCCAATCTCGTGGAGCAGGCCGGTGCCTTCTCACCGACTTATCTACTCGGCCGTCAGGCCATCGAGCTGACCCACGAGGACGGCCTGCCGGTCCTGACCCTCGACGACGGCACGATCGTTCGTGCCGGTGCCGTCGTGCTGACCGCCGGTATCGGTACCCCGACGCCGCGGGCGATGGAGACCGGTACCGAATGGCTCGGATCCGCGCTCTCCTACTTCGTCACCGATCCCACGGTCCATGCCGACCAGGATGTCGTCATCGTCGGTGGCGGTGACTCCGCGCTCGACTGGGCAGATGCACTGGCCTCGATCGCCCGATCGGTCACATTGGTCCACCGCCGAGCCACGTTCCGAGGTCACGCCGCGACTCTCGAACGCGTGCGTTCGGGCAAGGTCGCCATCCACACGGACACCGAAGTCCTTGCCCTGGTAGGCGATCTGGAAACCGGGTCGTTGTCGAAAGTGGCGCTTCGGGCGAAGAACGGCGAGGAAACCGTCGTCGCGGCCGATCATGTGATCGCCGCTCTCGGCTTCATCAGCAATCTCGGCCCCATCCGCGATTGGAACCTCGAACTGCGAGGTCGTTCCATCGCCGTCGACCGTTCGGGTCGAACCAACCTGCCCCGCGTCTACGCCGCCGGTGACGTGACCGACTACGACGGAAAGGTCAAGCTCATGTCGGTCGGATTCGGTGAAGTCGCGACCGCGATGAATCACGTTGCGGTCGACCTCGACCCCGACCTGGTGCTCTTCCCCGGACATTCGACCGACGGCGCCTGAGCGCCTCACCACACCAGACCTCACCACACCAGGAGGAACCAGCATGTCCTACGTCATCGGAATCAACTGCATCGATCAGCTCGATCGGTCGTGCATCGAAGTGTGCCCCGTCGACTGCATCTACATCGGCGACCGCCGCAGCTACATCAACCCCAACGAGTGCATCGACTGCGGGGCATGCGAAGTGGAGTGCCCGGTGGACGCCGTCTTCGTCGACCGAAAAGCGCGCAAGGATCCCGAGCTCGCAGAATTCGTCGCAGATTCCATCGCCTTCTTCAACGAGCCGTTGCCGGGAAGAAGCGAGCCGATCGGTGATCCGGGCGGATCTCAGAAATTGGGACCGTTGGGCGTCGACACCGAATTCACGGCGAATCACTGAGCGATCAGCTCGCGACCAGACGCCGGAGGACTTCTCGCAGCTGCTCCAGCAGCTGCGAGGTCCTGTCGTCGTCGGAGAAGACCATGTGCTGCATCACGAGTCCGTCCAGTGCCGAGAACACCAGCTCCGAGATGCTGCCGTCGGGGTCGGGCACGCCGGCATTGTCGAGCGTGTGTCGGACCTGAGCCGCATACCGCCGGTACAGTCCACGCACGTTTTCGATCGGTAGATTACCGCGGACCGCCTGAGTGGTCTCGTCGTATTGAAGCAACTGGCGCTTACGCGAATTATTCAGTGTTGGAACGAGATTGGAGGCAAACTCGTCGATCGAGTTCGCCTCCAGCCCGACGTCGTCCGAATCCTGTTCCGCCGCTCGGCGAAACGCTTCGATCAGCAACTGCTCCCGGGTGCCGAAATGGTGCCGGACCAAGCCGTGCGCCATGCCCACCCGGGCAGCCACGGCCCGGTAGGTGACGGCCTGTACACCGGTCTCACCGGCGATATCGATGGCCGCATCCAGCAGTCGATCCCTGGTGGACTGATCGGATTCATGTTCCGTCGAGTCGTCGGCAGCGTTCATCCTCACAGCAAACCACGCTACCGACGACCGCGTCGCTACTGCCCGGCCAATCCCCACAGTGGTGGTCGATCGCCTCCGAGATCGATGTTGACCGACTTGACTGCGGAGTACTCACGGAGCGTCTCGAACGACAACTCACGTCCGAACCCGCTGTCACCTCGGCCGCCCATCGGCATCCCGGGCGGCAGATCGAACCATCGGTTCACCCACACGATTCCCGCGTCCAGGCGATCTGCGAACTGATGCGCGCGGCGCAGGTTCTGTGTCCAGACCCCGGCCGCCAAGCCGTACGGCGATGCGTTCGCGCGAGTGATCGCTTCTTCGTCGGTTCGGTAGCGTTCCGCGACGGTCACCGGACCGAAGACTTCGGTCCGCACGATCGTGGCCTGGCCCTTCGGATCGGCCAGCAGCACCGGACGATGATAGAACCCACCGTGCAGAGAGTCGTCCAGGTCGAGTGGCTCGTCTCCGACGACCACCGAGACACCCTCCGCGCGCGCCCGCTCGACGTGTGCGCTGACCAGTTCGAGTTGACGACCCGACACCAGCGGTCCCATCTCGCTGCTCGGATCCGTCGCGTCGCCCACCTTGATCCTTCGGGCCACCGCAGCGAATCGCTCGACGAATTCGTCGTGGATGTCGTCGTGCAGCAGTAGACGCGAGGCTGCGATGCACGCCTGACCGTTGGCCAGATAGATCCCCATCAGCGCGTCCTGAACCGCGAGTTCGAGGTCCGCGTCGGCAGCGACGATCATCGGCCCCTTGCCGCCGAGCTCCATCAAACTCGGCCGCAGTGTGCGCGCTGCGGAACCGAGAATTGCCCGTGCAGTGTCCGGACCTCCGGTGAACGTTATCTTGGCGACGTCGGGGTGCGAGACCAGAGCCGCTCCCGTCTCGGGGCCGAGACCGGTGACGATGTTCAGCACACCGGCCGGCAGGAGGTCACCGATCAACCGGGTGAACTCGAGAATGCTCGCAGACGCGTACTCCGAGGGCTTGACGACGACCGTGTTGCCGGCGGCCAGCGCGGGTGCCACCTTGTTGGCGAAGGTGATCAACGGCGAATTCCACGAGATGATCGCCGCGACCACGCCGAGAGGTTCGCGCTTGGTGTAGAGCAGGGTGTCGGGGTTCGACAGCGGAATCTGCTCGCCGTTGAATGCGCGAATGACGCCGGCGTAGAACCTGAAAATTGCCACCACCGTGGGGATGTCGGCAATTCCTGCTTCGCGGACCGGTCGGCCGTTCTCGGTCGCCAACAAGGCACCGAAACGGTCGCCGTCGGCCTCGAAGCGATCCGCGATCGACAGCAGGATTGCTTGTCGCTGATCTTGCGTCGTCCTGCGCCACTGCCCGAAGGCGCGGACGGCCGCCGCCACGGCGGACTCCGCGTCCTCGGCCGTGCCCTGCGGCAGGACCGCCCACGGGCTTCCGACGCTGGGGTCGACCGCTTCGAAGGTGCTACGGGCGCTCACCCAGTCGCCACCGATGAACTGCTGATAGTCCCCGTTGGGGACGAAAGCCGCGCGGGCTGTTTCCGACGAGAGAATGGACGACATTGTTCTCCTTCTGACGTGACACGTTGCGAGTACAACCCGCTTCCGTAGCGCGATACACGGAGAAGGGTTGTCCCGGTTTACTACTGGAAGGAAGCGCTCACCGATCCGAGGCCGGTCAGGGTGGCCGTGACCGACTGTCCTGCTGCGACCGCCCGCATCGGTCCCAAAGCTCCGGACAGAACGACCTGGCCGGCACGCAGCGGCCGACCGAGGTCTGCCGCGGTCTGTGCCAGCCAGACGACGGCTGCGACCGGATCGCCGAGGCAGGCGGCACCGGTGCCCTCGGACACCTGAGTTCCGTCGATCGACATGGTCATCTGCACCTCGGTGAGGTCCAGATCCCCGAGCAACACTTTCCGATCACCGAGTACGTAGGCACCCGCCGACGCATTGTCGGCCACGGTGTCTGCAAAGCTGATGTCCCAGTTGCTGATTCGGCTACCACATACCTCGAGGGCGGCGACCACGTAATCGGTGGCTCGTCTGACGCGATCTGCGTCGAGAGGCCCGTCGGCCAGATCTTCGCGCAATACGAAGGCGATCTCGGCCTCGACACGCGGCTGCGACACCTGCTCGGCGGGAATGACGGCGTCGGCACCGTAGGCCATGTCGTCGAACAGCATTCCGAAGTCGGGACGGTCGACACCCAATTGCGACTGAACGGCTTTCGACGTCAAACCGATCTTTCGGCCGACCACGACCGCTCCGGAATCCAGACGCTCGTTGTTGAGAATCTCCTGTACCGCATACGCCGCCGTCACGTCGTCACGGCCGATCAGGTCGCGGACCGGCTCGCAGGGCTCGCCGCTGTTCGCAGCGTGGTTCAGCCGCTCGGCGGCGGCCTCGATGTTGTTCTGGCTCACAGTCACGACGCAAGCTTCGGACACGGGGGCGTCACCGGCAACAACTGCGTCTCGCTCAGCGGTCCTCACCGTCGGTCCGGTGCCGACGAGAACCAGCACCAAGGCAACCGACGCCGCGAAAGCCATCATGGTCGCCACTGCGAGGGCGTCGTTGCCGAGGAGACCGACGACGGGTGCGGCTGCCGCTGCGAAGGCGAATTGGACGCCGCCGATCAAGGCCGACGCGGTACCGGCCAGGGACCCGTAGCCGGCCAGTGCTTGCGCCGGAGCGTTCGGTAGGACCGTGCCCATCACCGCCAAGATCAGCAGTACCGGCACCCCGAAACCGATCAACCCGCCCGTATCGGTCGCCGCCAAGACCACGAACACGACGGCAACGACGGTGCCGATCAACAGCGCAGAGAGCAGAACGGTTCGAGTTGTCCATCGACGAAGAACGACGACGTTGAGCTGAGAAGCTCCGATCAACACGACTGCGCCTGCGGCAAAAGCGATTCCGAACTGCTGCGGAGTGAGTTCGAAGCTACCTTGTAGGACGAACGGCGAGGCAGAGATGTACGCGAACATCACCACCCGGCCCAGGCCACATACGAGCACCATCGAGACGAAGGCTCGATCCGTGCCGAGGCGCGCGTAATTGCGTAGAACCGTGCGCGCACTGTTCTGCTGCCGCGCCGCCGGGGGCAGGGTCTCGGGCATCGCGAACGCACCGATCGCGACCGCCGTCAGGCCCAGAGCTGCAAGGATCACGAAGATCACGCGCCACGTCGACATTTCGACGACCAGGCCACCGATCGACGGTGCCAGGATCGGTGCCACGCCCATCACCAGCATCAGCCGGGACATCATGACCGCAGCGGCGTTGCCCTGGTAGAGGTCTCGCACCACGGCCATGGCGAGGACAGCTCCGGCTGCACCTCCGAAACCCTGCAGGACCCGAAGCACTGCCAGCACCTCGATACCCGGCGCGACCACGCACCCGAGAGAGGCCGCAACATGGAGCAGCGACGCCACGATCAGTGGACGTCGCCTACCCAGTGCGTCCGACATCGGACCGATCACCAATTGGCCGACAGCGAAGCCGATCAGAGTGCCGGTCAGGGTGAACTGCACCGCCGTCTCCGATATCGCGAATTCGGTTGCGATGACGGGAAAAGCCGACAGATACATGTCGACGGTGAACGGACCGAGTGCGGTGAGCGCACCGAGCATCACGACCAAGCGAAGACGGCCCCGACCCGACGGTGCCGTCACCGCGGACGCGGAAACTCCGGTGCCGTCGGCACCGGAGTTTCCGTGTTCGCTCTCGGTCGCGGCGATGGATCTATTCACCGCCGGCACGCAGTGCACGCACCGATGCGCCCACTGCCAACACGATCTGAAGGGCTGCGAAGAACAACCCGGCCTGCATCAATCCCTCGAACGACTGCGCGGACAGAACACTGCCGGAGCCTGCCATGTCCATCGCCCCGTGCCCCATCGCAGCGTGATCCATGGCGCCGCTTTCCGCCGCCGTGTGGCTCGAGTGGCCCAGCGACGTCGACATCAATGCCCAGTGCACAGTGAGCATCGCGATACCGAAACCGGCGGTCACCGCGTACTCGCGTACGCGGTGGCCGTTGCCCTTCCTGCACGTGAACGCCACGCACAGGCCGGACAGAACGAGCATCGGCACAACCATGCCGAGCATCGCCGTGCCCGTGACGATGAGCAACACGACGTGCACCACCAGACACAGAATCGCAACAGCGGCGAGGACGGCATCGACGAGATCGACTCCAGCCCTAGTTCTTTCGCGCCCGGGTGGCATGCCCACCACAGGCCCGAGGGTCAGTGACACGACGCTTCGCCCGGCTGGTCGTCTGCAGTGCTCCCGCCGTGTGCACTCGACGAAGCAGGCACGTCCAGCGCCGGGTTCTTGTCGAAGAAGTTCACCGGCAGCAGGTGGAAACCGACGACCTCGGTCGGCATGACCGGCCAGTCCTCGGCGCGCGGAATGTGTGTCACTCCCAGGGTGTGCCACAGCACCACATCCGTGTTGTCGGTCGCGCGATTTTCCGCAGTCCATCGGGGAAGACCGTCACCGGAGCGGCTCTGGTTCGGGAAGTCACCCGAGGGGCGCATTTCAGCGGGCGAGTACGGCGTCACCCACATGTTGCGGGTGCCGAAACCGGCTCGCTTGGCAATCAATGAGGGATCCTGCGCCAGCATCGTTGCCGACGACCAACCGGGCAGGAACTTGTAACTGACCGGATTGCCCCAGGCGTTCTTCTTGGCGGTGTTCATGATCTGCCAACTGCGAGACGACTGCGTGTTGGTGTGGTCGTCACCGGTCAATTCGCGGTCGATGACCGTTTTCTTGACTCCGATTGCGTTGCCGTAGGGATTGTCCGGGCCGACAGGCACCCCGTAGGCATCGTTCTGTACGACAGTGTTCTGCCATCCGTCGATTTCGGTATCGAGCCGGAACGAGAACAGATGCTGGTGGTAGCTGGACACGATGTTCTTGGCGATCCGGGTGCCGTGCGCAGAGGTCTCACCCTCTTCGACGGAGCGGGTCTGCACGATCCCCAGTAGCTTGACCTCCATTTGAATGGAGGCGTCCTGGTAGAAGTTCCAGTAGAAGCCGTAGTGGTAGTTGCCGACGGTGGCGATGAAGCTGACGACCAGGCGACGCGAGCGACGTACGTCGACCTTGCCGGTCATCCAGTCGGTGTGCTTCCACAGAATGCCCGCGTCCTCTTCGTGGATGCAGATCGCATTCTCGATAGTGGTCGGTTCACCGTTCTCACCGGCATTCTCCGCGTCCAGGTAGACGATCTCACCGAGGCAGTCACAGCCGAGTCGAAGCGAATTGGCGAGCTTTCCGAGGCCGAACTCGCCGGCGTCGAATGCGCTGCGCCAGAAGTGCTCCTTGGACGGGTCGCCGTAGGGTACGACCATTTCGCCCAGGGACGCGCGGTGCAGAACCGAGCGGTACTCGTCCCCGTCCAGGTACTCCACCGCATGCAGCACCAGTCCCTCGAGCGGATGCCAGTTGATCCGGAAGCGCCACTTCTGCCAGGTGAGCTCGCGGCCGTCGATCTTGAATCCGACGCCCTCGGGCTGAGTGATGACGAGCGGGGCGACGTCGGAGCGCATCGGCTGGTTCGCGTCCGCCGTGTAGTTGGCCTGCTCGACGTTCATCGGCCGCACGCCGAAGTCGTGGACGTCGATGACCTTCAGCGCCACCAGATCGACCACAGCGATGACACCCTCGATGGGGTGCGCGTACCCGTTGTCGTCGGGAAAATCGCGGTAGTAGGAGACCGAGCCGGCCAGACGCCTGCCGTCGACGGGGTAATCGAGCACGCCGGGCACGGCCATGTTGCCGACGCCCCACGGATCGATCTGGACCTTGTCCATGTCGGTGATGCCGCGCAGCGCAAGCGCCTCGACGTATCGCGGATCCTGCTTGATCAGGTCGGGAGCAAGATCGAACTCCTCGAGCAGGACGGGTGCAGCACCGTCGGTGATAACGGAGGACGAGACCACGGCGTCGGCATCGAGATCGACGACGACATCGTGCGTCGTTCCGGACGCACGATCGACCAACAGAACCCTTGCGCGACGGGCGATCTCGTGACCTTCGCGGAGCAGTCGCTTGTCCGGCTCGTCGGTGTAGACCGCGGCGAACCCCGGCCTTTCTGCGATGGCCTCACGACGAACGACATCTGCGACGCGGCGAAACTCGTCGGATGTCAGGGAATCGAAGAGCGGATGACGCACGGGTGTTCCTTTCATAGCATTCATCTGGTCGAGATCTCGAGTCGCCAGCGTGTGCTTCCTACACAACCAGTGTGCGGTCGAGCGCGCAGCTCGATGTTTTGCTCAGCGGTCCTCGAGGCAGCCGGGCCTCTGTGTCGCGAGCTCCGCCCGGGCGGCCGCCGCACGCAGTATCGCGGGGCATCTGCCCCGATCACGCTGTGCCGGTTCGCTCACCGAGACTGCGGGCCCTGCGATCGATGGTCCAGGTGGACACTGGCGAATTCTGACTGAAAGGAGTTCTGGTGACTGTCGATTCCGCACGATCATCCTGGGACCGCCGTGTTTTGGCCGCACTCTGCGACACTCTGATTCCGCGAATCTCTGCGCCACATTCGGCCTCGACGGACGAGCAGGTGTTCTGGAGCACGAGTGCCTCCGATCTCGCCGTGGACCAGATTCTCGACTCGGTCCTCCCACTCTGGGCCCCACATGTGCACATCCTCGTAGGCCGCACCCTCGACGCCCTGTCGGAATCGTTCGCGGACAGCTCGCCCGATCGCCGCGACGAGCAGTGGCTGACGGTGCTCGCCGACCCGTCGACTCGTCCTGGCGCTCTGATAGTGCAGAGCACGGTGTTGGCAATGTTCTACACCGTGCCGGACGAGGCGTCGAAGAACCCGACGTGGCCGGCCCTCGGCTTTGCCGGTCCGTTGCTCGAACCGCCGACCGCAGTGCAGTTTCCGAAGACCTTGACCGTGGCCGAGCTACCCGACAACGGGTCGATCACGTTGACGGTCGATGCGGTGGTCGTGGGTTCCGGTGCGGGCGGCGGCGTTGCCGCGGCCCGTCTTGCGGCCGCGGGTATGAAGGTTCTCGTACTGGAGAAAGGTGGCTATCGGAACGAGCCCGATCTGCCTCAGTTGGAGGCGTTGTCGTTTCCGAATCTGTATCTCGGCGGTGGCTTCGTCTGGTCGACCGATGCCAGCGTCGGCCTGTTGGCGGGCTCGACTGTCGGTGGCGGAACCACGGTCAACTCCATGGCGTGTCTCCCGACGCCCGAGTACGTACTGGACGAATGGGTCGAGGCAGGCATGGAGGGCGCGTCCTCGGACGAATTCGGCCCGCACATCGAATCGGTGATGCAGCGGATCAACGCTGTACCCGCCAATACCGTGCACAACAGCGTCAACCGAATTCTCAATCGCGGCCTCGACGCTGCCGGACTCCATCGAAATACCCTGGCACGCAACGCCAAAGACAACGACGACCGATTCTGCGGCGAGTGCAATGCCGGTTGCCTCGTAGGATGCAAACAATCCACGATGAAAACTTTCCTTCAGGATGCCAGTGACTCGGGTTCGCAGTTGCTACCCCAGTGCGACGTCCAGGAAATCGTGCACGCCGATGGCCGCGCAGTCGGCGTCCGAGCGGTGGTGAACACTCCCGACGGAGACCGCGACGTACTGGTGGAGGCACCGATCGTCGTGGTCGCCGCGGGCGCGCTCGCCTCGCCCGTTCTGCTGCAACGTTCCGGGCTGGGTGGGCCGAGCGTCGGTCGAAACCTGCACGTTCACCCCTCGTACTTCGTCAGCGGAGTGTACGACGAGGTCGTGAAGGGTTGGGCCGGGCAGATTCTCACCAGCGTCAGTCACGACTTCGAGCACGTGGAAGGCGAACACGGATTCGTCGTGGAAGCCGCGCCCATGGGCCTCGGCTTCTGGACGGGTCTCACACCGTGGCACTCCGGTGAGCAACACAAGCAGGAGCAGTTACGCCTCGAACACGTCTCCGGAGTCTGGGGCTTCGTTCGAGATCACGGCTCCGGACGTGTGGAAGGCGACGCGCACGGAATGCCGGTCGTCACATGGGGTCTCGATGATCCGGTCGACCTGGCAGTCGTCCGCCGTACGCATCAGGAACTCGCGCGCATCCTCCGGGCGTCGGGTGCCAAAGAAATTTTCACGTTCCTTCCGTCCGACCCACGCTGGCGTCAGGGCGAGGACTTCGATGCATTTCTCGACACGCTCGGCAGCCTGGACGCCGCGGACATCCTGACGTTGTCGGCACACCAGAGCGGCTCCTGCCCTACCGGCCTCGACCCGACGACATCGGTGGTGAACGGCCGCGGTCGCCTCCACGATTGTTCCGGAGTCTATGTCGCGGACGCGAGCGCACTACCCACTGCGCCTGGGGTGAACCCCATGGTGTCGATCGAAGCCTACGCACGCAGAACAGCGGAATTCATTGTGCAGGAATGGGACTCCGAAATACCCTGACCGTCGCAGCGCACAAGCTCGAACGCCGGTGTGCATTGTGCACACCGGCGTTCGAGCTCGTCGACGTCGGTTTCAGCGATCCTTGGGCGTGTGCGTGTCGAGGAAGCCGACGACCGCGTCGGCCACCGGTGTCGGTAGTTGCTCCACCATGGGAATGGTGCCGCCCTCGATGACCACGATGTCGACCGTCGCTGCCTGCACGAGACCGTCCCGCACGAGGCCGACATCGGGGAAGGAGAACGGGTCCGCGTCGCCACCGAGGATGAGTACCGGGGCCGTCACCTCGCCGATCCGATCTTCCATGACGTACCGCGAACACGCGATATGTCCCTCGGCCGGATCCACCCCCGGCGCAAGCGCGTCGCGCACGAAGCGATCGAGTAGGTCCGGGCGATTCGGCGGATAATACGGTTCTCGCTGGCCCCACCACGTCGTGAGATGGCCACCGTGCGAGTCGATTTCCGCGACGTCGACGCCGGGGCCGTCGGCATGACCGGCACGGTATTCGGGGCCGGTGTAGGACGGCGACGACAGGATCACGGACTTCACCCGACTTGGTACCGCACTGGCAACCTCCACCGCGACCACGGCCCCGGTGTGGTGACCCATCACCGAGAACTGATCGAGACCCAACGCATCCGCTAGATGCAGAACACCCGAGGCATACTGCTCGATCGTTTGCGGGCCAACAGGTTTGGCGGACTGACCGAATCCGTACATGTCCATGGCGATGATGCGACGGGACGGGCCGACGAGGGGCATCAACTCGGCGAATTCGTCCCACGAACGCGGGGTCTGGTGCAGGCAGATCAACGGGACTCCCTCGACTCCGGCTTCTGCATAGTGCAGTTGACCGAGCGGGGTGTCGGCGTAGCCGAAGCGCACGAGGGTCGTGGTGTCGTCGAGCACGGCTTCAGTCGACAAGGGTTCGGCCCATGTTCGCGTAGGTGTCCTGCCGGTTCTTGCGTGCGTACAGCGCAACCCCGATTGCCACCACGATCGTCGCGAGATGCAGCAACGGTAGACCGTTGATGATCACCGAATCGGTACCGGTGATGGCCGAGAAGTTGGACAGCGCGAAATATGTGATTGCTCCGAAACCGATCAGCGCCAGGGCCGGCGCAACCGTGTGGCCCCAACCGAATCGACGCTGCCGAGCGAAGAACACCAGCACTGCCAGCGATGTCGTGGTGATCAGGACCATCAGACCGACCGCTCCGAAACCGGTCAGCGCGGACGTGAGGGTCGTCAGAGGGTCGAGCCCGGCGACGGCGAAGACGATGACGACCGCCGTTTCGATCACATAGCTCGTCGAACCGGCAACCACCGGCGACTGATGGCGCGGGTGCAGGGTTCGCATCGACCGCGGCAGGAAGCCGTCCCGGCCCAGTGCGAACAAATACCGTGACGCTGCGTTGTGGAAGGCAAGCACTCCGGCGAAGCAACTCGTCACGATCAACGCCTCGAGTGTCGTTGTCCACGCGGAACCGACGAACTCGTCGCTGAGGTCGTAGACGAAGGTGCCCGGGCTTGCGGCTGCCGCGGCGGTGGCACCACTCGAACTGGCCAGGAATGCCCAGGACGTCAGGACGAAGAAGAAGCCGATGCACCCCATCGAAATGTACGTCGCACGAGGAACGGTGCGTTTCGGATCGCGTGCTTCCTCCGCGTAGATCGCTGTCCCTTCGAAGCCCTGGTAGCACGAGAACGCGAAAATCATCGCGACGCCGATGGCTCCGGGAACGAAAACCTGACTGGGACTGAACGATTCCATCGGAAAGCTGCCGATCCCGTTTCGCGCGATGATCGCAATGTCGAGCACCAGAATGACCACGAGCTCGACGACGAGGGCCACTCCGAGTACGCCTGCAGCAAGCGTGATCTTGCGATAGCCGAGCAGGAACACGATCACCAGGCCCACCAAGGTATAGACCCACCATGGAAGATCGATGCCGAAAATCTTGTTGGCGCTACCCGAGGCGAAGAAACCCATCGCGCCACTGGTGGCGCATGCCAGCGCGATGTAGGCACTGGTAGCGATGTAGGCACCGGCCAAGCCGACGGGACGCCCCAGCCCTCGCACGATGTAGGCGAAGAAGGCTCCGGCGTTCTGCACATAGGGAACCATCCGGGTGAAACCGACGGCGAACAGAAGCATGATCACCAGTACGAACACGTACATTCCGGGTGTACCGATACCTACCCCCAGTCCGATGGCGAGCGGCAGAATTGCCACAGCGCCTCCGGCGGGCGCAACCGTGGCCATCACCATGAACACGATGTGAGCGACATTCAGACTTCCCTGCGCGAGCTCGGTCGACCCCTCAGTCGTCGATGCGCTGCTCTGCGTACGTGGCACCATAGATTTCAACTCCTCCTGCGAACACCAAGGACGACGAGCGCCGTCGAATAGCGATCAGTGTGGAGAGATATTCATCTGGTCGCCATGTGAAAGGTCCGCTCAGTGACACCGAGGCCGGCCTCGACCCAGCTGGAACCCGCCATGAGCACCCGGTTTCGACTATTTCGACCCGCTGGCCAGCGGTTCGCTGACCGGAATTACGTGCACCTCGATCCTTTGCCCGGGTGGTCCACACCAGCAACGTACCGCCTGGTCGTGTGGCCCGGACGTGTACCGCTCGGTGTTCTACATCCCCTACTCCGTCCAGCGACGGTGCCCTCCCCGATGCGGACGACTCATCCATATTTCGACGTGCGCAGTGGGCGAAGAGTCCATCCCCCCTGGAGCCGGCTTCCCCTACTGTCGGCACCATGACCATCGATCGAACAGCGGTACCCGGCGGAGATCTCGTCGTCGAAACACACACCGGCACCAGCGAGCCCGTCCTCGTGGTGCACGGCGTGTCCAGCCAACGCATGCTGTGGGGTTGGCTGCGGGCGGAGTCGCCGCACCTGACACTGGTCGCGCCGGATCTGCGCGGCAGGGGCGACAGCGTCGAGGTCACGGGGCCGTCGTCGCTCGCTCGGCACGCAGACGACCTGGACGCCGTCATGGATGCCCTCGGACTCGACGCTGCACACGTGTGCGGAATGTCCATGGGTGGATTCGTGGCAGTCGAGTTCGCGGCCCGGTATCCATCTCGAGTGAAGAGTCTCGTTCTGGTCGACGGAGGCGTTCCGGTGGCACCGCCCGCCGGTCTCACCCGCGAGACCGTCGGAGCTGTGTTCGCGGACAGAATTGCTCGAACTCAGAAGCATTTCGACGCCGTCGACGAATACGTCGACTTCTTGGTGTCGACGTCGCTGCCGCTTCTCGACCCGGCGGATCCACTCCTGCGGACGTACGCCGAACACGATCTGGTCGACGGGTCGGTGCGGCTGTCGACCGAGGCAGTCGTCTCCGACGCCGAGGATGTGTTCTTCGGCGAGTCACGGTTTCGAGAACTGACGATGCCGATTCGATTCCTACACGCGCAGTGGAGCATTGGTAAGAACTCGGCACCGATGTACTCGCCCGAAGACATCGATGCGCTCGACCTGACCTCGATCACCCCGATGATGGAACTCGACCATGCCGGCACGATCATGACCTCGGCCGGTGCCGCCGCCGTGGGAGCACGAATCGACGAGGCGCTGCGGAACGGGTGATGAAGCAGCACAAGGACCGGAATGGAGCGGTCCGAGGACGTCGGCTGTCCATTTCGTCAGCTGTGTCGTGCGTCTCGTTCAGCCAGACTTAGCCGACAGTGAGCGTCGCCTCACCCTCGTCGAGCATGGTCAGGAGAAACAAATGAGCGGTGCCGGTGCAGTCCGGGAGGACAGCGGTGTGCGGCTGCGGTTCATCGACACTGCGGACCAACAGATGCCCGTTGCCATCCTGGAGTGGCAGCGTCGCGCTCCACTTCTCGCCGATCTGGTCGCATTGTTCGCCGATCTCGGGCTACGTGTGGCGAACCACGAGTTGTTGCCGTCGGGCGAAGACAGCGACGCCTTCGTTCACAGATTCGGTTTCAGTACCGATGAAATCGATTGGTCCGCAGCAACTCCGAACCTGCTGCGGGCTGCATTCGAGGCCGCCGCATCGGGCGATCTCGAGGTCGATGGCTTCACTCGCCTCATCGCATCGGCGTCCATCCCGTTCACCGACGCCGTTCTCGTTCGCGCCGCAGCCCGCTATCTCGGCCAGGTAGGGCTGGAGCTGTCCGAACCCACTGTGGTCTCGATACTGCTGCGGCACAGCGACTTCGTCCGAGGATTCTGCGCACTCTTCCATGCACGATTCGATCCCGACGTGACCGACCGCGACAGGCTGACGGCTGCCGCCGAGGACATTCTCGACACCGCTGTCGAGCGCACCTCGGCACTCGACGAGGATCGCTTGTTACGAGGACTGCGTTCTTTCCTCTCGGCAGTGTTGCGCACCAATTGGTTTCAGCACGACCGCACGGTAGGCGCCCCACCCGCAGCGTTCAAGATCGACCCGGCACGATTGTCCCTCTCTGCGGCCGTCACCCCGTACCGCGAAATCTTCGTGCACTCGCCGATCGTCGAGGGGAGTCACGTTCGGAGCGGTGCGATATCTCGCGGGGGCCTGCGTCATTCGGACCGGCACGACGATTTCCGCACCGAAGTACTCGATCTGATGAAGACGCAACACGTCAAGAATTCACCGATCGTGCCGATGGGTGCCAAGGGCGCTTTCGTGGTTCGAACGGAGACGACTCCCGAAGGTGTCCGCAACGCCTACACCGATTTCATCGAGGCACTGCTCGATGTCACCGACAACGTCGTCGACGGCGCGGTGGTGCATCCGACGCGCACGGTGATCCGCGACGGCGACGACCCGTATCTCGTCGTTGCCGCCGACAAGGGGACTGCCCGATTCTCCGACCTCGCCAACAGCATTGCAGTCCGCCGAGGCTTCTGGCTCGGGGATGCGTTCGCCTCGGGAGGCTCGGCGGGCTACGACCACAAGGCCATGGGAATCACCGCACGCGGCGGGTGGCTGTCGGTACGACGCCACTTCGCCGAGAAAGGGATCGACGTCGATACCGATGCGTTCACGGTGGTCGGCATCGGAGACATGTCGGGTGATGTGTTCGGCAATGGAATGCTCCTGAGCCACGCCATCCGACTCGTCGGCGCGTTCGATCACCGGCACATCTTTCTCGATCCGAACCCCGACCCTGAGGTCTCGTACCGCGAACGGGAACGGCTGGCATCGATCGCCGGAAGCAGCTGGGCAGATTACGACACCAGGGCACTGTCGTCGGGCGGTGCGGTGTGGCCCCGTTCGGTCAAGTCCATCGAACTGTCACCGCAGATGCAGGCACGACTCGGAATCGATGTCGGCTCCCTCTCCCCCAATGCACTCGTCGAGGCGCTGCTCACCGCCCCGGTGGATCTACTGTGGAACGGAGGGATCGGCACCTACGTCAAGGCCTCGACCGAGGGACACTCCGACTCCGCCGATCCGGCCAACGATTCCGTTCGCGTCGACGCGTCCGAACTGCAGGCCCGGGTGGTGGGCGAGGGTGGCAATCTCGGCCTCACGCAGCGTGCTCGAATCGAATTCGCCCTTGCCGGGGGTTGCGTCAACGCCGACTTCATCGACAACGCCACGGGCGTCGCAACCTCCGATCGAGAGGTGAATCTGAAAATCGCGGTGGATGCGGCCGTCGCGGACGGCGAGCTGTCCGTCACCGAGCGCAACAGAGCGCTGTCCCAGGTTCAGGACGAGGTTGCCGAGTCGGTGCTTGCAGATGCTGCATCGCAGACCCTGGCGATCAGCCTCGCCGAGGCCCACGCGCCGTTCCTGCTGGGCCGGCACGAACGGTTGATCGACAACCTCGAACGCGACGCGGGAATCAGTCGAGTCGCTGCGGTTCTTCCCTCGCCTGCCGAGTTGCGGGCTCGACATCGCTTGGGGCAGGGACTGGTTCGGCCCGAGATCGCGGTGCTGTTGGCGCAGTCGAAGAACCTGGTGGCCACCGAATTGCTCGCCTCTCCCCTATTGGACGACCCGGTGTTCGACGGGGTACTCGCCGGCTATTTTCCAGAATCGATCCGTGTCCTGGTTCCTCACCACATTCGCAGGCATCCACTGGCGCGGGAGATCGTGGCGGTCGTCGTGACCGGACACATGATCGACCGCGTCGGGCCCGGCATGATTCACCGGCTGGAGGAGAGGCTGGGCGTGAGCACTGCCGATATCGCGGTCGCGTATGCCGTCGTGCGCCAGGTTTTCGACATCGACCACCTGTGGGACATCGTTGCCGATCTACCTGGAATCCCGCAGAGCACCAGGCTGGTTTTGCAGTTC
This sequence comes from Rhodococcus sp. 06-1460-1B, assembly GCF_002258475.1. Lineage (NCBI taxonomy): Bacteria > Bacillati > Actinomycetota > Actinomycetes > Mycobacteriales > Nocardiaceae > Rhodococcus > Rhodococcus sp. 06-1460-1B. Next base: position 124,241 of record NZ_NOYS01000041.1, read on the forward strand.
GGTGTTCAGGATCTGATCGAGCGGACCACGTCGTGGTTGTTGCGGAACCGCGACGAACATTCGACGCCTCTGGAGACGATCGAACGCCTAACGCGGCCGGTACGTGAACTCCGAGAATCGTTGCCGGAGTTGACCGGCGATCTCGTCGTCGATCAGAACACACTTCGAATCCTCTCCGAGGCATTCGCATTGGAGACGACGGCCCGGTCGCTTGCCCGACCGATAGCGCACGTGGCGCAGACGTATCTCGAATTCGGCCGCGTCGTGGGTCTCGACCGGTTGGTGGAACGCTCCTCTGTCGCCTCCGGTGGAGCCGACTACTGGGACGCCATGGCAAGCGCGATTCTGGTCGATGCGATTCGTGAGCACTGGCACAACATGACCGAACAGGTCCTGTCCGAGGCGGTACACACCGATTCTGCTACCGACGCCGTTGCAGCGTGGCAGTCTGTGCACACCAATTCCGTCGAACGATTGGCCCAGATGGTCGGTGAACTCCACAGCGTGGAAGGGCTGAGCAATTCGCAAGTGTGCGTGGTGAGCGCAGAGCTGTCGCTCGCCCTGTCTCGGTGCCGATGATTCGCAGGAGCGAAGCCTGCGGAGTGACTATTTCATGCAGGAGCGAAGCCTGCGGAGTGACCATTTCAGCACTACCTCTACCTGTTCGATCGAAACGAAGGAGCCGTCCCCATGCGCTTGATCGTCGGATATCTCGCCACCCCCAGCGGTAAGGACGGTCTTACCCTCGGGGTGCAGCTCGCCCGCAGCCTGGGTGCTCAACTCGACATCTGCATGGTCCTACCGCCGGACCGCACCGTTGCGTCCAGAGTCCCCGCCGAAACCGGTTACGAGGACGTCCTGGTCACACGAGCGCAAGGCTGGCTCGACGAGGCGAAATCGTTGGTGCCGTCCGACATCGAGGTCGCCGTGCACGCGAGTTTCAACGACTCGTTCGCCCAGGGACTGCTGGACGAGGTGGCTCGGCTGGGGGCCTCGGCCATCGTCGTGGGTGCGTCCGGAGACGGCCTGCTCGGACGGCATTCCGTCGGCTCGGTCTCGACCGAACTGCTGCATTCGGCACACGTGCCGCTTGCGCTCGCGCCGCGCGGCACCCGGCACTCGTCTGCTCGGGAGATTCGTCAGGTGACCTGCGCACTCGGAACCAGGACGGGAGCAGATGTATTGCTGCGGACGGCGGTACGCACCTGCGAAAGAATGCACACTCCACTGCGGCTCGTGTCCCTGGTTGCGCTCGACCCCCGCAACGATCTTCGCGATGCCCGGGACAGCTACGACAGCGCGCGTGACCGGGCCGTCGCGCACGCACGTGTCCTCGTGGACGAAGCGAAATCCACCTTGCCGGAGGATTTTCCGATATCGGTGACCATCGCGGACGGGTCGTCCGTCGAGTCTGCGGTGCGGACGCTCGACTGGCAGGACGGCGACCTCGTCATGGTCGGCTCCAGCCGCCTTGCCCAACCGCGCCGACTCTTTCTCGGTTCGACGGCAGCGAAGATGCTTCGCGTCCTGCCCGTTCCCATGGTGGTCGTCCCCAAGCAGGAGTTCGAATCATGAATCCGTCGACGGAAGGCTCGAATATGGGCAAGAACGCAAGCGGGCCCTCGCCCACTGCAGGTGAAGTCAGCGCCAAGGGGCTGGCGACAGGCACAGTCGGCACCTTCTCCGGTGCGATACTCGGAATCTCCTCTGTCGCACCGGGTTACACTCTGACGGCAAGCATCGGTCTGATCGTCGCGGCCGTAGGTCTGAAAATGCCGGCAATCCTGATCGCGGGCTTCGTTCCGATGTTTCTCACCGCTTATGCCTACCGCGAGCTGAACTCCGAGTCTCCCGATTGCGGCGCGTCGTTCACGTGGTCGACCAAAGCATTCGGACCTTACGTCGGATGGATGTGTGGGTGGGGCATGGTGATTGCGACGATCATCGTGTTGTCCAATCTTGCGGCCATCGCGGTGCAGTTCTTCTATCTGTTCATAGCGAAGTTGTTCGACACTCCGTCGATCGCCGATCTACCGGGCAACAAGTTCGTCAATGTCGGTACGACGCTGGTGTTCATCGCAGCGGCTACCTGGATTGCCAGCAGAGGCATCACCACGAGCGAAAAGCTGCAGATCGTCACGGTCGGCTTTCAGATGGTTCTCCTCGTCGTCTTCGCCGTCGTTGCGCTGATTCATGTCGGAGCAGGAGACGCCCCGGGCGAGGTCACTTTCGACTTGGACTGGTTCAACCCGTTCACCGGCGTGGCTGTCGGTGCGTTCGTCATCGGACTCACGGGATCCATCTTCGCTTTCTGGGGTTGGGATACGTGCCTGACGCTCGGCGAGGAATCGAAGAACCCGAAGACGACGCCCGGCCGCGCCGGGTTGCTCTGCGTGGCAACCATTCTGCTCACATACCTCCTCGTCGCGGTGGCCGCCATGATGTACGCAGGGGTAGGCGAGGACGGCCTGGGCCTGGGTAACCCGGACAACGCCGAGAACGTCTTCGGCTCTCTGGCCGACCCGGTGCTCGGTAAATGGGGCGGGCTGCTGCTGTTCCTGGCCGTGCTGGTGTCCTCACTGGCGAGCTTGCAGACCACGTTCCTTCCGGCTGCGCGAACGATGCTGGCGATGGGTTCCTATGGTGCCTTCCCCAAGAAATTCGCCGAAGTGTCACCTCGCTTCCTGGTGCCTTCCTACGCAACCGTCGTCGCAGGGGCCATCACCGCAGGGTTCTACACAGTGGTCACGTTCCTGTCCGAGCGCACTCTGATCGACACCATCGCGGCCCTGGGCATCATGATCTGCTGGTATTACGGCATCACGGCCTTTGCCTGCATCTGGTATTTCCGCGGCAGGCTGTTCGACAGTGTCCGTAACACTGTCTTCCGCTTCCTGTTTCCACTTCTCGGTGGCCTCATGCTGCTCGCCGTTTTCGTCATATCACTCGGCGAGAGCATGAATCCCGACAACGCCAGCGGAGCCTCGATCGGCGGCATCGGACTCGTGTTCTTCCTCGGCTTCGGCATCCTCGTCCTCGGCGCTGTGCTGATGATCGTCATGAGGTTCCGCCATCCCGCATTCTTCGAGGGCAAAACCCTCGACCGCAACACCTCCGCGTTGCGAGACGAAAGCGATCTGGCGGGCAGGTAGCCGAGGCCCGAGAACGGCTCGAGTGCCCGACCTCAGTTGTGAGGTCGGCACTCGCGCACGAGGTGACGCTCGACGCTGTAGCCGGCGCGATCACCGCACCGTGCTGAGTACGTCCAGAGTGCTCACGAACAACGTCAGTTCGTCAACGGCCAGGCTCTTCAGCGGGCTGACGGACGTCAACGCCTGGCCGAGGCGTCCTCGTGCGCGCGCTCCGTCATCGGTCAATCCGACGAATTTGCGCCTCCCGTCGACCGGGTCGGGGGTCCGTTCGACGAAACCGCGGGCTTCCAATTGCTTGACGACGAATGTGGCGTTGGAGGCATTGCATCCCAGTTGTGCGGCAACCTCGGACATCGTCAGGTCGGTTCGATCCGGGTGAACTTTCCAAAGTGCATGCGCCGTAACGAGTGTCAGGCCCTCCCGCGTGGCATACGGCAGAAACTCGTCGTTGATCCGAAGTGCAAGTTCTTGCAAGCGCAGGGTCGCCTCCAGAATGTCCACATCAGCAGACTAGCACTCCTTCAAGTCTTGAAGTACCTTGATAGTTCAAGACTTGAAGGAGATGCGGATGTTGGAACTGGATCGACTCGACGGGCGCACGGTCGCCGTCACGGGCGCTACGTCAGGAATCGGATATTTCCTTGCCGAACGGCTCGCGGGCCTGGGTGCCGAAGTTATCGTGGTGGCCCGTTCTCCGGAACGAGGACGACATGCAATCGGTCTCCTACCCCACTCAAGTCGCCACCGGTTCCTGGAGATGGACCTGACGGACATCGACTCCGTCCGTCGGGCGGGCGAAGAGTTACGCAACACCGCACAACTCGATGGTCTGGTCATGAATGCAGGCTTGGTTGCTGCACCCGCGTCGTTCGAGAGTGGCCCCTTCGGCGTGGAGCTGACTGTGGGCACGAATGCGCTCGCACATGTGGAGCTACTCCGTCTCGCCCTTCCATCCTTGGAACGGGCACCGGGTGCCCGAGTCGTGAGCATCGGAAGCATGCTGACGCAGCGCATTTCGTTCGATCCGAACAACTGGCTGTCACAGCAGTCCTATCGCCCACGTGCGGCGTACGCCATGTCCAAACACGCGACGGAGATTCTGGGTTTCGAGCTGTCCCGCAGACTTCGGAGCCGGCATTCTTCGGTCGCGTCGATCGTTGCCCATCCAGGCGGAGCAATCGACGCATTGACCGCTGATCGGCCGGGGATCCACACTCGACCTGTCGTTGTCCGAGCAGCTGCCCGAGTCCTCGGGCCCGCATTCACGTCCGTGGTGCAGGGCAAGGACTCGGCTGCCGAATCAGCGGTAGCGGCAATCGCGGCTCGCGATCTACCGATCGACGAGGTCTACCTCGGTCCGAGAAGGAATGCCTCGGGCCCACCGGTAATCGCCGAACCCGTTCGTACAAGCCGTGATCCGGAATTGGGCGCATTCCTCTGGAACGAAACCGAACGCATCATCGGTGCCTCGATAATCGCATGAAGTGGCCCGGACCATTGCCCCATAGGCAATGGTCCGGGTGCGATTCGACCTCTCCCAAGACGCACCGGACGTTGCTTGCCTGCTGCTCAGCCGGCGGCGAGAGCCTCTGCTTCGGCGACCAATGTTGTTGCTATCCAGAACGCGTCGTAGTTGTGCACCACCGCCGGCTCGCCGTAGGGCTCGTCCAGCTGCTCGGGCTGCGGCAATCGGCGGTTGATGATGAATGGGATCTGCAATTCGCCCAGCGCTCCATGCGAACGGAGCGGTGCGTCCAATCCGCTGAGATCGTGCCAGTCAGCGTATCGACCCACCGCTGTCCCGGCTTCGGCGAGCAGAATGATGTCTCCGATCCGGTCCGCCGGCTGGTGGTAGATCTCCACCGCTTCATCTCGGGTGTGGACTGCCTGCACCCCGTCCAATTTCCGCAGTTGTTCGATGACAAAATTCCTGTCCGCGTCGGCCGGCAGGTAGATGCTGGCGAACGAACCGAGTGCCCCGTGGTGCACCGTGTACGGGTCGGTGATCGGAAGGATCACGCGAATGCCCTCTGCGCCCTCGCTATTGGCATCTGTCGGAGCGACTCCGAGAATGCGACGCACCTCGTCCTCGACATAGACCACACGCGTGACACCGTCGGCGTCGGTCTTTGCACTCATTCCGTGGTCGGCAGTCAGCACGACAACTGCTCCCAACGCGTCGAGTCGCGCTGCATAGGAATCGATCATCGCGTAGAAGGCGTTTGCGACGTCGGTCCCGGGGGCGTGCTTGTGCTGGATGTAGTCGGTCAACGTCAGATACATCAGGTCCGCACCACGGGATTCGAGGATCTCGACTCCGGCGGCGAGCGCGAATTCCGAGAGGTCCGCCGAATACACCTGCGGCAAGGGCTTTCCGACCAGTTCGAGGACGTCGTCGATTCCATTGTCGGCGATAGTTGCCTGATCGGCCTTCTCCGCCGAGAAGCAGATGCCGGTCCGGGACGGCATTTCGAATGTCCCGCTGCCGTTCATGCTTGGTCCCTCTTCGACGAGCCCGGCACCGAGCAGGCGTCGTAGCTTGTCTTTCGCGGTGACCACCACGACGTCGAGGCCGGCGTCGTTGGCTGCTGCGAAGACGGTGGGTGCCCGGAGAAACCGCTTGTCATTCATGAGTACTTCTTCGCCGGTCGCGGTGTCGTAGATGTAGTTGCCGCTGATTCCGTGCACCTTGGGGGGATGTCCGGTGGCGATGGAGATGTTGTTCGGGTTGGTCAACGCCGGCATAGCGCAGTGCGCGGGCCACGAACTCGACTCACCATTGAGCATGTTGCTCAGCCACGGCATCAGTCCGGCCTTCATCGCCTCGACGTGATAGTCGGGCTCACTGCCGTCGATGCAGATCACCACCACCGGCGCCTCCGGCAGGACATAGGTACGGGAATTGACGCTGAACGTACGGGACTTCATGGTGTAACTCCTTGTTGTGAATGTGTCGTGGTGGGAATGCCGTCGGCGACGAGAGCGAGGAAATGCTCTTCGGCTCGGCTCAGGTGGCGGTCGTTACGATGTATCAGAGAGACCGGCCGGGGCGATGGCAGCGGGTCCAGGTTCAGCTCGGCAATCCTGTTCGACGCCAACGCATCTTGGCATGCCACTCGCGGCAGGAAGGACATACCCAAACCTTCCGCCACTGCGGATACGATCGCACCGGTACTCGCCAGAGTCCATGTGCGAACCAGTGGGATTTTCCAACTTTCCAGCAGCGATTCCTGGAATCGCCTTGTTGCAGATCCCTCTTCACGCAAGAGGACAACCGAGCCCCGCAGGGTTCGAGAATCACCCGACAACCCTGCCAACGGGTGCGCACGGGAGACGATGACTGTTTGTTCCTCCGGCGCGAGTGGCACGACGGTGAGCAAAGGGCTGTCCACCTCGTCGGCGAGAATTGCCACTCCGACATCACCGTCGAACACTTTGCGTAGCAATGTGGTCGAGTTCTCCACCCGCAGATCGAGAGTGACCTCCGGGTAGGCAGCTGTGAATTTTCGCAACGTAGCGGGAAGGAAAGAGCCCTCGGTGGTTGTCGTCGTCGCCCCTACGACGAGGGCCCCGGTCAACGGCCGCAGGCTCATCTTGGCCAAATCGTCCACAGCCTCGTCGGCGACAACGATCAGGCGACGGGCGTGTGCGAGCAGGACGTTGCCTGCCTCGGTCGGCGCGAAGCGCCGGCCGGTTCGTTCGATGAGCAGTGATCCCACTTCGACTTCGAGCTGCCGGAGGTGTGTCGACGCCGTGGATTGGGTGATGCCCAGAGCGCGCGCCCCAGCGGATACGCTGCCGGCATCCACGATGCCCACGTACACTCGCAGCCGTTGCAGACTGGTGAGCGTCATCGTGCCGAGGGGACAGGTTGTGGATCCGGCACGAGTGCAGTGGTGTCGAAACCCTTTGTCATCTTGTTCGATTCGTGTACGAAGCCCGGCTGGTGTCCGGCCATGATCGCGTGCACCTTGTCCGGTTCGATTTCACCCTGCCAGCGGGCGACGACGATGCCCGCCACCGCATTGCCGAGCGAATTCACCACCGCGCGGCACTCGGACATGAACCTGTCGACCCCGAACACCAGCATGACACCGGCCACCGGTATCAGGTTCGTCGCGGAAACACTGGTGGTCAGCATGACGAATCCCCCGCCGGTGACCCCCGCAGTTCCCTTGGAGGCCAACAGCATTACCAAGATCAGGATTACCTGTTGGCCCAACGAAAGGTCGATGCCGAGTGCTTGAGCTATGAATACCGTCGTCAAAGTCAGGTAGATACACGTGCCGTCGAGGTTGAAGGAGTATCCAGCGGTAACACTGATGCCTGCCGTGCCTTTCGTGACGCCGATATTCTCCAGTTTGCGCACGATCCCCGGCAACGCGACCTCCGACGACGACGCACCGAGAGCGAGCAGAACCTCATCTTTGAAGTAACGCAGCACTCGCCACGGCCGCAAACCGACCAGCATGAGGATGCCGCCCAGGACGACGACGACAAACACCAGGGACGTGGCATAGAACGTCGCAATCAGTTTGGCCAGCGCACCCAACGAAGCGGCACCGAAATTTCCTGCGGTGAAGGCCATGGCCCCGAATACACCGACCGGTGCCGCCCACACCACGATTCTGACGACCTGAAAAAGCGCCTCGCTCAGCCGTTCCACACCGCGAGCGATGTCGCGTCCGCGCTCCCCCATCAGCTGGAGGCTGATGCCGAAGAGAATTGCGAAGAACAGAATCGGGAGGATGGCACCGTCTGCCAAACTGGCAATGATGTTGGACGGGATGATCTGAAGGATGTAGTCGTACCAGGAGAGGTCCTGGCCGGCGGCGATGCCGTCCGCGACTTTGTCGGTCACTTCGAGCGAGTCGACGTCCGTGTTCAGGCCCGCGCCCGGTTCGATCATATTGACGGCAAGGAGGCCGAGGCCGAGTGCGATCGAGGTGACAACTTCGAAGTAGAGAAGCGACCGCAGAGCGACCTTTCCGACCGAACCGAGATTCGCGACCGCGCCGATGCCTGCGACGACCATGCACAGCACCAATGGTGCGAGCGTCATCGTCAGAAGGCTGACGAAGGCGTCGCCCAGTGGTTTGAGGGCTTTGCCGGTCGTGGGCCAGAGGAGGCCGACCGAGGTGCCGAGGGCCATGGCGATCAGAACCCAGATGTACAGATGTCGGTACCACGGGGTTCGTCGCGCTGCGACCACAACCCGTTCCGCGCTCGATGGATATGACATGGCCAGTCCTCCTCGTGGCGATTCGGTACCGCCTGTGACCATGGTCCGAACCGAATCGGGCACACCAGTGAACGAACAATGGCCGGAGCGTGAACGGGACAACCAATCTGACCGACGACCCGATGGGCCCCTATCGCCGAACTGGATGGCCGAGGACTTCGACCCCTTCGGTATCGAATCGATCGGTAGTGGCCGAAGCTCTGTAGCGACGAAACTGACTCTGGCACAGCGGCGGACGTGACCACGTGGTCCCACCGACTCCCCTGACCCCGGCCACATCAGGACGTAGACTCCCCTTCATGACGCGTCCCGAACCATTCGTTTCGACGACTCTTGCTGCGACGCTGGATGACCTGAGAACACGACTTCGCGCAACACGGTGGCCGGACAGTCCTGCCGATGCTGGGTGGTCGCTCGGTGTCGACGTCGAGTACCTGCGTGAACTCGTCGAATACTGGGCCGACGAATTCGACTGGACAGCAAAGGAGTCTGCCCTATCGAAGCATCCTCGATTCCGGGTCGACGTCGGCGATCTGGGCATCCACTTCGTGCACGCGCGGGCAGTGGCACCGGTGGGCCCGGTTCTTCCCGTGGTTCTCAGCCATGGATGGCCGGACTCGTTCTGGCGCTACTCGAAAGTGGTGTCGCTGCTGACCGACCCGGGCGCACACGGTGCCGACCCCGCCGATGCCTTCGACGTCATCGTGCCCGACATGCCAGGTTACGGCTATTCGGATACACCGGTAGGTGCCCCTTTGAATTCGATTGCGGTAGCCGGCGTTTGGGCGGAGCTGATGCAGATTTTGGGGTACACCCGCTACGGGGCTGCCGGAGGCGACATCGGCAGCGCCGTCAGCCGCTACCTGGCACTCGATCACCCCGACTCTGTCGTGGCCGTCCACCGTATGGATGCGGGACTGCCCGTGTTCACCGGCGACCGCGCCGAACTGTCACCGCAGGAGCAGGACTTTCTCGACAGGTCCGCCGCGTGGGGCAGTACAGAGGGTGCATACGCTGCGATGCACCGCACGAAACCGCAGACCGCTGCCGTCGGGTTGACCGACTCCCCGGCCGGGTTGGCCGCATGGATCGTCGAGAAGCTGCGAGGGTGGACCGACGGCGACGGTGACATCGAGCGCAATTTCACCAAGGACGAGATCCTCACGAACGTCACCCTCTACTGGCTCACCGAGACCATCGGCTCGTCGATGCGTATGTACAACGCCAACGCGTCCATTCCCTCGGAGCAGCACGCCCGCCGCGTCGAGGTGCCGTCAGGGTTCTCGTTCTTTTCGGGTGACCTCTTCACGAATCCGCCCCGCGCGTGGCTCGACCGCGTCGCGAATGTCGTTCGTGTGAAAGAACTTCCGCGCGGTGGGCACTTCGCTCCGTTCGTGGAGCCCGAGCTGTACGCTCGAGAACTACGCGAGTTCTTCCGACCGTATCGCGCGGACCTTGCCTAGAGCGCCCCAACACACCTGAGTTCCTCTGCGCCCAGCACCTGATTCCCGAAGCGCTACCGGGGTTCGTCGAGTTCCAGGGCCAATTCCATGCACCGCAGGCGTGCAGGAGAGAAGTCGTACGGCATCATCCGGACGGCCTCGGTGAGGCTCGTCGACCCGCACGCCGGACCGGCGTCGGCGAGAGCGGGGTGCGACTCGTCCCAGGCGTCGAATCGGGCGTCGTCGGCCTGCGCCAGGCCGGAGCTCTCGATGACCGCATGGAGGGCGGTCTCGAAGGCGTGCCGTTCGGCCGCGACCTCCGCCACGCGGGGGTCGTCGACGGAGACCGAGTCGTCGAGCGCCCCTTCGGCGGCGTCGACTCGGTCGGAATACTCCCGCAAGTCCAGGTGGGTGGCCAGGGCGATGACACGCGACGCCTGGACCGACGCGCCGAGCTCGCCGAAGATCCGCTCGGTCACGAGCAGGGTGTCCAGGTCGTCCTGCCGCACCGCTCCCTGGGGCAAGTCGACGAGGCGCTCACTCACGACATCGGAGAGCAGGCCCAACCTGCTCCCCCGCGCACGCATGCGCTGCACGGCGGTCCGTTGCCGCTCGAGTTCGGCCTGCCTGGCGACGATGACCCCTTCGAGCCGATCAAGGATGCGCGCGACGTCGCTGTCGGAGGTGCCGGACGCGTCGGCCAACGCGTCGCGGATATCGTCGAGGGCAATGCCGGCGTCCGCCATTCGGCGGATCCACATCAGCCGAATCATCTCGTCGTAGCCGTAGCGGCGGCGGTCGTCGCTCCCCCGCTCGGGCTCCGGCAACAGACCGATCTGGTGATAGTGGCGAATCGCTCGCGGAGTGGTGCCGACGAAGGCGGCGGCTGCCCCGATCGTGACTTGGCGCGGCGGGATGAAGGACGAGAACATGTGCGAGCCTTCCTCATTGGGCGGAATATGCTCACTGCACCACATGACCCTACGGAAGGTGCAACTCGCCGCCTGATTTCGCGCGTCGGGCAACACTGCACCGAAGTCTCACATTGCCCTCCCCCTTTGCTGAAACAGCAAACATTCTTGCTTATTCACACGTTGTCGTCGATCCTGTGAAGAACACCGAACGAGATGGAGATGCCTGACAATGACCTCGACTACGAACAACGACTCGGATCGCACAGGTGATGTTGACGTCAGGGAGGGCAGACATGAGCCCTTCTCGGCCGCTATGGAAGCTCTTGTGGCCGAACGCGTTCTCGGAGATCGCCGCCACGGCGTTTCCATCTGACGACAGAAGGTGGCCCGGGACGCCGGCGCGGCTACCGGACGACGCTTACGCCGAGCAACCACTCGTCCGGGGCGAACAGTTCGCAATGGACACGCGACTTGTCGACCCCACAGTCGACGAGTTGCGATCTGGCGGCCTGCACGAAACCGATACCGCCGCAGACGAAGAACGTCGCACCCTGAGGAAGTTCGACAAGAGTGAGATCCAACCGCCCATGGTGTGCATCGGCCACATCGCCGGGCTCCTCGTACCAGAGTTCGAGGACGGCGTTCGGCAAGGCGTCGACCAGTTGTCGCTGACGGGCCCGAAGCGGATGGTCGGCGGGGCTACGGTCTGCGTGGACAACCAACACCTCGGATTGCGTACCCGACAGAGCGAGATGTTCGAGAATCCCGTTCATCGGCGTGATGCCGATGCCGGCCGAGATCAATACGGCGGACCCCGCAGAGATGTCGGCTGTCGGCAGATCACCGAACGGGATGCTGATGTCGATGAGGTCTCCCGGGCGTAGCGTGCTCGAGATCCAGTTCGACACTTCACCTGCCGGGCAGCCACCGCTGGCGACGACAGGCTTGACGGCGAACGTCAATTCGCCTGTGTCACTGCCGGAGATGAGGCTGTACTGGCGGATCTGTCGCGCGCCGTCGGGCAGAGTCACTCCGACCGAGACGTACCCACCCGGGTGCTCCTTTCGAAGCTCGGGCCAGTCGCCGGTCACACCGATCACCACTACCCCGGACGGATCTTCGGTGCGCGTAGTGACGATTCCGCGGTGAAAGACCTGTCCCGCAACCACTCCCGCGCTCTCGTAAAGGCGGTTCTCGAGATCGACGAGAGTGTCGGCCATCATCCAATACACCCGGTCCCAGGCTTCGGCGACTTCGGTCGTCACTGTCTCGGCACCGAGTACGTCGACGATCGCAGCGAAGAGGTGCTCGTAGACGATCGAGTACTGGTCGGCGGTAATTCCGAGAGATGCGTGCTTGTGTCCGATCCGGGACAGCATTTCGTGCGGGTGCGGCAGCGTCGGGTCAACCAGATGGGTGGCGTACGTTGCGATCGACGCGGCCAGAGCTCGTTGCTGCGCTCCCTGTGCCTGATTCCCGCGGTTGAACAGGTTTCGCAGCAGCTCCGGTCGTGCGGCGAACATGCGTGCATAGAAGTTTGTTGTGATGGCGTCGATATTGGCACCCACCAACGGCAACGTCGCTCTGACGACGTCGACGTGATCGGGTTGGAGCTCGTGCTCGACAGTGAGGGGACCGAACGTGGACATAGGTATTCCTTCCAATGGACCGCCGACGTCGAAATGGCAGGTCAGGGTGAGGGAAAAGCGACCATTGCGAGTGAAATGGTCGGGGACGCGGCTAGATCGTCGATCGTGTAGCGGTCGAGTTCGCCATAGAACGCTTCTTTGGCGACGGCCAGGGCATGCCGCAATCGGCAGGCGGCAAGAAGTGGGCAGGGCTGGTCCCCTACGCACTCGACGACTTCGCGATCGCCTTCGAGTTGACGGATCAGGTGGCCCACCGATATCGATCGGCCCGTGTCGGTGAGGAAGAGCCCACCGGTGCGGCCGCGCTGCGCACGGACGCAGCCCAATCCGACCAAGCGTGTAATCGCTTTCGCTACATGGTGTTCCGACGCGTTGACTCGAACTGCAATGGCTCCGGTGGTCATCCGTGGGCCGTCCGGGCCGGCGGCTGCCAGCAACATCATCGCCCGTAGGGCCAGATCACTGAAGCGAGTCAGTTGCATGTCTACGACGGTACTCAATCCCGCACACCCGATGCGGGTTTTGGAGCGTGGGTTCAAACACCACGATCCGTGCGGTTTTTACACCTGGACATTCCTCACAACTCCGAGGCCAATTCTTCGATAATTCGCGTTGCCGGGTCATTGGAAGCGCTGCGGTGCCCGGCACCGGCCCACAGATTGATGCCGTGAGGCTCGGCACTCGGCCTTCGCACTGCCCGCCGTCATCGGGGCAGGCGTCACCGTACTGGCACCAGCAAGTCGATCGGTCGGACGTGGCTCAGCTACAGCGGCGACGCCTATTGGAGCGGATCCGATCGCCGGCCAAAAAAGAAGTATGCGATCGGACCGAAGAAATTGACGCATATGACCGCGGCCCACAGCCGCTTGCTGCCACTAACCTGCCTGCTACTACGTAGCGCAAGATCGAGCCAAGCGGCCAAAGCCATTGCCAACTGAACAGTGCCGAGAACGACGATGCCGCGGCGGCGTCGTTCGCTTATGCCTTCCTCGGCTTCGGCTTCGGCACATCGTGCATCGTTCTCCTGCGCACCTGCAGACAGCCACGATGGATCGCGTGGTACGTTCACAGCCGCACTCGGACAGGTTCGTGGACAACCTGTTCCAGGTCTTGCGCACTGCATTCGAGCAGCTGATGAGCGAGATCCGACAGTGCTCGTGCGACGGCAAGCTCGTCGCCTATCTCGGGGACCATCGGGTCCTCGGGGCTCTTTCGCGCCAGCCCTACCCCGGTCAGCTTCGTGTCGTCGCGAGTGTGCAACCGCGCCAGGGCACGTGTCTTGTCGTCGTGTTCGTCGATGGTGATTTCGACCGACCAAGTGTGTTCTTCCATGACATGGGCCTTTCTCGACGGGGCTTCGTAGCTGCTCTGTTTCGTCACGGGCCCGGTCATCGTCCGTCGCGGCAGATCATGACGGGACGGTGCGCGTGGTGAACAAGATTGGCACCGGTCGACCCCAGCACCAGAGAGGCGATCGATCCGCGTCCGTGGCTGCCCACGATGACGAGCTGCGACTGCGCGGACAGATCCACGAGTGTGTGCGAAGTATTCCCCTGGCGCAGTTCGTGATTGATCTGCACATCCGGGTATTTCTCGGCCCATCCGGCCAAGCTCTCGGACAGGAGTGCTGCCTCCTCACGTTCATAGGCCGGCCAGTCGACGAAATACGGAAGTGCGACTCCGCCGGCTCTCCGAACCGTCCACTCCGACGACGACTCGCTGACGATTGGCCAGAACCATGGTGTCCACTCCGATCTGCGATGGGCGAATGTCCGACAGGATTTTCGGCCACTCCGTGCGGACTCATCGGTACGCAGTCCCATTGCATCCCAAGTGGATCGGGCAACCCAGGGTATAACGTCCCAGATTGTCAGGACCTTCGATCGACCCGGCGAGCGGTGCGGACCGTCGTGCCGAATTCGAGGACTTCGGCACCGTGCGACAGGTCCGAAGCCTCTCGTCCCGCTCGACCCGACCCCAGAGGATCGATGCATGACCACTGCGATCGACCAACGAAAGAATCTCACGGTTGTCGGCGTCGACGGCTCCGTGTCGGCTCGGAACGCTGTCCGTTGGGCTGCCACCGACGTAGTCGGCCGAGACACCACACTGTTGCTCGTCTATGCCGGTGTCGATCTGGACATCACGCGCACCGGAGCACTGGACGCGAACAGTGGCACCGCGTCGGGTGCGCGTGCTCGTGCGCGGTCCGCGCTGGCCGCCGCCCGCGTCATCGCGCTGTCGATCCTGGGCGACGACGCCGATGTGGAGACCGTGCTGGATCCCGGCCCACCCAACGAGGTATTGAACGAGTACGCGGACACAGCTCGGATGCTCGTGCTGGGTTCTCGTCGAAAGGGAACCGTCGCGCGGGCAGTACTGGGCTCGGTCAGTACCGATGTCGCCACTCACGCACGATGCCCGATTGCTGTTGTCCCGCAAAGCTTCACAGGAACGGAGGCAGAGTCCGACACCGCGCCCACAGTGGTGGGCGTCGACTGTTCGTCCAACGACGATGCAGTACTTGACGTTGCCTTCGATCAGGCATCACGACTCGGCACCTCCTTGCTTGCCGTGCACGCGTACGAGTCCTTGCAACCGCGAACCGGGTTCGCCCGATCCATCGACCTGGGGCCGCGCATGCGTGGCGATTCTGCTCCACAGCGGTGGATCGATCACCTCGTTGCCTCGTGGTCCGAGAAGTATCCCGACGTCGAAGTCACGGCTCACGCTGCACACGACCGACCGTCACATGCGCTCCTCGAGTACGCATCCCAATCCCACGCGCAACTCATCGTGCTCGGGGCCAGGAGCCGTGGTGCGATCTCACCGCTGTTCGGCGGATCGACCAGCCGTGCGGTACTCCATCGAGCCGATATACCGGTCGTCATCGTCCCTGCCTGCAAAGGCAAATTGCAGTAACGGCCCTGTGGCAGCACGCCGAAATACCGGCTCTGCCCGAGGAGCAACGCGCGGACGTGTTGACCTTCACCGAGAACGCGACTACGACACAAAGGCTTTCGCCATCTACGACCGAGGAAGTTCATGGATCGGTGCCGAACACGGCGATCGAGGACCTCGGCCCCTCCGAGTGGGGACGTTCGACGACAGCACCGGGTACCGCGTGATCGATAGGGTCGCTTACCGAACCGGAACGAAACGGAGAAGGCATGAACACATCGAAGGTCCAGGCAACCGTCGACGGCACCCTGCCCGACTGCTCTCCGCATCCTCAGACCACCGACAGCACGGCGTACGCCGCCATCGAACAGTTCGACGAGGGGTCGTCGAATTTGGTGGTTCGTGTGGAGGAGGTGGGAGCACGACACTGGTGGATGGCCTTGCTGGCAACGCTGGCAAGTCAATCGGGAAACGCCTACATGCGTTTTGTCGGTGTCGTCGACGAGAAACCCGTGTATTTCAGCGACACGTTCCCAGTGCCCCGAATCTGGGGATCTATTCCGCCACAGGAACAGTGGGCACCGGGCATGACTCGGTGCCTTCACAAACTCTGCCGAGAGATCGAGGACGCGGGCTGGCGACTGCACGAGAACACGATCGATCCCTGGTCGCTTTCGTACGAGCGCACCTCACCTCCGCCCGCGCGCGGGCTCAGTCGAGCTACGTGCTGAGCTACAAGACGTGCATCGACGCCTCTGCGCTCGAAACCGACGAGCGGAAAGGTCCGCTGCAGTTCACCCCATCGTCACCGCGATGGTCATCACGACGGCGAAGACGACGGTCGGCAAAGCCATGGCCGCAAGAAACCCGAGACCGAAGCGATGCCCACCTGAAGTGAAGGCCAGCACGCTCTTGACCAGCAGATTCGATCCAAGCGCAGCGGCGATTGCCTGCAGCGCGCTGTCGACCGTGATGGTGCCTTTCGCAGCAAGGCTCGCCGCCCCGAGAGCACCGGCGTGAGCATCGGCGAGACCCGCCGCAGCTGCGGCGAGCACCGCTCCCCGCGAACCCAGAACGTCAGCACCCCATCGGCCGACGAAGAGGGCGAAGACGAGAACAGCAGCCAACACGAGTGCCGGCCGCAACGAAAACGGCCGCGCGGCGGTATGCGGCTCGACGCCAATGCTCATCACCTCAGCGTCTCGTGGAGCCACTGAGGCACCGCGGTAGACGATGGCAGCGACTACAACGAGCACCATGGCACCCGCAACCACCGGGGGCCACAGTCGTCGAAGAACGTCTGGCTCGACGAAACCGATAACGACGAGCAACTGTATGAAGGTGGCAAGGCTGGCAACGAGCGCCCCGGCGAGCGGTGCCCGCATCTCATCGGCTGTCCGGCTCAGCCGGCCCATCGACGCAGTTGTCGCACTTGCGGATACGAATCCGCCGGCAAGACCCGTGACGAGCAGACCGCGCTGAGGCCCGAGCGTCCGGACGCCGATGTATCCGATCCATCCGATACCGGTGAGCAGAACGACGAGGAGCCATACCTTGGCCGGGTTGAGCACACCGTAGGGTCCGATTTCGCGATCAGGTAACAACGGCAGGATGACAAATGCCGCCACGAGGAACTTGATGGCGTCTTCGAGTTCGATCTCGCTGACCATCTGACGGGCGAAGCGATGAATGCGATACTTCGACATCAGCAGTCCGGCCACGATCACGGAAAGGGCGACGGCTACCGACGGGTCGGTATAGGCGAGTGCACCGAGCAGATAGGCCACCAACGCGGCTATCTCGGTAGTGGTCCCCGCGTCCTGCTCGCTGGTGCGGAGATAGGCAAGCGCCATGAGCAGCCCTACGACGACGATGCCGGCTGAGACTGCCCAGATGTCGAAGCCGGCGGCGACGGCTCCGGCAAGAGACAGCAGCGCGAACGAACGCGACCCGGCCGGGAGCGTGCGGATATGGCTGCGTTCACGCTCGAACCCGAGCAGCAGTCCGATGGCGAGCGCCACCAGGAAGGGCTCGACGTCCATCCAGCTCACGACAGTTTCACCGATCGTGCACTACTGGAACGGATTTGCCGCACCGTCCACCTTCTATCCTCGAGTCTTCGATGGATCCCGCGGTCGGATCGAATTCGCATCCACGGCCGGTCACGACGTCAGCTCTCAGCGTCGCAGTAGGTCACGATCCCATTGTCCGCAACTACATAGGGGAAGAGACAGGGCGGAAGGTCCCTCACGCGTATGACTCACGTCATCGCCCTAGGTGCGGTCCGGCAATGTTCCGACATCACCGAACGATTGGTAGAGAGCACCATCTGTACCGTGTTCTGTCCGCTCCACTCGGACTTCGAACGGGATCCGAATCCGAGATAGCCCGCACCGATCCGGCCGTGCTCAGCGGTGAGAACCTGCCGACCGGAATAGCCATTCCGAGCTCCCCGTTCGCCGTCGGCGTCATCTCACTGCTACTGGGCTACATCTCGTAGTCGCCGGTGGGGGCACTCGATCACGCGGAGCTGAGTCCAAAGCGATGCCATCGCGCTCCCACTCGATTGGAAGCGTGATGTCCCGGGCAATTGCACGGTGCTCGCGATCCGCTTCGCGACGACGGGCGGAAGCTCCGGCTCAACAGCCACCGACCGGCCGTCCGCGGGGATGCTCGCGACACCGGCCGAAAGGTACAGCATGATCGAGAAGAACCAGCTGCAGTCGCCGGGCGAGCGCCGATGATTTCTCCACTATTCAACGGTCCACAGCCGACGGTGAGGCATGCGTGGGGCGCAGGCGTGACGCCCGACCACAAAGTCACTCTTGCCCCAGATGCCCCGCTGCCACTGTCGTGTATGCGGACTTTGCTCGTGCCATATTGCCGAGCTGAGACCTACCCTGAGCTGCACATATCCGCCGAGAATTGTTCGAGCAAGCTTCGGCCAGTCCGCGGATTCAGATCCGCTGCGCCACTTGTCCATTCACGTACATCCAAATACGCAGAGTCCACGACACCCGCCGAATCTCGTTGCATATCCGAAAAGTTCGGATTTATATGGACTCCAGTGCCCCCAGTCGGACTCGAACCGACACTTGACGGATTTCAAGGTCCCTGGAAGTGGATCCACCCAGACGTCAGTGGACTCGATATTTGTTTACTTCACAACACTTTTCGTTCATAACCGTCCAGCCCAGTCCAGGTCCGAACGTACCGACTTGTGACACTCTCGTGACACCGAACTGCCGCCGATCCTCCGACACCGGACAGTCCTGATCGGTGTCGGACAGCCACGGTATCGGATGGACGAAGAGCGTCCTTGCGATCGACGCTCTGTGCGGACTAGGGACAACGAGACTCATTCGTCGCGAACCCGTATCGCCCCCTAGTCAGTCGAAAAGCGCAACGGCGAACCCCACCGCATTGGTCTAACGGCTTGTTGGACAAATGAGGCTCCAGGCGAAGCGTTAGCCATCCGGCGATGATGCTGACGGAAGCGAACAATTGCCGAGTTGCCAACAACAGACACGATGCCGCCGACGACATCGCGCGGAAACAGCAGTTTCCGCACCGTCATCAATCCATGGAGGCGAGTAATGCTCCACCGACTAGAGGTAGATCTCCGATAAGACAGATAATGTCGCTCAGCCTACTGCATGTGCTGCACAGCAACAGGTTTCGGCGATGCTATCCAGCCTGAACGTGATGCGTCCGACTTGGTCGGCGACCAGCTGTGGCGGCAGGCAACGATCGAAGACGAAGCTACTTCGTCACCCACTGCCACGCGGAACTGGCCGCACAACGATGGGCGCAGTACCCGCTCAGCGGAAGTAGCCTGAGCCTAACGGTCAACTGCCTTAAGTTTCCCTGCTCGTTCGGTCCTCAGCATGGCGCGCATGTGCGCGGCCATTGCTTCGGCATTTGCCGGCAGCCCGGTGAAGATTTCGAACGCGTCGACTGCTTGATGCACGGCCATTCCGGTTCCCGAGAGTACTCGAGCCCCGATACTGCGGGCGGCGGCAATCAGTTCGGTTTCTGCGGGTCTGTATACGATGTCCGCGACCCACAGGTCGGATCGAAGACAGTCCACGGACACCGGTGTACCGGGGTGGGCGGTCATGCCCATCGGTGTCGCGTTGACCAATCCTGTGGCTGACGAGATGGCAGCAGGCCCGTGAAGAACTGTCGATGTGGTGACGGTGCGTCCTGGAAACGCCTCGTTCAGAAGATCGACTGTCTGCGATGCACGGCGCGGGTCGGTGTCGATGATGGTGAGCGTGCCGACCTCCGCCGCCATGAGTGCATACGCGACGGCGATACCTGCACCGCCGGCACCGATCTGCACGACGGATGTCAGATCGGCGTCGGGCAGTCCCCGCTCGAGGCTCGCTCCGAATCCTGAACTGTCGGTGTTGTATCCGATCGATTGGCCGTCCCGAAAGAGAACGGTATTGACCGCGCCGAGGCGCGCGGCATCGGGCGAGAGCGAATCGAGCAGTGGCACCACGGACTGCTTGTACGGATGGGTGATGTTGAGTCCGCGAAATCCCAGTTCAGCTGCGGCGGAGACCAATCGCGGGAAATCCTCGGCATCTGCTCCGGTGACGTCGGTATCGATGATGCGATAGGCATACGTCAGCCCCTGACGTCGACCCTCTCGCTCGTGCATGGCCGGGGTCATCGACGCCGAGATCCCGCTGCCGATGAGGCCGCACACCAACGAGTCCATCGGATCCCTTGCATACATGTCGGTTCCAGCGATCGTCTCTCGCGTGGTGCTCACGAGGCCCTCTCCGTCGCGCGGGAGAGCGGAACGGTGACGAACGATGCTGCGCCTGCTGCCACCGAAACGGATTGCTCGGCGGTACGAAACTCATCGGCGGGAATCATTCCCGGTAGTCCATCGGTGCCGGGGTTGCGGTCGAAGCGGGGAAAATTCGATCCGGATATGTCGACGCGTATGCGGTGCCCAGCTAGCACGCGGTAGGCAGTGTCGCCCACGTCCACCGACACTCGGGTCATGCCGGACGACGCGTCGGTTGTGCCGAGAGGCAGCGGCGTCCGCACGATGCCGTCGACGATGTCGAGGGCGCGGCCGTTTCGATCGATGTCGATCAGTTTGACGGCCCAGTCCGAAGATGGCGCAGTAGAGGTGACGAACAGTGTCGCGTGCACCGCACCGAGAATGTCGGTGTTGTGCTCGAACGGACTGCTCGTGTACCGCAGGATGTCGGTTCGAGCGTCGAGTACACCCTGGTCTTGTTGCCCGGTGCAGTACCCGCTGTCGGAGCCGAGGAAGAAGTTCGCCCCGCCCACGGTAGGAACCGGATCGTGCGGATCGTGGACGAAGCTGTCGACGCCCTCGATAGCGACCCCTGGATCGGTAACCAGCACCCCGTCGGGGTGCAGGTAGAATTCCGTGTCGCGCGCTCGACGCGGTGGCCACACCGTCTCGTCGGACCAGCTGTTGGCCCCGCCCATGACGAAGACACGCACTTTGCTGTGCGGCGCAGTGTCCTGAACAGTGTCGGTGATACGTGACAGCACGAAGTCGACCTGCTCGCGGATGATTTCAGCGGCATCGGCAGACGCCCGGTATCCGTAATTGGCCTGGCCCAGTACCGATCCATTGGCAGTGTGTGCCCACGGGCCGATGATCAATCGCGAGTCCGGGTGGCGATTTGCACGGAACTCACGCACTGTCTCTGCAAGAAAGATGTCATGCCACCCGCCCACGTACAGGGCAGGTACTCCGGTCTCACGCGGCTCGGGCCTGGAAGCCCGCGCCCACCACTGGTCACGTTCGGGGTGTTCGAGCCACTTCTGCCACGTCGGGAAGTGTTTCGCGAGAGTTGGCACGTCTGTCAGCGGGGTCGTGGCGACCGTAGCCCCGAAATCGTCCATGGCCGCGTCCCATTCGAGGCGGTCGTCGGTCATGTCCTGCCCCTGTGATGCGCGGCGTTCTATCGACGCGTTGGCGTGGCGCATCGCCCAGTAGACCAGCATGCCGTGGAAAAGAGCCCCGCCACGGTAGACGAAGTCGTACGGGTCTCCCGAGCACACTTCCAACCCCATCGCTTCGACGCCATGGGGCTCACCTGCGACTGTGTAGAGCTGGGTCAGAGCAAGGTACGAGCGACCGAGGCTCCCCAACCGCCCGTTCGACCACGGTTGCGTACGACACCACGCGGCGGTATCGACCCCATCCTGAACCTCGTGGACGAACGGTTCGAACTCGCCCTCCGACTGTCCGGTACCGCGTGTGCTCTGGACGACGACCGCCGCCCCACGTCGAGCAATGGCGATCGTATCGAGTTGAACTGCGGTGAACGGCAGGTACGGGGTACGAATCACGATGACAGGAACCCGCAGGTGGGTGTCGGGACGTGTCACAGTGGCGTGCAGCGAGGTCCCGTCGGACATAACGAAAAAGGCATCCTCGACCACGATCTTGAATCGAACCGAGGCGTCCATTGTATCGGGACGGCGCAGGTCTTGAAGAGTCATCGCGCATTCACCTGTTCGCCTTGGATGTGGATGCACCGAGTTCGGCGGTAGGAGTGCGGTGGGTCTCGCGTGCCGTCAACGCACCGACGCCGGCCAGAGCGATCGCGACTCCCGCGACCAGCAGCACACTCGTCATCGGTGAAGTCTCATCTCCTCTGAGCCACTGCACGATCGAGGGTGCAAATCCGAACAGCAGCAGGCCGATCTGCATACCGCAGGCCATGCCGAGCGTCCGAACGCGGGTGGGGAACATTTCCGTGAAGAATGCCGGAATGATGCCGTTGGATGCGGTGTACAGGAAGCCGAGGAAGACTACTGTTGTGACGGCGATTGCGGCTGTGTTCGCAGTCTCGATGGCCTTGAAGAACGCCCACAGTCCGATGAATGAACCAACAAGACCGGTGATGAAGACCGGCTTGCGGCCGAATTTGTCTGCGACGATGCCCCACAGTGGCTGAGAGCCGATGGCGATCACATTTGCAGCCAGTACGGATGTCAACATGACGTCTCGGCTGACACCGACAGAATCGCTTGTGGCGTAGGACAGTCCGAAGACCGTGGCCAAAGAGGACGGAACGGCGTAGAAGGAGCACAGCAGTACCCGTCCGGTGTCGCGCCAGTGATGCTTGAGCATGTAGCGGATAGGAGTTCTGTCGATGGTTCCCTGCGCTCGGGCCTGCTCGAATTCCGGTGTCTCGGGAACCATTCGACGCACGAACACCGCAACGACGAGGATTACTACGCTCAGCAGGAACGGTATGCGCCATCCCCAGGTGTACAGGGCTTCGTCGGGCAGCATCGCAACAGGGATGAAGGCGAGACTGGCGAGTGCCTGACCACCCTGCACTCCCGACATGGTCCAACTCGACATGAACGCTCGCCGGTTGTCAGGGGCGTGTTCGAGACTCAGGGCCGATCCTGCCGACGCCTCGGCGGCAGTGGAAAATCCCTGCAGGATACGGAAGAACACCAGCAGAATCGGGGCAGCGACCCCGATCGTGTCGTACCCGGGCAGAAGACCGATCCCGAGCGTGGCCGCACCCATCAGCAGGATGGTGAACTGCAGCAATACCTTTCGTCCGATTCGATCACCGACCGATCCGAGAACGAACGCACCGACCGGCCGCGCCAGGTAGGAAACCCCGTAGGTGGCGAAGGACAGCATGAGGGCGGTCGAGGTGTCCGATTCGGGGAAGAACACCCGCGGGAAGATCAACGCCGCGGCAGTGGCGTAGAGCATGTAATCGTAGTACTCGAGCGAGCTACCGACGAGGCTGGCAGCAGAGGCCATCTTCGCCTTGGATTCACGGAACCGGGATGTCGCCCGCGGGGGCTCACCGGGTGCCGTCTCGGCAATATTGCGCATGTGGGTACACCGTTTCTCGGTCGCAGTGGATTGAAAGTAGTCCGCAACGCTGTGCCAGCCGCCGTGATCCATGGGGTGATCTCCGCGGTGCGAGCGCCGTCGTTGTGTCCCGAGTCACGCTAATCGCGCTTACTATTACCCACAAGACAAAGAACCCGATAGAACTATTCGCGAAAGACATACCACCATGTCGACTCCCCTATCCCCCGTCAGTGGTGACAGCTACCCCGGAATACACCTGCTGCAGTTGTTCGACGCCCTCTACCGAACGCGCAACGTGAGCCGAGCCGCTGAGACCCTGGGCATCAGCCAGCCGACAGCCAGCACCTGGCTCAAGCAACTGCGCCGTCACTTCAACGACGAGCTGTTCGTCCGGCGCGGTGGTGCCATGCATCCCACGTCTCGCGCCGAGGATGTCGCACCGACTGCGCGCGAGGCAATCGAGGCCATGCGCACTCTCAGCCGAAATGCACGCGAATTCGACGCAGGTTCGAGTCAGCGCACCTTCCGGATGCACTGCCCGGACGGGACGCACTTGAGTCTTCTCCCAAGTTTGTGCGATCGCATCATGCGCGAGGCTCCCTCGGTACACCTGACCGTCTCGATGTTGAGCGAAAGCCCCGAAGAAGACCTGCGCGAGAACGCAACCGACATCACTGTCGCGGTCTCCTCGCGTGCACTCCAGAGAGAATTTCGCTCGCAGGTGCTGTCGGAACAAGGCTGGTTGTGCCTGATGCGTAAGGACCACCTGGCAGCCTCGGGCGGCTTCGATATTGCGCACTACAGAACCTTTGGGCACGTCAACGTCCGGCAGAGCGGGTGGTCGCACCTGCTCGACAGCAGCCTGGCGGCTCAATCGTGGTCCCGCCGTGTGGTTGTCGACATGCCTGGGGTGCTCGGCATCCCCGACCTATTGTCATCGACGGATCTGGTCGCGACCATGCCCGCACACATCGCGACACTCCTGGCACGTGACTCACGGCTTGTCTTCGCCCCGTGCCCGGTACAGGTTCCCCGTTTTTCGGTGTGCATGTACTGGTCTCACCGCTACGACAATGACCGAGGCCATCGCTGGCTACGAAATCTCGTCAGCGACAGATTTCTCGAACCCGAGCTGGGACTGCCAGCGGTAGAGTGACCAGCCGAACAATAGGGCGAGTTCCTGTTCCATTGGTACCTGCAATACCGTCGTCGAGGGCCTTACGTCGGCTCTCCTTGTGTCGGCATTGGGAGCAATACGAACACTTTCGATATGCAGGGTTGCCAGTAAACGTCTGAATATGCTGTGCGGCAACATGTTTCGCTAACGCGCTGACACCGAAACCAGTCGGCGATTCCAATGGAGCTGGTTCGACGAACAGGCTGAAGCGCCCGGACTGCCTGCCGGCGTTCGCCGCCGTAGGACAGTTGGTTGGAGCGAGCTCCGACGGACACCACTGTAGCTGGAATGCCTATGGGCCAGGGTTGTACGAGGTCCACCCTTCGCCCGGACCTGATTCCTCTTCGGGGTCGGTCGCGAGGAATCCGTCGTCGACAGTGTTGGAATCGGGTCGCGAGTCCTCGATGAGGTCACGTGCGGCCCGTGATTCGTCACCGTCGATGGTCGGTTCTTCCAAGGCGGGGTCGTAGTCGTCGTCCGTTTGGTCGTCGATGGGCTGGCCGTCTGGTCGACTACTTGGATCGCTCACGGTGCTGGTCTCCTGTTCAGTTCTTGAGACTGGCGTACTCGAATCGCGAGTCATTGTCCATGCGCCTGCCAGGCCCACGACTAGTAATACTGCTGCCACCGCTGTTGCGACAGACGCCTTCGCGCTTGCACGCATCGCACCTCCGACCTGAGTGTCCCGTCGGTGCGCCTCTGGCACACCGACCGGACGGATCTATGAACAGGCTATGCGTCTAGCCGTGGACAACAACTGGCGTGTCTGAGCCCGCCCCTAGGATGTCGTGATGCCTTCGCGCCGCCCCGATCCCGCTGCACAGATCGTGTTCGACGCCTACCAACGCACCCCTGGCCCGGTGGCCTTCCTGGATGAGTCGTATCAGGCCCCAGACGGTGTTGCTGCACACCGGGACACCTTCTATGTGTTCACCGCCGTCATCGTCGAACTCGACGCGATGGATGAGCTAGGGGTGGGCATCGGGGGCATCGCCGACGGAACGTACTGGCACACCACGAAAGCGCTGCAAACCTCATCTGGAATCGACCAGACCCGCGACATGCTCGACTTCCTCGCCGATGGGCACGAAGCATGTGTGATCGCGCACCAAATCCCAGTCGGAGCCGACGACACTGACGCTCAGACCGCGCGGACCGCCTGCTCTCGCCAGCTCGCGATCGAGCTCGGAGCCGGCCGCGACGATGTGTGGCCAGCTATCGATCTGTTCGTGCTCGAGGAACGCAATCAGAGCAATTACAACGCCGATCGGACCAGGCGGCCAAGCGTGGCGCGCTCGGAGCATTTGACATATTGCAATGCGGCTAACAAATCTCAAATTACTCAGTCTAGCAACTACATTCGTTGCATTCCCTGTAAGCCAAGGCGCAGTTCGTACCGAGTTCCGACAGACTTGTGACACCGAGAATTTCAGCCAAGATTCGCAACACCCTGACTTGCAGAAATATAACCACCGGCACGGCCAAGTTAGCCCGGAGTCGGATTTGAAGCCGCTGCCTCCGATATTGTTTATTCACAACGCTTTTCGTGCATGACCGTCCAGCCCAGTCCAGGTCCGAACGTACCGACTTGTGACACTCTCGTGACACCGAACTGCCGCCGATCCTCCGACATCGGACGGTCCTGATCGGTGTCGGATTGCCACGGTATCGGGTGGACACAGAACGCCCTGGCGATCGACGCTCTGTGCGGAGTCGTGACAACGAGACTCATTCGTCCCGAATCCATATCGCCCTCGAGTCAGTAGGACCGTGCGACTGCGGGCTCCACAGCGACGACTTTGCATCAGCGCACTTCAGCGTCGAACGGGCAGGTTTCGTCACTGCCCTTGTACGGCCGGGTTTCGCTACCCGGCCGCCTGCTTGATCTGCTTGGAGTTGCGGAGCCGTCAGAGCAGCGGTCGCCTGGAGCGCGCCGGCGGTTCGGCAAGAAACCACCACGCTCTGTACCGCAGTCGACGCTGTTCTCGGCCACCGACCTAAAGGTCGCACTGCCAAGACATGACATCTGTCATGTCCCGCCGATGATGCTGTCACCAGATCCGATGTTTGTGTGCACTGTTGTGCCCCGGTCGCCGAGACGACAGTAGGGGATGTACAGAGCGAACCGAAGCATCGACGAGGAGGGCACCATGAACAGGCCGGAATCGACATCGGACGACAACAACGAGACGCAGACAGTTCCCGGTCGCAAGACCACTGTAAAGGTCAATGCCACAGAGCTTCTGCTCGACAGCCTCGGCGGAACCAGCGGAATGATCTACACAGCCATTCCAGTCGTCGCATTCGTGACAGCCAACGCTCTGGTGGCCCTTCCGGTCGCCGTCGGCGTCGCGATCGCCATCGCTCTGGTGATCACTGTTCTTCGCGTCAAGCGAGGCGAGCCGATCGCGCAAGCCAGTGGCGGACTACTGGGTGTCGTCGTCGCAGGCGGTATAGCCGCCTGGACGGGGTCGGCAGGCGGCTACTTCCTCATCGGCATCTGGCTGAGCCTGGCCGGAGCTGCGCTGATGCTGGCCTCGATACTCGCCCAACGACCGTTGACCGGACTGCTATGGAATGCGCTGCACGGCAACGAGTACGACTGGCGATCCAATCGCTCGGTCATCCGCGCCCACTACATCGCGACGTCTACATTCGCCGTGTTGTTCGGTGCCCGCTACGTCGTTCAAGACTGGTTGTACGACACCGATGCCACCGGGTGGCTCGCGTTCGCCCGAATCGCGATGGGCACCCCGTTGCTCGCACTGGCAGTGCTCGTCACCGTCTGGGCCTTCCGCCGCTCCACTGCGCAGTTGGTTCACTCGAACCCTGTGTAGGACCTCCTGTGCGCAGTTGACACTTGACTATGCCGTTGGGTCACAGTCGACACTGATTCCGACCTGATCGAACCGGAGGAGAGCGACATGGGCTGGAGCACTCGACAGATCGCCGATCTCGCCGGCACCACCCTGAAGTCGGTGCGGCACTACCACGATGTCGGACTACTCGATGAGCCCGAGCGTGCCTCGAACGGCTACAAGCAGTACAGCGTCACGCATCTCGTACGGCTGATGCAGATCAAACGCCTCACCGAACTGGGATTCTCGCTGGCCGACATCGCCGCTCAGGGTGATGGGCGCGACCATCCCGAACAAGCACTGCGCACCCTGGATGCAGAACTCGGCGCAACGATCGAGCGCCTGCAGCGAGCACGGTTGGAGATCGCGATGCTTCTCCACGACTCCCTTCCGACCGATCTGCCACCCGAACTCGGATCTGCTGCAGCACATCTGACGACAGCAGACCGGCAGTTCATCACCTTCGCCAGCACTGTACTGAATCCGACGGCCCTCGACGCCTACTGCGACCTACTGCGGTCCACTCCGCCGCTGCCCACAGATCCAGAGTTCGACGACCTCCCGGCCGACGCCGACAGCGCCACCACCAGGGATCTGGCGGAACGAATGGCTCCGCATGTTCGTCGGCTGGCGGCTCGTTTCCCGGCCCTGTTCGACGACACAGAAACCGACGGCGACAGACGACGGGTGACTCGCGCACTCGCAGTCGCCGTGGAAGACCTGTACAACCCCGCCCAACGCGACGTACTGCGACAGGTTGCGGCACTCAACGCCACCGATTCCGAATAGGCCATCAGCACACTGCAATTCGACAGGAGTCGACCAATCATGACCCTAATCGACAACAGGAGAGCGAAACTCTTCGCTGTCGCGTCAGCGTCGATGCTGCTGCTCGGTGCCTGCAGCCAGTCGCCGTCGGAACCGGACGCCGACTCCGAACTGTCAGCCGATCTGCAGCAGTTCTACGACCAGAGCGTGACATTCGAGCCGTGCGAAGGCTACGGCACCACCACGACCGACAAGCAACTGTTTTCTAGTGACCCCGGATTCGAGTGCGCCCGCGTGGACGTGCCACTCGACTACGACGATCCGGACGGGCGCACGGCGCAGATCGCGCTGCTGAAAGCACCCGCCCGAGGTGAGAAAGTGGGCTCGCTCCTGCTCAACTCCGGTGGACCAGGTGGGCCGGGAATGAGCATGGCGGCATCAGGTGCGACGTCCACCAGGGCGCAGAACCCTCTCACCGAACGATTCGACCTCATTGGATTCGATCCCCGCGGTGTCGGCGCGTCCACACCGGCCATCGACTGCTTCACCGATGAAGAACACGAGGCAGGACAGGCCTACACCACGGTCCTCACCGGCTCGAGAACCCTCACCGAGGACGGTGCACGCCAGCTGGTGAGCCAATGCTCCGAACGATCCGGCGGCACCGACGTCCTCGAACACATTGGCACCCGAGATGCTGCCCGCGACATGGACATTCTCCGGGCCGTGCTCGGCGACGACACCCTGAGCTACTTCGGTCAGAGCTACGGAACCCGACTCGGGGCGGTCTACGCCGAGATGTTCCCGGAGAACGTGCGCGCAATGGTCCTCGACGGCGGAATCGATCCGGGGCAGGGCACCGCTGAGCGCAGGATCTACCAGTACACCAACTTCCAGAAGGCTTTCGATGACATGGCGGCGGCATGCACGAGCGCACCTGACTGCCCGTTGGGCACCGAGCCGAGCAAGGCTGTAGACAACTTCCAACAGATCGTCAGACCCTTGATCGACAACCCGATCGTCACCGACGATGGGCGAGTCATGGACTTCGACGCCGCATACGGGGCCGTCATTGCTGGGCTCTACGACTCCTCGGCATGGCCTGTCATCACCAAGGGAATAGCCGAACTCCAAGCAGGACAGGCCGATACCCTTCTGAAGATCAACGACATCTTCGGCGGACGTGACGCCGACGGCACCGTCCCGAACTTTTCCGAGGCGCTCTACGCAATCAACTGCATGGACGAACAGCGCAACACCCCGGAACAAGAAGTCGATCTCAAGCGGCAAATTCAGGAGATCGCACCGTTCACCGACGCGGGCCTCGGACCGGACGGCGCACGAGACCCCTGCCAATTCTGGCCTGCGGAACCGACTCTCGACATCCCCTACGCCACCGACATCGACGGACTACCCGACACTCTGACCATCTCGATCACCGGCGACCCGTCCACACCGTACGAGGGCGGCGTCAACTTGGCGAACACCTTGGGCGGCTCGCTACTCCCCGTCGACGGCGAACAACACACCGTGGCGTTCGGCGCAACGAGCCCCTGCGTCAACGACATCGTCGCGAACTACCTCGTCGATCTCCAATCCCCACCGGCCGACGCCCGCTGCGCCCTGTAAAAGCCGAACGAAAGGACGAATCATGACTGCACCCCCACTGATCTCGGTCGAGGACTTCTTCGGCCCACCCGTTCGCTCCGGTGCCACGATGTCACCGGACGGCAACACGATGGCGTTCCTCGCGCCGTGGAAGAACCGTCTGAACGTGTGGCTCGAGAACCTCTCCCCTGGCAGCGAACCACGCTGCGTCACAGCCGACGAGACGCGCAGTGTGCACGATTTCCAGTGGACGGACGATCCCCGCTGGCTGCTGTATCTGCAGGACACCGGCGGTGACGAGAACAACCACGTATTCCGCGTCGACCTGGATGATCCCGATGCCGCAGCAGTCGATCTGACGCCGTTCCCCGGTTCCCGCGCGGTGGCCCTCGAACCCGTGCGAGGGCGGGAAGGTGTGTACACCGTCCTGATCAACGCGAGAAACATCGCCGAGTTCGACCTCTACGAAATCGAGATCACCACAGGTGAATTGACGATGATCCGGCAAAGCCCGGGCGTCGGCCGGTATCCGATGCTCGGTGCCGACGGCAAGGTGTTCGTCTTCGCGATGACCGCCGACGGCACCATCGACATCACGCGGTTGGACGAGTCAGGCGCAGAAACCACGGTGGCGTCGTTCGACGGCACCGACTACCCGATGGGCATCAGCCCGATGCAGATCACTGCGGACGGTACCGGCATGTGGCTGGGTTCCAACCGAGGGCGCGACTTGGCCCATCTGATTCGACTCGACCTGGAGACCGGCGAGGAGACCGTCGTCGACAGTCACCCGACACTCGAACTCGACGGTGCGCGACGAGCCGTCGAGCAGACCTCGCCACCGCTGATCTGCGACACTGCAACCGGAGAGCTCATCGGTGTTCGGTATCTGGGAGAACGCCAGGTAATCCATGCGCTGGAACCGGGTTTCGCAGAAATCCTGAAAAATCTCGAGCAACTGTTCGACGGTGACATCGGAGCGCTGTCCTCCGACGAGACCGGACAGAAATGGATCGTCAGCTTCGTCCACGACCGCGATCCGTCCGTCACTTACTACTACGATCACGCCACCGGATCGAGTCGCCGACTCTTCCGCCCCTACCCACACCTGAATCCCGGAGACATGGCCCCGATGGTGCCGGTGAACATCCAGTCACGTGACGGTCTGACTCTGCCGTCGTATCTGACGCTTCCGGTCGGCGTGGAACCCGAGAATCTGCCGATGGTTCTGTTGGTGCACGGCGGCCCCTGGTATCGGGACTCGTGGAACTTCGATCCCATCGCGCAGATGCTCGCGAACCGCGGATATGCAGTGTTGCAGGTCAACTTTCGCGGGTCGGTCGGATACGGCACAGCACATATGAACGCCGGGGTCGGTGAATTCGCGGGCGCGATGCACGACGATCTCATCGACGCCGTGAACTGGGCTGTCGATGCGGGATACGCCGATCGCGAGCGGGTGGCCATCATGGGTGGTTCCTACGGCGGCTATGCGGCGCTGGTGGGCGCATCGTTCACCCCCGACACGTTTGCCGCCGCGATCGACTGCGTCGGCATCTCGGACCTGTCGAACTTCATGCGCACCCAACCGGCCTTCATCGGTCCCGGAATCGTCAACAGCTGGCACCGATTCGTCGGCGACCCCACTGATCCCGATCAACTGGCCGACATGCTCGCACGATCACCCATCTCCAGGCTCGACGCAATACGCGCGCCGCTCCTGATTGCGCAGGGTGCCAACGATCCTCGGGTCGTCAAGGCAGAATCGGACAACGTCGTCGAGCGTCTGCGTTCACGTGGCGTCGACGTCGACTACCTCGTGTTCGACGACGAAGGCCACGGATTCGTCAACCCGGAGAACAGTATTCGCTACTACCTCGAGGTGGAGAAATTTCTCGCCCAACACCTCGGCGGCCGTAGTCTGCAATGATCGAAAGCACAGTGGATGTCGATGCGATTCGACAAGATGTGCCACCGGGCATCGAACTCGAGCTCGTCGTCGAAGTCAGTCCGAGTCGCCCTTCGGCATGGGTGCGGCGGTGTGAAAAAGCATCGAAATGGCGTGCTGTAGAACGTCTGTTTCCGAGCGAAGTCGAGCAGCGTCGGTCGGGAGGGCTCGTGCTACGGAGAGCCCGTCCAGTACCACGTTGAGGTAGGCGGCGCGCTGGGCGTTATCGCCCGGCGGCAGGGCACCTTCTTTGTGGAGGACGTCCAGCCAGTGTTCTATGTGCCGGAGTCCGGCCGCGCTGAAAGCGAGATACGTGTCGATGGCATCGGCGTTGAGCTCCGCGCTGAGGTAGGTGTCGAATGTCCGTCGCCACGTATCTCGGGCTTGCTCACCGGTCCCGGTGGCCGACAACACCTGCTGCATACACGCCAACAGTCGCTCCTCGGCAGGCACAGTGGCGTCTTCGATGACATTTTTGCTCGTCACCAGTCCGGTGATTCCCGCGGCGACTTCGTCCATCAATGCTCGCTGCGTGGGAAAGAAATGACGCAGTGATCCGGTACTGACCCCTGCTCGCGCGGCGACCGCTCGGACGCTGATCCGGGTACCCGGATCCTCGGACACCATCATCGCGGCTGCGATCAGAATCCGGTCCTTGGTGCTGGGTTCGCTTTTTCGAGTCTCCACTTTGTCCGACACCTTCCCAACCCTAATACAGCGTGCTACCTTGAGCCCACTATCACGCCGTACTAGTCGCGCCGTTGGACGAGAACCACACAGCGCTCGCACCTACGCCGCCAAGCCTCTGAGAGAGGAATTACGATGCTTCACAGTCGATCTCACCGGAGCCAGAAGAATCGGGGCCGCCGGACGGCAGTGCTCGACACCGCCGCAGTGACGATGGCCGGATTGTGGGCTCTCACCTCGTGCAGCGCACCGTCCTCGGTCGAGCAGCAGCCTTCACCTGCACCGACACGTTACGAACAACAAACGCTCGACTTCTCTGAGTGCGACCCTGCTGCCACAGGCATTGCCGACGAGAGGGTCGAATGCACAACGCTCGAAGTACCGCTCGATTACGCGGCTGTCGACGGGCCCACCATCGAGCTCGGGATTTCCCGCATTCGAGCCACCGGGAACGATCGCGTCGGATCGGTGGTAGTCAACCCCGGCGGCCCGGGAGCCCCGAGTCTCGGATTCGTGACCGCGGTCGCAGACTCTTGGGGGAACGGTCCCGCACGCGAACACTTCGACATCGTATCGATGGATCCACGTGGAGTCGGGAGCTCGCAACCGGCCATCGACTGCTACACCGACCAGGAACGAGACGATGACGCCATCGTGTCCGGAGTTCCCGCCGGTGCGTTGGCCTGGAGCGCGGAATCGACCCGCTCGGTTCTCGATCAGTGCGCTCGACGCAGCGGCGGTATGAATGTCCTGGGACAGATGGGTACCCAGAACGTCGCCCGAGATCTCGATGTCCTGCGCGCGGCGCTCGGCGACGAGCAGCTGACGTTCCTCGGTGCCAGCTACGGAACACGTTTGGGCACGATCTATGCGCAACAGTTTCCGCACCGGGTCCGCGCGATGGTTCTCGACGGCGCAGTCGACCCGCGCAAGAATGTTCTCGAACGCCAGATCCAGACGTTTTCCGGCGTGCAGCGCTCCTTCGACGAGCTCGCCCGCTACTGCATCGAACGAGGAAACTGCCCCCTGGGAAGCGAACCGGCCCGAGCGACCGATGCGGCCCAGAATTTGCTTCGACCACTTGTCGACAATCCGGTCCGAACTGCTGACGGTCGTCGGCTGACCTACTACTCGGCGATCGAAGCCATCACCCTCGGTCTCTACTCGAACCAGGCCTGGGACAGCGTCATCGGCGGTTTGGCCGAGCTACGGGCCGGACGCGGTGAGGTACTGCTCGCGCTGCGAGACCTCTCGGCGCAGCGCGGACCCGACGGAACGTACACCAACTCTTCCGAAGCTACTCTCGCCATCAACTGCCTCGACGAAATACGGCCGACGCCGGAGCACACGACATCCACCGTCGCCGAGATCAATTCCGCGGCACCGTACATGGACCCAGGTTTCGACGTGGACACACATTACGGATGCGAGGGCTGGCCCGACGAACACGTACTCGACTATCCCTACGGGGAGAACATAACTGGCCTCCCGCAGACACTCGTGGCATCGGTCACCGGGGACGGACTGACACCACACGAAGGCGGTGTGGCACTGGCAGACAACCTCGACGGACGGCTCCTCACCGTCGACGGCGAACAGCACGGCGCCACCACCGCCGCGAACCCCTGCGTCAACGCGATCGTCGAACGTTATCTCGTCGATCTCGCCACTCCCGACGGCGACTTGCGTTGCGCTCTGTAGAGCCACGACCGGCACGACGCTGAGCACCCACAAATATTGCGTGACAACTGTCCATCACAGCGTGCTAGCGTCATCAGCGAATATCACGCTGTACTAGTTAAATCGAGGGTCGATCAAATGGGAATCAAACAGTGGCGCTACCGCCGCATTCGCGCCGGATCGGGTGAGCCACTCCGCCGGTACCGCTGGTGGCAGCTGTTCGGCAGATCGCTTCGGTCGATCACGCTGTCCGCACCCGACGGCACAACGTCGGTCTACGCAATCGATGTTCGGCACATGGGCGACGCGAAGGACGGTGAGGTGCGCGCTCGCCTGTACGTCGACGGCGCACTGGAGTCGTACGCCAAGATGCCGACCCGCTTCCCCGTTCCCGGTGGGCACATCGAGGTCGCGGCTACCGGATTCGGGCTGAAGCGCTGTCATTACGTGCGTGAGGACGGCACCGAACAGCAGCTGTCTCCCGATCCCGCATCCGCAGAGGGACGCCGCGCTCGGCTGCACCATCGGCACCCCGGTCCGAGTCGCGTCATCGGTCTCATCTCGATCCTGCTCGTCATCGGCGGCCTCTGCGTGGAGGTGCCGCAGATCATCGCATCCCTTTCTCTCATTCCCCCCATCGCCGACTCGATCGGAACATTCACCTCACCCATCCAACTGCCGCTCCACCTCAACCTGCTCATCGGATTCGCCGCTGTCATCGGCAGTACTGAACGAGCTCTACGGATGCGATCGAGCTGGATCGACGAACTCGCCAGCTGAACCCCACCGAAGGAACACCACCGTGGCCCACACGACTCCCACAGATTTACGACCGAAGGACGACGAACGACGGCGATGGCCGAAGCCGGTGATGGCGGCCGCCGCTGCCTCAGTGCTCCTGCTCACCGGATGCACCGGTGCGGCACCCAACAATGACGACAGCACGAACGAGGTGGGCCTCGAACAATTCATGGGACAAAAACTCGAGTTCGGGGCGTGCGACGCCAGCATCGTGGACTCCCAGCCGCCCGTTCCCGAAGTGGTCGAGGCGGCAAAGAAGGCGGAATGCGCGATGCTCACCGTGCCGATGGATTACGAGAACCTCGACGGCACGACCATCGAGATCGCCGTCTCGCGCATTTCCGCCACCGGCGACAACCCGATCGGCTCCGTCCTGCTGAACCCGGGCGGTCCCGGCG
This sequence comes from Rhodococcus sp. 06-1460-1B, assembly GCF_002258475.1. Taxonomy (NCBI): domain Bacteria; kingdom Bacillati; phylum Actinomycetota; class Actinomycetes; order Mycobacteriales; family Nocardiaceae; genus Rhodococcus; species Rhodococcus sp. 06-1460-1B. The sequence goes on from NZ_NOYS01000041.1 coordinate 159,321, forward strand.
CGGCGGGGACTACGCTCGCCCCACTCGTCGATGCCCTGTGGACGGGAGGTCCCCTCCCCGAACGCTTCGACATCGTCGGCTTCGATCCGCGCGGTGTCGGTCTCAGCCGGCAATCGACTGCTACTCCGATGAGGAGCGCGACGCCGACGCACCCCTGTCGGCTCTCGGCGAGTGGACCGAAGAATCCGCGCACGCCATCGTCGACAAATGCGCCGACGGCTCCGGAAGCACAGCGGTACTCGCCCATCTCGGGACACGGGATGTCGCTCGCGACATGGATGTGCTCCGCTCCGCGCTCGGCGACGACAAACTGACTTATGCGGGAGTCAGCTATGGCACTCGACTCGGCTCGGTGTACGCCGAGATGTTCCCCGAGAATGTCCGTGCTCTCGTTCTCGACGGCGCGGTGGATCCGCTCATGGACACCGCGGATCGCAGGATCCAGCTCAGCGAAGGACTGCAGGCTTCGTTCCAGCGTTTCGCCGACTTCTGCGTGACTCGGGCCGCGTGCCCGCTCGGCACCGACCCGGCGCAGGCGACCGCTGCAGCCCAGGAGCTCCTCCAGCCTCTCGACAAAAAACCGCTGGTGGCCGCCGACGGACGGGAGGTCGGCTTCCTCGCCGCCAGCGAAGGAATTGTCTCCGGCCTCTATTCCGAAGCCAGCTGGCCCGCCATCATCGCCGGGCTGACGGAGCTCGAAGCCGGACGACCCGACGCCCTCCTCGCGATCCGCGACGGGTACTACGGCCGGTCCGACAGTGGGGAGTACACCAATTCGTTCGAAGCGCTCTTTGCCATTAACTGCCTCGACGAAGAACGGTTCACCGAAGAGGAGAGGACCCAGCTCGGCCACGATCTCAACGAGGCAGTGCCGTTCCTCGAACCCGGATCCGCTCCCCCTGCGCAGGACGGGTGCGAGTTCTGGCCGGCCGAGCCCACACTCGGATACCCCTACGCCACCGACATCGACGGGCTTCCCGGGGTGCTCGTGGTCTCGGCCACCGGAGACCCCGTGACGCCTCACGAAGGAGGCATCAGCCTGGCCGACACACTCGGGGCGCGGTTGCTCACGGTCGAGGCCAACCAGCACGGAACGATCATCTCCGCCAACGCCTGTGTCGATGGAGCGATCGCCGACTACCTGATAAACCTCGAACTACCGGATGAAGGTGCACGCTGCACCATCTGACCCTGCTGAGCCATCGAGCGGGCCCCGATCCGCTCGATGGCTCAGCCGTCCCGGCGCTCGATCACGAACTGCCGCAATCGCATCGGCGTGCAGCGCACCGGCATGGAACGCCGCGCGCCTCGGCTGTGCATCATCGATCATCTTCGCTGTGTTCGTGCTTACCGTGGCGGGAACAGTCACAAATTCTTCGATGGTGAAGATGAGAGGCCGCGGGAGTCGAGCAGGTTGAACAGGTCAGCCAGGTCCAGTTGTGACAGCCTCGTGACACCGAGCCACCCGCGAAGAAAACGGTCCGCCAGTAAACTAGGCCTGAAATGCACGAATACGAACTTTTGACGATGGAAGTGTCAAGAAACGCGGATCTGAAATCCGCTGTCTCGGTTGTCCACTCAAATCCGTGGTAGGCCACCAACGTCCACGCCACCACCCGAAAAGCACTGTCCTGGTCCAGAAACGCGAATCCGTTGGACTCCAGTGCCCCCAGTCGGACTCGAACCGACACTGTGCGGATTTTAAGTCCCTAGAAATGGATTCACCTGAACTATGCTGGACTCCATATTCGTTCATTCGCAGCACTTTTCGTACATCGACGTCCGGTCCAGTCCATGTCCGAACGTACCGACTTGTGACACTCTCGTGACACCGAGACTTCCCCGTGGGGCAGGATCGGACCGTCCTGGTGTGCAGTGGGCAGGGCTAGCTCGAGGCGGATTCGTAACCTCGCTCTGCGCCATTCTCGTAGCGGGAACGTCGTGCCGGCTCGAGATTGATCTCCTAAGGTGTAGGCCAGGCCCGGTGGGTGACGCGCACTTCAGCCGCTGTGGGTCAATCTGCGGAGGCATTCGACAGCGTCCTCCGCGCGATCGTGCGGAACGAAGATGTGGTCGTGGTGAAAACCTGCTACGACGTTCGCGCTGATCCCTTCGTCTGTCAATACGCGGCTGACCGTGGCGGTCAGTCCCACCGCATCCAAGGACGAGTGCACGTCGAGGGTGATCCATGCCGATATGAAATCGTAGGCCAAGCGCAGTTCGATAGCCTCACCGAGCTCGACCACGACCGTGGTGCCTTCGTCTTCACGGACGGTGACAATGGGTCGGAGTCGGGCGGCGGTGTATTCGTCGACGCACGCGAAAACGTACTTGCCGGCCCGTACTTTCGGCGACAACGTCTTCAACAAGGCGTCGAGGTCTTCGAGTCTTTCTTGCATCACAACACCTTTCGATTGGTCGATGAGAACGCTGAGTACCAAACTGTTCAGGACCACCGGCGGTCTTCTCGAAAACCGCGCACATCACGGAGCCTGGATTTCGTTCGGCGGCACCATTGACACCACCGGCCGCCTCGAGGTGACGCTATCTTTTTGCGGTATTGACAGGTTCTATGCGTCACGGTCCAGCGCGCGACCTGGACCGATCGGGCTGACTGGATGGTCGGCCTGCTGATCGAACATCCCTGCCGCGCCCCAATACCAAATACGGGCTTCGACAGCTTTGCCTGCGCGTACGGTCCACAGCTCACTGACATGAGTCGTCACCCGACGTCCACCGACCTTCGCTGTCAGAGCAATGATCAGTGTGTACTGCTCGCCGTTGGGGTCTTCCATGTAGTTCAACTGCCTGGTCGACAGATCGAGAAGTGTTGAGGACAACTGTGCGACGACGTCGAGGAACCCTGTCAACCCGTGGTACGTCCCTCCGAATGGAAGGCTGCTGTCGTAGTGGATCACGAATTGTGGATCGATGAGAGTGCTCACCGTCTTCAGATCCTGTTGCTGGGCAGCAGTTGTCAGGGTGTCGTAGAAAATCTTCAGTTCCGTCATGACGAGCTTGCTTCGGAGATGACGCGTGCGACCGTCTTCGGCTCGGCTGCCATCGACAGGTGTCCACAGTCGACAGTGGTGAGGGTCGATCCTGCGCGTTCGGCCATCCAGAGCTGGGTCTGGTAGGCAATGCTGTGGTCCTGCTTGCCGGCGATGTACCAGGAGGGCAACGTCTTCCACGCTTGGACTGCACGAGAAGGTTCGCTCAACGCGGCGTAGGTGATAGGCCGCTGCTTGGCGAACAAGGTCGATGCGAGCTCCTCGGGGAGCCCGTTGACGAAGCCACCGGCGAATGCATCGGGCTTGAGGTAGAGGTCGACATTGTGCTCGCCGGGGAACCCGGCTTTGTCGAAAAGTGCTGCGGCGTCGACCGGGCCGGCATGCCCGGCAAGATCGAGAATGGTCTCACCGGTCTCGGGGACAAACGCGTTCAGGTACACAAGAGCCTTGACGTTCGGATCATCGATACCGCTGATGACGGCTCCGCCGTAGGAGTGTCCGACGAGGACGACGGGACCGGACGTGCGGGTCTTCAGGAAAGAGGCGAGGTAGTCGGTGTCGGCTCCGAGTGCGCGCAGCGGGTTGGCGAAGTGGGTGACGGTGTAACCGTCGTTGCTCAAAACGGCCTCGACCGCGTCGAACGGACTCGCATCGCTCCACGCTCCGTGGACGATAACGATGGTGGGTGTAGTCATGATGGGCTTCTCTCTGATCGATCGGGATGAGTGGATGACGGTTACGGGCTTATTCGGCTGCGGTCGCAGCCTCTTCGACCTCGGATCGACGTTCAGCCGAAAAAGGTCGTCAGTTCGCGAATTAGATCTGCGGGACGCTCCTCGGCGAGATAGTGCCCGGCACCGCTGAACTCAACGAAACGCGCATCCTTTGCTTTGCCCTCCAGCAAGGTAGGGACGAAAGGAAAGTAGAGGCCGCCCATGCCCAGGACTGGCATGGTCAACTCCTGATAATCGGCAGCGTCGGCGATGTCTTGGGCGAAGGCCCGATACCAATCGTTGCCGGCTCTTGCAGCACCAGACTGCTCGTACGCGGCGGCGTAAATTTGCCGGCTGGCTTCGTCGATGGCTCCAGGATCGCTCGCCTGGTGTTCGATCAGCCAGTCCACCAGAACCCGGAACCGACCCTCAAGAAGGGTTTCCGGCAACCCTTGGACCTGGTTGAATGCGAACCACCAGGGACTTGCTTGGCCCGGCTGCGGAAGAAGGGGCATCGAGTTGAACGCCTCGCCAGGGTGGCCCACCTCCCACAGAGCCAGCTTTCGTGTCGCGGCGGGGTAATTGGCGGCAAAGCTGTACGCCACCATCGAACCGATGTCCTCGCCGGCGATGAAGGCCTCGTCGTGGCCGATCGATTTGATCAGCTCGTATACGTCTCGGGCCATGGTCTTCTTGTCGTACCCGCCGTCCGGCTTGTCCGATCCCCCCATCCCGCGAAGGTCGACCGCAATCACTGTGTACTTCTCAGCCAGCGCAGGCATGATTTTGTGAAACTGCCACCAGGTTCGGGGCCATCCCGGCAGTAGCACCAGCGGGTCCCCCTGCCCGCCTGTGACGTAGTGCAGCCGAATACCGTTGACCTGCGCGTACCGATCGGTGAATCCTTTGATCGTCGACGTCGGATCGTCAGCGATATCGCGCGTGTCACGGAAGGTTTCCAGCTCAGTCATGACGAGCTTGCTTCGGCGATGATGCGTGCGACCGTCTTCGGCTCGGCTGCCATCGACAGGTGTCCACAGTCGACAGTGGTGAGGGTCGATCCTGCGCGTTCGGCCATCCAGAGCTGGGTCTGGTAGGCAATGCTGTGGTCCTGCTTGCCGGCGATGTACCAGGAGGGCAACGTCTTCCACGCTTGGACTGCACGAGAAGGTTCGCTCAACGCGGCGTAGGTGATAGGCCGCTGCTTGGCGAACAAGGTCGATGCGAGCTCCTCGGGGAGCCCGTTGACGAAGCCACCGGCGAATGCATCGGGCTTGAGGTAGAGGTCGACATTGTGCTCGCCGGGGAACCCGGCTTTGTCGAAAAGTGCTGCGGCGTCGACCGGGCCGGCATGCCCGGCAAGATCGAGAATGGTCTCACCGGTCTCGGGGACAAACGCGTTCAGGTACACAAGAGCCTTGACGTTCGGATCATCGATACCGCTGATGACGGCTCCGCCGTAGGAGTGTCCGACGAGGACGACGGGACCGGACGTGCGGGTCTTCAGGAAAGAGGCGAGGTAGTCGGTGTCGGCTCCGAGTGCGCGCAGCGGGTTGGCGAAGTGGGTGACGGTGTAACCGTCGTTGCTCAAAACGGCGTCGACCGCGTCGAACGGACTCGCATCGCTCCACGCTCCGTGGACGATAACGATGGTGGGTGTAGTCATGATGGGCTTCTCTCTGATCGATCGGGAAGGACGGATGACGGTTACGGGCTTATTCGGCTGCGGTCGCAGCTGCGGTTTCGATGACGCTGGTGACAACGGCGGGCTCGGCGACCATGGTCAGGTGGCTGGCCTCGACCTCTGTGAGAGTGGAGCCTGCGCGGTCGGCCATCCATCGCTGGGTCTCGATGTCGACGCTGTGATCCTCGGTGCCGGCGATGTACCAGGACGGAAGGCTCGTCCACGCCTGCTCTCCGGCGGGCTCACCCAGTGCCGCATACGTGATCGGACGCTGCGTCGCGAAGTACCCAGCTTGCTGCTCCTCGGACAGACCGTTGGCGAAACCTCCGGCGAAGGGCCCGGGCTTGAGGTAGAGGTCGACGTTCTGGTCACCGCCGAAGGCGGCCTTGTCGAACAGTGCGTCGGAGTCCACCGGTCCACCGTGGGCAGCGAGTTCGAGAATGGATTCGCCCGCCTCGGGGACAAACGCGTTCAAGTAAACCAGTGCTGTGACATCGGGATCGACCGCCGCGGCCCCGCCGATGACGGCACCCCCGTAGGAGTGTCCGACGAGGACGACGGGTCCCTCGGTGCGGGTGTCGAGGAAGGAGTTGAGGTAGGCGGTGTCGGTGCCGAGGGCGCGAAGTGGGTTGGCGAAATTGATTACTTCGTAGCCTTTTTCGCGGAGCTGTGTGCCGACTTCGTCGAACGGACTGGCATCACTCCAGGCACCGTGCACCATGACGATGGTCGGTGCGGCGGAATTGTCGACGGCCGGTGCCTGTGCTGCGGCATCGGATGAGGTGCAGCCGGTGAGGGCAGCAACAGTGAGGGCCGAGCCAACGGCGATGGCGGAAGAAAACTTGGTGAGCTTCATGGTGGTTTCTTTCTTTGCAAGGCAGGAGGTGTCAGGTCGACAGCAGGTTGTACAGGTAGAAAACTATGGTGCAGAACCGATTCGGTACAGCGATTGTTTTGCATGCCGCGTTAGAATGATTGATGTTGAATGTGGATCTCCCTCAGTTGGAGGCCTTGGCCACCGTGATCGAAGAAGGTTCGTTCGATGCTGCGGCCCGACGGCTTTATGTCACACCATCGGCGATCAGTCAGCGCATCAAAGCGTTCGAGATCGCGGCCGGAGCTGTTCTGCTTCAGCGCTCGAAGCCGGTGTGCGTCACCGAGGCGGGAATTCCGTTTCTGCGCCTCGCTCTGCAGATTCGTTCGCTTGTCGCCGTAGCGACGGTCGAGTCCAGCGACTCCGATTCCGTCACCATTGCGCTGGCGGTCAATGCGGACTCGTTGAACACGTGGGTGTTGCCCGCACTGGCCGGCGTGTCGGACCGAATCGATTTCGACATCCGACGCGAAGACCAAGACGAATCTGCCGAATTGCTGCGGCAAGGCATTGTCATGGCAGCGGTGACCGCAGCCGCAGAACCGGTGCAGGGATGCTCGGTCACCCGGCTCGGCGTCACGAGATATCGCCCGATGTGCACTCCCGCCTTTCGCGAAACGTGGTTTGCTGACGGGCCTTCCCCGCAAGCGCTGTCGCGAGCTCCGATGATCGTGTTCGACCGAACGGACGATCTCCAGGATCGCTACATGGACCTGTGGGGAGGATCGTCTCGAGGTGCACGACGGAACTATGTTCCGTCGTCCGCCGACTTCTTGGCGGCGGTCCGGCTCGGCATCGGCTGGGCCGTGCTTCCCCAGCAACAGATCGAATCGCTGGAGACGACAGGCGAACTCGTCGATCTCGCACCAGGCACAGGAGTTTCGGTCACGCTGTACTGGCAGCAGTGGAGTCTGCGGACCGCCGCGCTCGACGAAGTGTCTGCAGCTATCGTGTCGGCCGCGTCGGCGCATCTCGAGTGAGCAGCCACTGCTCGTACGCTACCCAGGCGGTTCCACCAGTGACGTTCTATGACCGCTCGAGGCTGCCTGTTCGATCGTCTCGATCAAATGGTGTGTCGACAGTGCTCTAGTGAAATTCGGTGAGTTCGCTGATCCGCTACGGAGATCGCGCTCGTACGAGTCGTACACGCGCGCGATACCGGCAGCCATGGCATCGAGGTGCTCGATGCCTGGCGTGTGATGCGAGTATGCCGGCGGCACGGGCATGTCGGTGAGTGGCTCCCGGCCGCGTGACCCGCTGACCGTCAGCGCGAACATGCCGGGGTGCCCTCCGTTCGCACGTAGTTGCACTGTCCCCTCGCTGCCGTTGATCTCCCACAGGAATCCGGTTCCACCGTGGTGCCCCTCGCGAAAGTGGATGCTGGCAGTGGCACCGGATTTCAGCCGGCCGATCACACCGAGCTGATCCGGAGAAGTCTTTCGGCGGTGTTCACCGGTCTCGAGAACCGTGATGTCGGGGCGTCGGGTGTCGACGGCAGCCGACAGTTCGTCGAACTCACCCAGGACGACGCCCATCACATCCATACTGTGAGCCGCAGCGATCGTCAGCATGTTCGCAGCATTGTCCTTGTCGAGGGTGTAGGCGTTGCCACGATCGACCACGCCGCCCAAGGCCGAAGAACCGACCATCGTGGTCGAGAGTACGGTTCCGAGGTAGCCGTGGGCAATCAGGTTGCGCACGTACAGAATTGCCGGGGCTCGGCGCGACTGCAACCCGATGAGCGTGCTGATACCCTGCTCGCTGGCGTGTTCGGCCATCGCGCGGGCTTCGCTCAGATCCCGGCCCAGTGGCCATTCGCAGTAGACCGCCTTACCTGCGTCGACGGCGGCAGTGACGATCTCGCGATGATGAGGAACCTTCACCGTGACGACCACGAGGTCGACCTCGGGACTTCGCACGAGGTCCTGGTGTCCCTCGAAAGTCAGCCCGACCCCGAACGCCCGTCCGGCGGCATCCGCGGACGCCTGTCGAGTCGTACTCAGCGCCGCGATCTCGTAGGCCGGAAGCGCCCGGAGAGCTGGAATGTGGGCCGTTGCCGCCCAGCCTCGTTCGGCATTGACCCCGACGATGCCGACCTTGATCGGCATGCTCATGTGGGCACTTTCTCGAAGAACTCGATCCGAGTTGCAGGCAGGTCCATAGCCACAACCGGCGTCATGCTGGACCCCGCCGCAACCATCGCCACCTGCAGTGCCGGAAGGTCGTGCGTCTCGAGCTGGTAGATGCAGATGAATTCCACGGCCGCGCCGTCGTCGACACTGGTTGTGCTGCGCAGGAACTCGGCCGAGGAATATCCATCGAGCGCGAGCACCTCCGGGATGTGCGTGGTGCGGTACCACTCGCTGTACTCGGCATGGAGGCCAGGGAGGGAACGGCTGTGAACGGTTTGCACGTAGTGAGGCATGTCGGGATTCCTTCTGTGGAACGGATCGAAGTGATACTGCCAAAGCGGAATCATGTCGTCCGCTTGAGTGAAAGGTACACAACCGGAATGGGTTCGTCCAGTTATTGGTAGGATTTGCTCATGATCGAGGAAAACGCAGCAACACATCCGCCGGATCAGCGATCGGACTCACGGCGCAATCGCGTTCGCCTGGTAGACGCTGCTCGAATTCTCGTCGCCGAGAAAGGGATCGAAGTCTCGGCGGCGGAGATCGCCGCGCGAGCCGAGGTCGGTGTTGCGACACTGTATCGGCGTTTCGGCTCGAAGGATGCGTTGATCAGAGACATCCTCATCGACGGCATCAGCGAGGTCGAGGCGGTCGCCGACGAGGCCCTCGCCGACACCGACCCCTGGCGCGGATTTTGCACGTTCTTCACCTTCTTCAGCCACACGCAGGACGTCAACCAGGGGATCGCGGAGTACTTGGCCACAGCGGCCGCGATCCCCTCGTCCGAACAGTCCGAGTACAACGGGCGTCTGCTTTCCAAGTTGAAGCGGATCGTGAAACGTGCGCATGAAACCGGTTGTCTCCGAGAGGAAGTCACATGGCGTGACGTTGTGATTCTGAGCCGCGCGTCGGTCGGTGCCGGTCAGTGTCTCGGCGTTTACGCCGCACCCGATCAAGCTCACCGCAGCTGCGCAGTGATCATCGAGGGCATGCGCGCGGACCCGAAGTCCTAATTGCGGATGAGATCGGCGGCTTTCTCGGCGATGGCGTAGACCGTGGCATTGGTGTTCGCCGAGACCGGTGACGGCATGATCGAGGCGTCCGCAACGCGCAGTCCCTCGATACCGCGCACACGCAGGTCGAGGTCGACCACAGCCATCTCGTCGGTGCCCATGCGGCATGTGCCGGCGTAGTGGAAATAGACGACGAGGCTACGCGCCAGGTAGTCGCGCACCGACGCGCTGTCGCCGACGGACATGCCGGGCTGCATCTCCTCGCCTCGCCACCCTGCCAGACCCGGCGCGTTGCCAATTGAGCGAGCGATCTCGAGCCCTGCTTCCATCACCGCGACATCTCGTTCGTCGCCGAGATAATTGGGATCGATGAGTGGGCCGACAGTGATCGCTTTGTCCGCCAGACGAACCCGTCCGCGACTGAACGGCGTCATCGCCGAGAATGCCAGCGCGTAGCCGTTGTCCGGGCCTGTCAACGTCTGGGCCCTCAGTGGGGCGGTGACTACCAGAATCTGGAGGTCGGGCCCCGATACCGCGCCTGCGGTTTCGATCAGACCGAGGGCCTGTCCCATCAGGTTGTGTTCGTTGTGCGGCAACGGAGACGATGCTTCGTAGAGCACGGTCGACATGGGATGGTCGTGCAGGTTCTCGCCTACACCGGGGAGGTCGAGCACTACGTCGACGCCCATCTCGTGAAGATGTTCGGCCGGGCCGATCCCGGATGCGAGCAGCAGATGTGGGGTGCCGATAGCGCCGGCGGTCAGTATTACTTCCCGAATTGCTCTGGCACGTACCGTGTAGATTCCGCGAGTGTATTCTATTCCGGTCGCGACACCGTCGACGATCATGACGCGTGACACGAGCGCGTCGGTGACCACGTGGAGGTTCGGTCGATCGAGAACGTCCTGACCGAGGTAGGCGTCGGATGCGCTCTGACGGTGGCCGTCGACGATGTTGCCGTCGGAGAGGCCGAAGCCGGTATCGGCTCCACTGCTGATGTCTCGTGCACTGCCGTAACCGATTTCGGCGGCAGCACGCAGCGCGGCAGTGGCGATGGGGCTCGGATCGGACATCGGCCCGACGGTGAGTGGCCCCTCGGTCCCGCGCAGTTCCGCATCGCGTCCTACCGTTGTTTCGGTCCGCTTGAAATACGGCAGTAGGTCGTCGAATCCCCATCCCTTGGCACCCTGGTCGACCCAGGCGTCGTAGCTTGCGCGGTGGCCACGGACGAAGTTGAGTCCGTTGATACTCGATGAGCCGCCGAGTGCGCGTCCGCGGGGTACCGGGACGGAAGTGTGCGAGAACTGTTGCACGACGGTGTTTTCGCCCCAGTTTGCAGATGTGGCGAGCAGCTCCGGCCACCGAAACGGTATGGCCATCTCCGGCAGACTCTCTGACGATCCTGCCTCGACGAGCAGAACCTGCGCGTGCGGATCTTCGCTCAGTCGTGCGGCAAGAACGCTTCCTGATGTTCCTGCTCCGACGATGATGTAGTCGAAGTCCGGGTGGATGGGGCCGTGGAGACCGGGGATGATGGTCGGTGTTCCTGTCAATTGGTTCATGCCACAACTGTGCTGTCCCGGCCGAGCTCGATCTGTTCACGCTCTGGACAGTCCCTGTGTCCCCTGCCACCGTCGGTCGGCGATCTCACCCGTCGATACCGAACGCTTTCATGCGTTTGTACAACGTCGTTCGACTGAGGCTCAGCGCTTTCGCGACGGCAACCTTGTTGCCTCGATGTCGCCGTAGTTCGGTTTCGATGACAGTGCGCACAGCACCGTCGATCGCGCCCAGCGGTCGAGATGCCAAGCGTTCCTGTAGTCGGCCGAGGTCGCGAGGGGTGACATCGCCGGCCGTACGCAGCCTCATCGCGGCGTGTACTTCGGTTCGCAGTTCGGTCAGGTTGCCCGGCCAGTCATAGGTGAGCAATGCGTGCATGGCCGCTGGCGTGAACCGGATCGACGCGTGTGCCTCTGCCAGATACTGTTCGGCCAGTGCGGGAATCTCGTGTTTACGCAGCCTCAGTGGCAGTAGCTCGACCCGGGTTCGACAGGCGTCTACGATCCGAAACACTTCGGGCGACAACGTGATCAACGGTGCGCTGGATACCGCGAACCAGACTTTCGAGCGAGTCGTGGCGGTATACAGGGCGTGCGCGATCGGCGGGGACAGTAGATGCACGTTCTCCACCGCCACCGGCCGATGTTCGTGTTCCAATGCTTCGGTTACGGTGTGTAACCAGTGCTGGGCTGAGTGCAAGACCGTGTCGAGTGCGTCGAAGCCGACAGGGTCATGTCCGTCCATCAGATCGGTCAACAGCGTGGTGCGCCCGGTGCCGGTCTCGCCTGCGACGGCGAACGAGGTTTTCGCCTGCCGAGACTCAGCGAGCTGCTCGCTGATGCGCTCGATTCGAGACCGAGTGCGCGTCAGCGCATGTCCGTCGCTGCTCGATTCGGAACCGGCGGAGGCGAACTCGACGATCATGGACTGCGGGTCCGTCGCGAGAGCGTGCACAGAGACGTCGACCTGTTCACCCGTACCGAACAGATGCATGTCACGTTCGGTCACCTGCGGGTCACGAGCGGCGAGCGAGATGTAGTCGGTGGCGTTCAGGAGTGACGCGGCAGCGGTGTTGGCGATGACGATGCCGGGTGCCATAGCGACGATGGGAATTGCTGTTCGAGGCCCGGCGGCGAGGTGGAAAGCGTCGAGCAGCTGGTGGTCGCTGCGGACCGGATCCTGGGCGAGCCGCGTGGAGATTTCCTGGGCAGCCTGCATCACCAGGCCATGCAGTACTGGGGTGTCGCTCTCGGTATAGAAGGTGAGGGTGATGACGCCCTCGATTCGACCGGTGACCGGATGCAGGATGGGAAACCCGTAACAGCTGAACATCTTCATGGCCTCGAAGAAGTGTTGATTTCCCTTCACTGCGAGGGGCTCTCGTAGTTCGCGGACTGTCGAAATCGAGTTCGTGCCCGCCGTTTCTTCGGTGAACAGCCGTCCGAGCACCGCTCCGTTGTTGGTCAGTGCATCGTCGATACCCGGTGTTCCATGCGTGACGTCGACGAGTCGGACGTTGCGGTCCGCAAGTATCACCGAGAAGTCCGTATCAGCGAAAATGACGGCCAGACGGTCAAGGACAGGGCGGGCTGCCATCGCCAGTCGGCCGCGGTCGGGGACAGTGATGATGTCGATCTCGCGGGGTAGCAGAGCCGGGTCGAGTCCGCTCATCGACGCACGCTGCCATGACAGTGCGATGCGATCAGAGGTGAGAGTCATGGCGTTCCGATCGGTGTCAGCGGAGCGCTGAACGCGATCACGAGTTGTGGAAACGCGCGAACGAGGACACAGCTTGCCTGGTGGTCGAACGATGGCTGAGGCGATTCGATCGATCGGCGTGGCCCAACGCGAGTCCGCATACAATGTGTTGCTCGTCGTCGATGTCGAGCTGCGTTCGAATCACCGCTGAAAAGTCGATGAACGACGCTTGCGGGCAGGTGTCCAGCCCCGCAGCCCGAGCTGCCATCATCAGAGCCTGAAGAAACAATCCTGCGTCGATGTACGCACCGTCCTGGGCACACGTGTTCACTGTGAGGATCATGCCCACCGGAGCGCCGAAAAAATCGTAGTTGCGGCGGTGGTGCGCAATTCTGGCGGGCGTGTCCTTCGGGTCGATACCCAGCACGTCGGAGTACAGCGTCTCCCCGAAGATGCGTCGTCTGGTTCTCAACGGCTCCTTCCAGTCTCCCGGGCTGGGTTGATAGTCGTAGTCGCGCTGCCGGACGGTGTCGGGGTCATCGAATGCCGCGAGCAACGCCGAGGTGAGGGCCGCTTTGGCCGACCCGGTGACCACGTGAACGCGCCAGGGCTGTGTGTTCGAATTGCTCGGTGCTCGGGCGGCCAGTTCCAGCAGCGTTTCGACGACAGACGGGGAGACCGGGTCCGGGAGAAATGCCCGGACGCTGCGGCGGGTCATCAGAGCGTCGCGAACAGACATCGATGCCCCGTTGCATTCGGCGTCATCCACCGTCGGTGTCCGGGTCGTCTTCACCGGTCTGCGGTGGGTCGGATGTCGTACGAGATCCGGCCCGCCGGCAAGAAGAACAGCGCGATCAAAGCGCCTCCCCGGACCTCGGGATAGTGGTGACTCCCGGGGCCCGGCGCCGTCCAACCCGCGCCTTGCCAACCGCGAGGTCCCACGATCTCGGCAGCGGCGTCCAGCGGTACGACCAGGTTCAGTTCGCCGTAGGGGTGTTGGTGATACTGGCCGCGCATGCGGGGGACGCTGTTCATGAACACTGCTGTGATGCTGAAGTAGCTGAGGTCTTCGTTAGGTTCGGCGATTCGGCTTCGCCTGTAGTTGCGCCCTTGGACCTCGATGTCTGCGGCCCAACCGTCGGCAACTCCCGCCGTCACGAGCATCGCGAGGTCAGAATACAACGAGGAATCGGGCCCGTAGTTCTCGTTCAGCCAGTCTTCCAACCCAGCTTCCGCTGTCCGGTCCTTGATTTCACGCAGGAACGGGATGCTGCGATCGATCAGTTGCTGACGTGCATCCATGTGAGCCCACCTCGGGGTGTCGAACGCTGCCCGGCCGGACCGGGATATTGGTCAATACATTACATGCAGTGATTGTAATGTAAAGAGCAATGACCTCGCCCCTGCGGCGTCGACCTCATTCCACGACCGACTACCGTTACACCGAGTTGTTGCAATTGGCCCAAGGGGACACGCATGAGCCGAAAGACGCCCGATTCCACGGCGCCCGATCCAGGATCTGGCGATGACGCACAGAGCCGGGGGCGTCCGCGCGATCCGGCGATCGACCAAGCCATCATCGATGCCACCCGTCGACGCCTGGTGATCGACGGTTACACCAAGATGACCATCGGTGACGTTGCCCGCGAAGCGGGTGTCACCCGTCCCACCATCTACCGCCGGTGGAATGACAAGTTCGGGTTGGTGGTCGACTCTCTGGACTACGGCTTTCGGGCACAGCGCGCGATGTATCCGACCACGGAATTCGACAGCTTGACCGGCTTCGACGCGTTCGTCGAGGCAATCCGGCGAGTGGACCCGTGCTACTTCAATCCGGATGCCATGGTTCTGGTGGGTAACTTCATGGGCGAAAAACTGCGTACGCCAGAACTTCTCAGCATGTTCCGTGAGCATGCAGTGGAACCGCGTGTCTTCATGGTGGAAAACCTTCTACTCGCTCTTCAGAAGAAAGGCGAGGTCCGCATTGATGTCGACATCCATACGGTTGCGACCCTGTCCTTCGGCGCGTACTACGCCGCCTTCCTCCGAGGCGAGAACGACCGGTCACAACTGGCGACGCAGGTTGCAGCAACCCTGTGGCCGGCGATCAGCGCGAACTGAGCCCATCACGATTGACTACCTGCCGTTTCTATTACGTTACAGGTATTGACTGTAATAGAAATGCTTTCTACAGTTCGTTGCAGTCGTCGTTCCGTTTTAGGAGGATGCCGACTTCGGTTCACACGATCGAAGGACTGCACATGACGTCACACATTCCGGTTGGCTCCCCCGCTGAGCCAGTCGTACGCGTCGATGAATTGATCGAGAAGCAGCCGATGGGCCGATTCCATCGACTCCTGCTGGTCATGTCCGGCGCCGTCATGTTTTTGGACGGCTTCGACACCCAGGCAATCGCCTTCGTAGCGCCCGCCCTTGCGCTCGAATGGGGTGTTCCGAAATCTGATCTGGGACCGATCTTTTCGGCTGCAATCGCCGGACTGATGGTCGGGTACCTGATCCTCTCACCATTGGCACGTCGCTTCGGGCACCGACGCCTGGTGATCGCGTGCACGTTCGCATTCGGTGTGTTGACTCTCGCGTGCGCCCTGGCTTCCAACCCGACCCAACTGATCGCACTCAGGTTCTGCACCGGCGCTGGATTGGGAGCCGCTATACCAAGCCTTGTCGCGCTGACGAGTGAGTTCGCGCCTTCGCGTCGACGCTCTTCCTCGGTGATGTTCATCTACTGCTGGCTTGCGCTGGGGTTCGTCGCGGCAGGCGTGGTGTCCGGGTTCGTCATTCCGACCCTCGGCTGGCGGTACATGTTCGTGATCGGAGGCATCACGCCGCTGGCCTTGATTCTTCTGCTTGTCAAGTTCTTCCCGGAGTCCCCGCAGTACTTCTTATCCCGAGGGAGAGACCACGAGGCGTTGCAGATTCTGCGCCGGATGGATCCGACAATCAGCGCGAGTGCCCGACTCGAGGCCGCCGCCGAGACCGAAAAGAACGCCTCCGTCTCGACCGGCGTCTTCACCGTCGTACGCGGACGCTGGTTGCCGAACACGCTGTTGTTGTGGGTAGCCTTCGTCGGCAATCTAGCCGTCTTCTACGCGATTCAAAGCTGGCTTCCCACAATTATTTCCACCCTCGGCGGAACCCCCACTGTCATGATCACGTCGACGGTGCTGACCACTATCGGAGGTGTCGTGGCAGCCCTGTTCATCGGGCCGCTGATGGATCGATACAACCCCTTCCGCACCCTGGGCTACGTCTACCTGGCAGGGACAGGCCTCGTCGCTTTGCTCGGTCTCACGCTCACCGGCGGCACGACAGCGATCCTTCTCGTCATTGCATTTCTCACAGGAATGGCAGTGACCGGCGGCCAGATGAGCATCGCAGCGCTGGCCACAGTGCTGTATCCCGTGGAGCTACGATCCACGGGAGTCGGTTGGGGCCTCGGCATCGGAAGGTTGGGCGGCATAGCAGGACCGCTGATTGTCGGCGCTGCACTCGCAGCAGATATGGACGAACGCAACGTCTTCGTCATACTGTCGTTCTTCCTCCTTGCCGCCTGTCTCAGCGTGTTCGTCCTGGGGGCTCGAGTACGACGCTGAGAAGAATCGCAACGCGTGACACTGGTAACAGGAACCGCCCGAAAATCCCCTGCTCGACGATGTCTCTGCTGCGCGCCGCAGGTAGTCCCTAAGTCCCAGCGCACAGATCGCGCGCTAGTTGTGACAGCCTCGTGACAACGAGCTACTCGTAGAGACAACCATTCAATCCGAAAACCAGCCCTGACCTGCACGAATACGAGGATGAAACCACGGGGAACAGACACCCTTCGCGGATCTGAAATCCGCTGTCCCAGTTGTCCACTCAAATCCGTGGGAAGCCACCGACGTCCACGCTACCACCCGAAAAGCATTGTCTTGGTCCAGAAATCTGGATCCATATGGACTCTGGTGCCCCCAGTCGGACTCGAACCGACACTGTGCGGATTTTAAGTCCGCTGCCTCTGCCAATTGGGCTATAGGGGCCACCGCTGGAGTCGCGCTCCAGCGGTGATGATCATATCGGGCTGCTATTGCGCCGGGATGACCGGCGGCACGAAGTCGAAGGTCATGCCGAGCAGCCACACGAGCAGCAGGACCACCGGGAAGTGGAAGATGAACTGCAGGAACGTGAATCCGATCAGATCTCGCGCTCGCAGGCCCAGAACCGCCAGCAGGGGCAGCATGAAGAACGGGTTGATCAGGTTCGGCAGCGCCTCGGCCACGTTGTAGATCTGGACGGTCCAGCCGAGGTTCATCTGCACATCGGTAGCAGACTGCATGACGTACGGCGCTTCGACGAGCCACTTGCCGCCTCCGGAGGGGACGAAGAGTCCGAGTACAACCGTGTACACCGCGATGACCACGGCGAATCCGCCGCCACTGCCGATGTCGGTGAAGAAATTCGCGAGGTGCTCGGAGATCGTGACGCCTCCCCTGCCCTCCGCTTTGGTCAACATGGCCGCCATTGCGGCGTACAGCGGGAACTGCACCAAGATCCCCGCAGTGGCGGGGACCGCCTTGCTGACCGAATCGAGGAAGCGCCGCGGGGTGCCGTGCAGCACGAGCCCGAGCATCAGGAACACCAAGAGATAGCCGTTGAGACTACTGACGACCGACAGCACCGGCAGCGTCAACAGCTGGGAGACAAGCCATCCCAGCGTCATTGCGCCGGCGAAGAGCGGAAGGATGCGGCTGTATTCGAGCCACTCCCCCGGCCTGGTGCGCGGTGCCGGTTCAGCGACGGTGTCGTCCAGATTGACCTCCATGTCAGCGGCAGTCTTGATCGCGGCACCCTTCGGAGCAGACACGTGTGCGATGACGACCGTCAACACGATGATGATGACGCACATCAGCAGCGACTGCCACGTGAAGATGGTCGTACCGAAATCGAGTACACCGGTGACCGAAAGCAATGTCGCCGGAAGCGAACTGGCCGTCGCCTGCAGCTGAGCAGCAGAGGACGACATGCCCAGCGCCCAGACCGCGCCGAGGCCCATGAACGCGGCAGCACCCAAGGCCCGATAGTCCGTCCGCAGATCGTCACGTCGCGCGATGGCACGGGCCAGTAGACCGGCGAACACCAGACTCAGACCCCAGTTGAGGAACGAGACCGAACAGGACAGCAGCGCAACGAAACTGACTGCGCTACTGGAGCTCTTGGGCACTTGCGCCAATCGGGTGATCAATCTGGCGACCGGTGGAGAGGTCGCCACGACGTACCCGGTGAGCACGACCATCGCCATCTGCAGCGTGAAGGCCGTCAGGTCCCAGAAACCGTTTCCGAATGCGTCGACCACATTCTGCGGAGACGACCCGTTGGCGAAGGCAGCAACAGCAACGACCACCACGCCGACGAGGGCGAAGATGTACGCGTCGGGAAACCATTTCTCGGTTCCCTTGGCGAGTGCTTGCGCTACGCGCGCCAGACCTTTCTCGGCCGGGGCCTGCTGGGCGGGTGTCGTCATGGGTGGTCCTAGCCTCGTCGGGAGCAGTGACGTGAGCCACAGCGCCTCTCAGGCTTCACCGAAACACGAAGCGATGCAACCTACATCGCCGCAGAACGGGTCTGCAGAATTGCAGATCAGATCTTGATCGACATTGCGATGCCGTCGAGGATGTCGTGCTCACTGACCGTCAGAGAGCTGACAGCCCCGCGTCGCTCGAATTCCTCGGCCAGCACGCTGCACACGATCGCTCCGCCGCCGATGACGTCGACCCGTCCGGGGTGCATGGGCCCCAACGCACTTCGCTGCGTGTGAGTCATGCCGATCAGGTCCTCGCATACCTCGAACAACTCCGAGAAGGGCACACGAGACAAGTGCACTGCGTCTGCGTCGTACTCGGGTAGTTCCTTGGCGATGGCCGCGATGGTCGTCATCGTGCCGGCCACACCCACCCAGCTCGACGCGTCGCCGATCGAGACTTCCTCGAATGCCTCCGCCAACTTCTCGCGGGCGTACTCACGCGCACCGTTGATCTCGTCTGCGGTGGGAGGGTCCGAATGCAGGAATCGTTCGGTCAGACGCACGCAGCCGATGTTCGCCGAGAACGCCGCTTTCACGCCTTTGGCGTCGCCCAGTACGAGTTCGGTAGAACCGCCACCCAGATCGACGACCAGGAAAGGTCCTGCGGCAGAATCGAGTTCACCGACCGCTCCGGCGAAAGACAGCCGCGCTTCTTCGTCTCCGGTGATCACCTCGGCCTCGGCACCGGGAATTACCTTGCCCAGTACCTCACGCACCATCGAGAAGAAGTCCTCCCGATTCGACGCATCACGGGTGGCGGAGGTGGCGACCATGCGCACCGCGGTGGCCCCGGTCTTACGGATGATCTCCGCGTACTCCACCAATGCAACACGGGTCCGCTCGATAGCCTCGGGCACGAAGGCTCCGGTCGCGTCGACGCCTTGCCCCAAGCGCACGACCCGCATCTCACGAGCGACGTCGGCGAGGGTCTTACCGTTGTTGTCTGCGACGAGCAGGCGGATGGAGTTGGTGCCGCAATCGATTGCTGCAACCCTGGTCATGATTTCTCCGCACGTAGTTCTTCGATGGTCGGCCAATCGGCCGGAATAGCTTTGCCGCGCAACGAGTTCTCGGCTGCCAACGCCACCGACTCGTCGCCGAGCGGATTGACTCCTGGCCCCTTGGCCAACGAATGCGCGATCAACACGTGCAGGCACTTGACGCGGTCGGGCATACCGCCGCCGGTGAAATCCGTTCCGAGAGATTCGATCTCGTTGCGCTCAGCCAGGTACGACTCGTGGGCACGCAAATACGCGGCAGCCAATTCCGGGTCTGCGCCCAAGCGTTCCGTCATCTCACGCATGACTCCGGCCGATTCCTGCCGACTGGCTTCCGCCGTCAATCGCGGGTCGGTCAGGTAGTACAGGGTGGGAAACGGAGTGCCGTCGGGAAGCTTCGGGGCAGTTTTCACCACACCCGGCCTGCCGTCCGGAGATCGATACGCGATTTCGAGTACGCCACGCGGTTCACGTCCGAGCTGCGATGCGACCGCATCGAGATCTTCCTGCGAGACTGCCGAGGAATTCACCCGACGGGTCCCCCTTCTGGTTCTGGCACCGGCGGGGCCGGAGCGGGTTCTGGCTGTACGACGGGCATGGGCGCGGACGTGGGCTCCGACGGCTCGTCCGATCCCTGCGGCTGCACCGCGGTGTTCCACAGGTCGGTGTACCACGGCCCGGTCGGGGTGTTGTCCACCTCGAGATCCTTGGAGCTCGGCGAGTAGTCGCCGGGGAGCTGCACCTGATACGGCGTCTCCCCCGGCATGACGAACCGCAGCCGCTCGCGAGCATCGGCGGCGATGCGGGACGGTTCGTTGAGCTGAGATTTCTGGGTCTGGAGCGCGTCCACCTCGTCCTGCAGGGTCTGACGCTCGGCCAGCACGGACTCGAGCTCACCGCGCTGCGAGAAGTAGGTCCTGAGCGGCACGGCCAGCGTCAGCGCCAACGCGCACACCACGACTCCGAGAATGAAAGCGCGTCCGGTGGACAGCCCGAAGAACGTTCGCTCGGGCATCTTGGGTCTACGAACACCGACGCGCCTCGGAGCAGCTTTGCCACCCACCACGGCGTCACGTGCCTGATCCGACGGCTCCGGTGGAGTGGCCGGCCGGCCGGAGGCGGTCTCGTCGCGAGACGCACCCCCGGTCGGCTTCGAGCGATTCGGAGAGGAAGGACGGCCGCGGGGTCGGGGATCCCGTCCACCTGGACTGGTCCCGGACCTTCCGCGTCGTGCCATCATTCACTCTCCACTTCGTGCATACGTATCGGTTGACTCAGCCCTCGTAATTGAACCGGGGGAAAGCCAGCTCGCCCGCGTAACGCGCCGCGTCACCCAGAGCTTCTTCGATTCGCAGCAACTGGTTGTACTTGGCGACGCGCTCGCTTCGGGCGGGGGCACCGGTCTTGATCTGCCCGCTGCCGACGGCAACTGCCAGGTCAGCGATGGTGGTGTCCTCGGTTTCGCCGGAACGGTGGCTCATCATCGTCTTGTAGCCGTTGCGATGGGCCAGATCCACTGCATCGAGGGTCTCGGTCAGCGTGCCGATCTGGTTGACCTTGACCAGCAGTGCGTTGGCCGCACCCTTGACGATGCCGTCTTCGAGACGCTCGGGGTTGGTGACGAACAGGTCGTCGCCGACGAGCTGAACCTTGTCACCGATCGACTCGGTGAGTGCGACCCAGCCGTCCCAGTCGTTCTCGTCGAGCGGATCCTCGATGGAGACCAGCGGGTAGGCGTCGACGAGCTCGCCGTAGAAGGCCGACATCTGCTCGGCGGACTTGGTCTCACGCTCGAAGGCGTAGCCGGTGCCCGCGGTGTAGAACTCGGTGGCCGCCACGTCGAGGGCGAGCGCGACATCCTGGCCGGGCTTGAGACCGGTCTTGCCGATGGCCTCGAGGATCAGGTCGAGAGCTGCCTTGGTGCCGGCGAGATCGGGAGCGAAGCCGCCCTCGTCGCCGAGGCCGGTGGACAGGCCCTTGGCCTTGAGCACTGCCTTGAGTGCGTGGTAGACCTCGGCACCCCAGCGCAGCGACTCCTTGAACGTGGCCGCACCGATCGGCGCGATCATGAATTCCTGGACGTCGACGCCACTGTCTGCGTGTGCGCCACCGTTGATGATGTTCATCATCGGCACCGGCAGGATGTGGGCGTTCGGGCCACCGAGGTAGCGGAAGAGCTCGAGTCCGGTGGACTCCGCAGCAGCCTTGGCGACCGCGAGCGAGACACCCAGCAGGGAGTTCGCGCCGAGGCGGGACTTGTCGGGAGTGCCGTCGAGGTCGAGAAGGGCCTGGTCGACGGTGCGCTGCTCGATGGCGTCGAGGCCGATGACGGCGGGTGCAATCTCGTCGAGCACCGCGTTGACGGCCTTCTCGACGCCCTTGCCGCCGTAGCGGTCTCCGCCGTCACGAAGCTCGACGGCCTCGTGCTCACCGGTGGATGCGCCGGAGGGAACGGCTGCACGGGTCAACGTCCCGTCGTCCAATGCGACCTCGACCTCAACCGTGGGGTTGCCACGGGAATCGAGGATCTCGCGAGCTCCGACCTGCTCAATGATGGCCACGAATGCTTCTCCTAGTAACGGGGACCGGCGGACTGTGCCGGGTGCAAGACTAGCCGCTGTTGCATGGTGCCCGCGATGCACGGAGTTTCTACGGCCTGGTGCCTACCGAGTACGCGGCCGCTCGATCTCGCACGTCGCGCAGGTACTGGCCCGAGAGGTTGTACGCCATCAACGCGCTCTCCCACCCCTGCGCCGTCCGCAGATCACCGCCGCGCGCGCAGAGATAACGCGCCGCCGTCAGAGCGGCGTCGTCGATGTTGTCCGGATCTGCGATGCCGTCGCCGTTGGCGTCGACACCCCATTTCTTCCACGTCTCGGGGATGAACTGCATGGGTCCCATCGCACGATCGAACTCGGCATCGCCGTCCATCGATCCGCCGTCGGTGTCCGGGATCTCGGCGACGCCCGGTCCGCCGTCGAGTGGGATTCCGCGAATGGGCGGTGCGACGAGTCCGTCGGGTTGCACGGAAGACCCCTGGTAGGTGCCGTGCCGACTCTCGATGTACCCGATCCCGGCCAGTGTCGTCCAGGCTATGCCGCAGTCCGCGTCGGTCTCGGCCATGATCGCGGCAGCGTGCCCGTACGACGCGAGTGCGGTCACCGAGATACCGAGCGCATCGGTCTGCGGCTCTGCCCAGGCAATGAGCAGATCGGCCGTTCGGCCGGGCGCATTGAAGTCGATGATCGGCACCTCCGTGCCCGGGCCGGGCGGAATGCCCTCGGGAATCTCACGCTTCGGCTCGCTGCTGCCACATGCGGTGAGCGCAAGGAGTACCGATGCGGTGGCGAGCACGCAGATTCGTGAGATCACCTCACCATCCTGCACATGGAAGGTAATAGAAAGCTAAAGGCCGATAAAACCCCAGTACAACGTGCATAAGGACCAGGTTGCAGGGTGTATGTTTCTGTCAACCTTCACGCATGAGGGTCGCCTACCCTTCGCGAGGCAAGGCGTACCAATGTTCGACGCACAACAGGAGCACCTTCCGTGTCCGTACTGGCTGCCGCAGGATCTGCGCCGTCGATCGCCACCCAGATGTTCGGCAGCGGTCTGATCGGTCTTCGCGAGGGTCTCGAGACCGGCATCGTGGTGATGATTCTCGTGGCGTTCCTCGTCAAGGCGAACCGACGCGACGCTCTGAAGTGGGTGTGGCTGGGAGTCGGTCTGGCCGTCGCGATGGTGGCGGCGATCTTCTTCGTGATCCATTACGGCACGTCCACCGTCACCGGACTGACGGCCGAGATCATCGCGGGAGCGGCCTCGCTGGTCGCCGTCGTCATCGTCACGGCCATGGTCCTGTGGATGCGCACCGCCGCGAAGAACATCTCCGGCGAGCTGCGGGCGAACATGGAGAAAGCACTCACCGTCGGGCCTGCGGCAGTGCTGACGCTCTCGTTCTTCGCCGTCGGCCGTGAGGGTGTCGAGACGGCACTGCTCATGGTCGGGTACGCCGAGAACACCAACGGCAGCCTGTGGCCACTGCTCGGACTTCTACTGGGCATCGTCGTCGCTGCAGTACTGACGGTGTTCCTATACTTCGGCGCGGTGCGCATCAACTTTGCCGTGTTCTTCAAGTACACCGGCATCTTCCTCATCGTGGTCGCCGCCGGAATCCTGGCCTACGGGATCCGCGCCCTGCAGATCGGCGGAGTTCTGCCCGGTGGCAGCGCTGTCGCCTTCGACATCACCGCACACTTCGATGCCTCGAGTTGGTACGGCACCGTGCTCGCCGGCATCTTCAACTTCCGCCCCGAACCCACTGTTTTCCAAGCGATCGCGTGGGTGCTGTACATCGTCGTCGTGTTGTTCCTCTTCCTCCGCCCGGTCCGCGTTCCCGCGGCTCCCGAGCCTGTACTTCAGAACTCCTGAAAGGCACCACCACCATGCGTCGTACCACCTACGCTCTGGCCGCGGTCGCGGTTCTACCGATGGCCCTGGCCGGATGCACCGAGAAGTCCTCGACCGAGGCCGCGTCGGGCGATATCGCCGTCACGGCCACCGACTCGTCCTGCGACGTCGGTGCATCCGAGGGAACCACCGGAAACTCCACGTTCCAGATCACCAACAACGGCAGCAAGGTCACCGAGTTCTACGTCTACGGCGAGGGCGACCGCGTCATGGGCGAGGTCGAGAACATCGGACCGGGTCTGACGCGTCAGCTCATCGTCGCTCTGCCCGACCCCGGCACGTACCAGACCGCCTGCAAGGCAGGCATGGTGGGCGACGGCGTCCGCGCCGATTACGTCGTGACCGGCGATTCGGTTCGCCAGACGGACGAGGACGGCTTGCTCACCGAGGCAGCCGACGGCTACAAGCGTTACGTCGTCAGTCAGATCGACGCGTTGCAGGAGACCACGACGTCGTTCGTCACCGCGGTCAAGAGCGGCGACGTTGCCGCAGCCAAGGCCCAGTTCCCCATCGCGCGTAGCTATTACGAGCGCATCGAGCCCGTCGCCGAGAGCTTCCCGGACGACCTCGATCCGCGCATCGACCTGCGCGAGCCCGACGTCGAGCCCGGCGCGGAGTGGACCGGCTTCCACCGCATCGAGAAGGACCTGTGGACGCAGGGACTGCAGCCCGACACCAATGCGATGGCCGATCAGCTCGAGGCCGACATCACCGAACTCGCAGACAAGATCAAGGCCGACGACTTCACCATCGACCCCATCCAGGTCGCCGGTGGCGCACAGGGATTGCTCGACGAGGTCGCCAAGACCAAGATCAGCGGTGAAGAGGACTTCTTCTCGCACACCGACCTGTGGGACTTCCAGGCCAACGTCGACGGCTCGCAGGCAGCCATCGCGGCCGTGCGTCCGATCCTCGACGAGCGCAACGCCGAACTGGGCACCGCGATCGACGCCCGCTTCGCAGAACTCGACGCCGAACTCGCCAAGTACCGCAGCGGCGACGGCTTCGTCTTCTACGACACCGTGACCGAACCGCAGCGACAGGAACTGTCGAACAAGATCGACGCACTGTCCGCCGAAGTGAGCCAGGTGCAGGGTGTCGTTGCCGAACAATAAGACTGGACAGTTCTCCCGGCGGCGACTGTTCGGTGCTGTCGGGACCGGGGCTGCACTCGTCGGAGTCGGGGCCATCGCGGGACACGCGACGGCCTCGGGAGCCGAGGTGCCGACGTCGGACGTCGTCGAATTTCGCGGTGACCACCAGGCCGGCATCGTCACCCCGGCACAGGACCGCATGCACTTCGTTGCGTTCGACGTCACCACCGACTCCCGCGACGAGTTCGTTGCGCTGCTGAAGAAGTGGACGCTGATGGCCGAGCGGTTGGTGCATGGCGAGGAGACGTTCGACGGTGGAGCTGTCGACGGCGGCCAGTACAACCCGCCCACCGACACCGGCGAGGCTCTCGGCCTGACGGCATCGTCGCTGACGCTGACGATCGGGTTCGGTCCGACGCTGTTCGACCGATTCGATCTGGCGTCGAAAAAGCCTGCGTCGCTTGCCGATCTGCAGCACTTCCCGGCCGACAACCTCGACCCCCGCCGCTCCGGCGGAGACCTGTGCATCCAGGCCTGCGCCGACGACCCGCAGGTTGCCGTCCACGCCATTCGCAACCTCGCCCGCGTCGGGTTCGGCACGGTGTCGGTCAAGTGGTCTCAGCTGGGCTTCGGACGCACCTCGTCCACCTCGACCACACAGGACACCCCACGAAACCTGTTCGGCTTCAAGGACGGGACCGCCAACCTCAAGGCCGAGGACCCGTCTTTGCTGGACGAGAACGTCTGGGTTGCCCCTGACGACGATCAGGAATGGATGGCAGGCGGCTCCTACCTCGTGGCCCGCCGCATCCGCATGCTCATCGAATCGTGGGACCGCACCACGCTCAAGGAACAAGAGCGAGTGATCGGACGCAGCAAGGGAACCGGCGCACCGCTCGGCCAGAAGGACGAATTCGACGCACTCGACTTCGAGTCACAGGGACCGGAAGGCACCTTCATCGACAAGACCGCACACGTGCGTCTGGCGTCGAAGGAAAACCTCGGCGGCGTCCAGATCCTGCGTCGGGGATACAACTTCACCGACGGATCGGACGGCTTCGGACACCTCGACGCCGGACTGTTCTTCATCGCCTACTGCCGCGATCCCCTGACCCAATTCGTCCCGATGCAGTTGGCCCTGTCTCGCAAGGACGCACTGAACGAATACATCCAACACGTCGGGTCTGCGGTATTCGCGTGCCCACCCGGCGTCGGAGAATCCGAATACTGGGGTTCGACACTGTTCGAGTGATTCTTCGCCGGCCCCACCCCGTCCGGGCGGTGAGTTCGTGCACGCGGTTCGGTCTACATCGTCGTATGTTTTCGTCATCGACATCGGGAGCACATATGGGTCAGCTGGTTCGGGTACAGAATTTCACCGTCTCGAGCGACGGGATCGCTGCGGGCGAAAACCAGAGCTTCGAGAGCCCGTTCGGTCTCGACCATCTGGCACTGATGAGGTGGTACTTCGCCACCGCCAGTTTTCCTGGAAACGCCGGTTCGAGCGGAAGCCGCGGACTCGACGACTACTTCGCCCGCGACTTCGCCCGCAACATCGGTGCCGAGATCATGGGCCGACACAAGTTCGGGCCACAACGCGGACCGTGGGCCGATCACGAGTGGCAGGGCTGGTGGGGCGACGAGCCGCCGTTCCACACGCCCGTCTTTGTGCTCACCCACCACGAACGGCCGTCGATCACACTCTCCGACACCACTTTTCACTTCGTCGACGGCGAGCCCGCCGACGTACTGAAACAGGCGAAGGAGGCGGCCGACGGCAAGGACGTGCGACTCGGCGGTGGCGTCACGAGTATCCGCGAATTCCTCGACGCCGATCTGGTCGACACCATGCACATCGCCGTCACACCCATCGAATTCGGCTCGGGTCTGAAGCTGTGGGATTCACCCGACGAACTGAACGACAGATTCGAGCACGAAGTTGTCCCGAGTAGCAGCGGTATGACTCATCACCTGTTCTGGCGTAGGTAGCCGGACCGGATCAATGCGCCTTTGTTGCACTCTGACCGACTGAAACCCACATTGATCCCGAACCGAGGGACGAGGAATACCCCCAGCGCGAGTATTGGGCGAGTGAGAACATCTCAGGCGGAGTCGGCGTCGGAGGGGAAATCCGATGCCGACATTCCGAGGTGCTCGATGTGATAGACGGCCTCGTCGAGCAGCATCGCGACGTGGTTGTCGTACAGGCGATAGATGACGCTTCGCCCCGAGCGAGTTCCGGTGACCAGTCCCATGGCGCGTAACAACCGGAGCTGATGAGATACCGCCGACTGTTCCATGTCCACTGCGTCGGCCAGATCGTTGACCCCGCTCGGCCCCTGCCGTAGCTGCGTCAGAATGCGCAGTCGGCTCGGTGTGGCCAGAGCCTGGAGGGTCGCGGCCACCGTGGCGGCAGATTCGGCATCGAGCTGCGCAGGTGGCGTGCTGCGTCCCTCGACTCCATGTCCCATGCGACAACTATAGTTTATGTACACATGTAAAGGTCTTCATGTAATCCTGTACGGTGATGTTCGCACTGTCCGACGGAACGAAGGCCCGCATGACTTCTACCAGCACCGCCCCGGCACCGGCCGACGTGCGACATCCAGCCGGCGCAAGCCGCACCCGTCTCGTCGACATCGCCGAAGTCAGATGGGCGCTGGCCGCGACAGCACTGTTCGCCCTCGGACTTCTCGCGCAGTTGATCGACGCGCCGACATGGACGTACTGGGCGCTCTACCTCGCCTGCTACGCCACCGGTGGGTGGGAGCCTGCGCTGGAAGGACTCCGGGCGCTGCGGGACCGAACGCTCGACGTCGACCTGCTGATGATCGTCGCCGCACTCGGTGCCGCCGCGATCGGGCAGATCTTCGACGGCGCACTGCTGATCGTCATCTTCGCCACGTCCGGTGCCCTGGAAGCGGTGCTCACCAGACGCACCGCCGACTCGATTCGGAGTTTGCTGGATCTGGCACCCGAGACCGCGACCGTGCTCGACACCTCCGGCCACGAACGAACGGTCGATGCATCCGACCTGCGTCCGGGCGACATCGTGACAGTGCGCCCCGGCGAACGCATTTCGGGTGAAGGCACCATAGTCGACGGTGCATCCGACATCGATCAGGCCTCGATCACCGGAGAATCGGTACCCGTCTCGAAATCTGTGGGCGACGAGGTGTTTGCCGGCACCATCAACGGCACCGGCGCACTACGGATCAGGATCGACGTCGACCCGTCCGACACGATCATCGCGCGCATCGTCACCATGGTCGAGCATGCGTCCGAGACCAAGGCCGAGAAGCAACTGTTCATCGAAAAAGTCGAGCAGTACTACTCGAAGACCGTCGTGCTCTGTACCGCAGCGATATTCGCGGTGCCGATGCTGCTCGGGAACGACCTCGAATCGTCGTTGCTGCGAGCGATGACGTTCATGATCGTCGCGTCACCGTGCGCGGTGGTCCTGGCGACCATGCCGCCCCTACTCGCAGCGATGGCCACCGCGGGCAGAAACGGCGTACTGGTCAAGTCTGCCGTGGCGATGGAACAGCTGCGCTCCATCGACACGGTCGCCTTCGACAAGACGGGGACCCTCACCGAGGGAACACCCCGGGTGGAGTGCATCGATATTCTGGGAACCCTGGACGAGCTCGAGGTGCTCCGCCTAGCAGCGGCGGCCGAGAACGGAAGCGAGCACCCGATCGGGCTCGCTGTCGTCGACTACGCCACGAGGCGAGGCGTCGCGATCACCACGGCAACGCACTTCGATTCGACACCCGGCATGGGAGTCACGGCCACGGTCGACGGCCGCATCGTCACGCTCACCAAACCCGAAGCCCCACAGCACGATCTGCACTCATCGGCGGCGCGCACGGCCGCCCACCGAGAAGCCGAGGGCATGACGGCGGTGATCGTGCACCTCGACGGAGAAGCGATCGCGGTGATCGGGCTCGTCGACATCGTCCGCGCCGAAGCCGACACCACGGTCGCAGGTCTGGAAGAACTGGTCGGCACCCGAGCGGTGCTCCTCACCGGCGACAACGTCCGCGTCGCTCGAGCAGTAGCAGCGCGCGCCGGAATTGTCGACGTACGCGCGGGGCTGCTGCCCCAGGGCAAGGCCGAGGCCGTCACACAACTGCAGAACGAACGTACCGACGGCGAGACCCCGCGGCGAGTGCTGTTGGTCGGCGACGGCGTCAACGACGCACCGGCGATGGCCACGGCCGATATCGGTGTCGCCATGGGACGTCGAGGATCCGATCTCGCGCTCGACACCGCCGATGCCGTCCTGATCCGCGACGACCTCGGGGCCCTGGCGTCCGTCATCGCGCTTTCGCGGCGGGCTCACCGCATCGTGGTCGCGAACCTGGTAATTGCGGCGACGTTCATCGTCGTGCTGGTCGCCTGGGATCTGATCGGCACCCTACCGCTACCGATCGGCGTGGCCGGTCACGAAAGCTCCACGGTCATCGTCGCTTTGAACGGGATGCGATTGCTGTCTTCGCGTGCCTGGAAGCAGAAAGCGTCCCGGTCAGCCCCGTAGACCCCAGTGTTCGATCCAATCCAACGCACTCATCTCTCCCGGCGTGACGCCCGCATTGCGGGCCGATGCCTCGGCATTACGGATCAACGCCGCGAAATCGAGTACTCGACGCCGTAATGCGTCCTCGGCACTGTCCCCGCCGTTCGAATGGTCGACGCCGATGTGGACGACCCGTAGACCGTCCGGAACGAGCTCGTCGGGCAATCCTGCTTTGCTGGCGCGTCCGATTACCTTCTGCGCCAATGCAAGTGACGGCTGAGACATCGCGATGCCGTCCAGGCAGGAGCCCCTGGCTTTTTCCGACGCCTTCTTCTCTTCCCACATCCGCTCCTGCTCGACGATGTCGATCGGTCCGGTGTCGGTTCGGCTCAGATGCGGGCTGCGGTGTGTCAGCTTCCGCACCAGACCTGCGGCGACGTCATCGACGTCGAAGGGGTCCTCGGCGGCGTCCTGAGCGATCCGGGAGTGAAAGAGCACCTGTAACAACAGGTCTCCCAGCTCTTCACGGAGGTCGACCAAGTTGCCGGCGGCGATGGCGTCGAGCAGCTCGTAGGTCTCTTCCAGAAGATAGCCGCGCAGCGACTCGTGCGTTTGCTGAGCTTCCCAGCCGCCGACGCTACGCAAACGGTCCATCAGCTGGACCGCCGCGATGACGTCGTCGCCCGGAAGCTTCTCGGCCGCGACGACGCGTTCGCCGCGGGCGATCCGGTTCTGTACATCGGGATTGGTCCGGTCGGTGCTCACCAACACGGCATCGACGTCGTCGGGCGCGGCGGTGCCGGAGAACAACCAGCGCACCTTCACCGGAACCTCTTCGGTGAACTGCACTGCGCCACCGAGAAATTCGACGGCGTCCACCGGTACCTGAGTAGGACGAACAGGGTCGAGCAGAACGATCGTCACCGCTACACCCCCACAGTTTGCTCCAACAGGACGGACCGAGATGGCTTCCCGTCCAAGGATAGGATGAGATCGGCGATGAACTGCACCAATTCGACATCGCGAACGCGCGCCGCTCCGACACCGCCGCCTTCGACGCGGGGCAACGGCAGCTGCACCACTCCGGTGGTCGCACGGTACGTCGCGCTCGGGTAGAGGCGCTTGAGCCTGATCTGTTTGGAATCGGGCAGGTCCATCGGAGCCAATTTCACCTGTGTCCCTGCCACATTGACGTCGGTCAGGCCGTATTCCTTGGCGATCAGGCGCAGCTTCGCGATGGAGACCAGGCGTCCGACCTCCTCGGGTAGCGGGCCGTAGCGATCGACGAGTTCGTCGATGACGGCGTCGATGCCTTCGGAGTCGGCCGCGGCGGCGAGCTTCCTGTACCCCTCGAGCCGGAGCCGATCGCTGGTGACGTAATCCGGCGGGATGTTCGCGTCGACTGGGAGGTCGATACGCACTTCCTTGGGTGCCTCGTCCGTCGTGATCGGCTTACCGTCGGCGGCAGCGCGGTAGGCCTCGACCGCTTCACCGACGAGCCGCACGTACAGATCGAATCCGACGCCGGCGACGTGGCCCGACTGCTCGGCTCCCAGAACGTTTCCGGCACCACGAATTTCGAGGTCCTTCATCGCCACGGCCATACCGGCTCCGAGGTCGGAGTTCTGCGAGATGGTCGCCAAACGGTCGTAGGCGGTTTCGGTGAGCGGCTTCTCCGGCGGGTACAAGAAGTACGCGTACCCGCGTTCGCGGCTACGACCCACTCGACCGCGCAGCTGATGCAGCTGGGACAGGCCGAGCGAATCGGAGCGTTCGACGATCAGCGTGTTGGCGTTGGAGATGTCGAGACCGGTCTCGATGATGGTGGTGCACACCAGCACGTCGGTCTCGCGTTGCCAGAAACCCTGCACGGTGCGTTCGAGTGTTTCCTCGTTCATCTGACCGTGTGCGGTCGCCACTCGCGCCTCGGGGACGAGATCCCGAATCTTCTTGGCGGCCTTGTCGATCGAGCTCACTCGGTTGTGCACGAAGAACACCTGGCCGTCGCGCAGCAATTCGCGCCGAATGGCGGCGGCAACCTGCTTGTCGTTGTAGGCACCGACGTAGGTCAGCACCGGATGTCGCTCCTCGGGCGGGGTCAGGATGGTCGACATCTCGCGAATGCCCGCCAGGCTCATCTCCAGCGTTCGCGGAATCGGGGTGGCCGACATCGTCAGGACGTCGACGTGAGTACGGAGCGACTTGATGTGCTCCTTGTGCTCGACGCCGAAACGCTGCTCCTCGTCGACGATGACCAGGCCGAGGTCCTTCCAGGCGACACCGGTCTGCAGCAACCTGTGCGTGCCGACGACGATGTCGACGGTGCCGTCGGCCAAACCGGCCATCACTTCTTTGGAGTCCGCACCGTGGGTGAAGCGCGAGAGCCCTTTGACCGTCACAGGGAACGACGCCATCCGGGCGGTGAACGTCTGCAGATGCTGTTGCGCGAGAAGCGTTGTCGGGACCAGGACGGCCACCTGCTTGCCGTCCTGAACTGCCTTGAACGCGGCACGCACGGCGATCTCGGTCTTGCCGTAACCCACGTCGCCCAGGATGACGCGGTCCATCGGGACGGCCTTCTCCATGTCGGCCTTGACCTCGGTGATGGCCGTCATCTGATCGACCGTCTCGGTGAACCCGAACGCATCTTCCATCTCGCGCTGCCACGGAGTGTCGGCCCCGAAGGCGTGTCCCGGAGCCGCCTGGCGAGCGGCATACAGCTGCACGAGTTCGCCGGCAATCTCGCGAACCGCCTTGCGCGCCTTGCGTTTGGTGTTCGCCCAGTCGGACCCGCCGAGCTTGCTCAGTGTCGGCAGTTCGCCGCCGACGTAGCGCGAGAGTTGATCGAGCGAATCCATCGGCACGAACAGGCGGTCGCCGGGATGACCGCGCTTGCTCGGCGCGTATTCGACGACGAGGTATTCGCGCCGGGCACCGCCGATGGTGCGCTCGACCATCTCGACGAACCGGCCGATGCCGTGCTGATCGTGGACGACGCTGTCGCCGGCGACGAGAGCCAGCGGATCGACCTGATTGCGACGCTTCGCCGGTAGCTTGCGCCCCTCCCCCGCCGCCGCGACACGGTTACCGGTGAGATCGCTCTCGGTGACGACCACGAGCTTTGCGTCGGGAAACACCAGACCGTCGTGCAAAGATCCGCACAGGACGTTGACGACGTCCGGAACCGGGACGGCACCGGAATCGAGGTGTGCAGCAGGCACTTCGGCCTCGGCGAGGCGCTCGATGATGCGCTTGGCGGTACCGGCTCCGGCCACGGAGATGACGGCCCGTCCCCCGGTGGCGATGTGAGCTCGCAGGGTGGCATACAGCGCCGTCAACGCTTCCTCGGAACCTCGCACCTCGGGCACCGGATCGACGGCGAGCTCCACTTCTTCGCCGTTGCCCGACGCCAAGGGGCTGATGGTCCACCACGGCCGGCCGTGCACCTGGGCCGATTCACGTACCTGCCGCAGCGAGCGGTACGCGGAGGCACCGAGATCGAGCGAGGCCCCCTCGAGGCTGGACGTATCGAGGGTGGACGTATCCAGTGGCGCGGCTCCACCGATGGATGCCGCAGTCCAGGACGCTTCGAGGAATTCCTGTCCGGTGCGGACCAAATCGGTTGCGCGAGTTCGGATTCGCTCGGGATCGCAGAGCAGGACGTGGGTTCCGGCGGGCAGTGTGTCGGCGAGCAGTTGCAACTCGCCGGGTTGCAGCAGCGGCAGCAGCGCCTCCATGCCCTCCACCGGGACTCCGGCCGACAGCTTGTCCAGCATCTCGACCAACGCGGTGTCACCGGCGTTGTCGGCGGCGAGCACGGCCGCGCGATCGCGAACCTCCTGCGTGAGAAGCAATTCTCGGCACGGCGGCGCGATGACGAGATCGACCTCGTGATCGGGCAGCGATCGCTGATCGGAGACCGCGAATGCGCGGAGCTCGGTGATCTCGTCGCCCCAGAATTCGACGCGGACCGGATGATCGGCCGTCGGCGAGAACAGGTCGAGAATGCCGCCGCGGACGGCGAATTCGCCGCGCTTGCCCACCATGTCGACGCGCAGGTAGCCGAACTCGACGAGTCGATGGATCAAGCCGTCGAAGTCCAGATCGAGACCGACTTTGAGCGTGACGGGTTCGATCTCGCCGAGACCCGGCGCCATCGGCTGCACCAGCGAGCGGACGGTGGTGACGATGACACGCAGCGGATCGCCGTAGTCGCTGTCGCCGGGGCGGGCGAGACGACGGAGCACATCGAGCCGCTTGCCCACGGTATCGGCGCTCGGGGAGAGCCGTTCGTGCGGCAGCGTCTCCCACGACGGGAACATGGCGACGCCGTCACCGAGAATCTGGGTGAGTTCACTCGTCAGGTCGTCGGCTTCGCGTCCCGTCGCCGTGACGATCAGAAGTTGGGTGTGCTGTGCGATTGCGGCGGCCACGAACGGGCGCACCGAGTGCGGCCCGATCAACGTGTGCTCGGCCGTTCCGATCGCGTCGGCGACCGCGACCATCGACGCATCCGTCAACGCGACACTGGCGAGCCCCGAAAGGTGAAGCGCCGCGTCGGGAACGATCGGGGCCGGCCCGGACGTGGTCATGGCAGGCAGGGAATCGGAAGACAACAGCAATGCTCCTGAACGAGTCGAGGCGATGGCTGCGCACGCACAGTCCCGTCGAGTCTATGGGAGCGCACCGACACCGTGACACGCGGGAGATGCCGTCGAACCAGGACCGAGCCGAGAATCAGGGCCTCTAAATCGGAGCCTGGAACTGGGGGCCCGAACTACGGACCGAAGCGAATGACGCGACGGGCCGCGAATTCGCGGAAGTAGTCCAACTTGTTCGTCGGCACCAGCGCGGGGAGCAGGTAGTACCAGAGTCGCTCCATGCGCGAGGGCAGTTCCTCGGTGGTGGAGGTGGCGACGGCGACCATGTGAACGCCGGTGAGGATTTCGAGCACGAGCGAACCGATGGTGCTCGGATCCGAACTGGGGTCGATGTCACCCTGTGCGATGGCCTTGGCGGCGAGCTTGTCGAACGCGACGCTCCAGCCGGCCATGACGTTGCCCTCGGTGCCGCGGTAATCACCGATCTGATGGCTCAGACGCAGCATCGCCGACACCATCGGGTCGGTGACGGAGAGGTCGACGACGATGTAGGAGATCCCGATCGCAGCTTCCAGGGCCGGGATGCGCCCGTCGTTGAACTGCATGCAAGCCGTGCTCAGACGCGCATTGCCCTCGTCGATGACGGCACGTGCGAGTTCTTCCTTCGAGCCGAAATGGAAGTACAACGCGCCCTTGGTGACCTGGGACTGAGAGATGATTTCACTGAGGCTTGCGTTCGCGTACCCGAGGCGCAGGAAGACATTCGCTGCGCCTGCAAGCACGGTGTCGCGAGTGATCTCAGCGCGAGCCTGCCTGACCATAGGATCCGCCTCTGCGATTGAACTTCCACTGCGCAAATTACGCCCGAACGGTACCACTGAGCAGCTTTACGTTTGACGCCAACATGCATCGGTCCGGATGACAATCGCCCCTGATGTGTTGCGGCCCTCCCGCCCGACAAAGGGGACGATACCCCCTTTTTTCCTCGGTGAGAGCCGAAACAGAGTTGTCATTCCTCGGTCAGTCGAGGGTCCGCCTCCAGATTCGTCAGCCCGTTCCAGCACAGGTTCACCACGTGGGCCGCAACCACTTCCTTGGGCGGCGTTCGCACGTCGAGCCACCACTGGGCCGTCATCGACACCATGCCGACCAACGCCTGCGCATACATCGGCGCGAATTCCGGATCCAGACCGCGCCGGGAGAAATCCCCCGCGAGCATGTGCCCGACGCGTCCCACGGCCTCGTTGAGGAGAGACGAGTACTTGCCGTCCTCGGCCGATGCCGGCGAATCACGGACCAGAATGCGGAATCCGTCGGTGCGCTCCTCGATGTACGTCAGCAGGGCGAGCGCGACTCGTTCGACCCGAATACGCGACCGGTTGAGTTCGAGTGAACTGGTGATCATGCCCAGCAGCGTCGACATCTCGCGATCCACGATGACGGCATAGAGGCCTTCCTTGCCCCCGAAGTGTTCGTAGACCACCGGTTTGGACACGTTCGCGCGTCCGGCGATCTCCTCCACCGACGCCGCCTCGTACCCACGCTCGGCGAACAGCGTGCGCCCCACCTCGATCAACTGCTCGCGTCTCTGTGTCCCCGTCATGCGGACACGAGGTGTGCGTTCCTGCTCGGAGGCTGCGCCTGTCATCGAAAACCGCTTCCGTCACCGACCGTGGGCAATGCGGACGTCGAATCGACGCCTACTACAGACTAACGATGCCCGATCCATCCGTTTTTCCTGTCGCAGGGGCCGCGCCGGAACGACGCAAGTGGTCTGTTATGCGTCGCGGTTCGACTCACCGCCACCTCTCATGCGAGGATCGGTGCGCTCAGTGGGTGCGCAGCGGCTAACGAAGGCGTCGTTCGATTCGTCGGCCACTGCTGCCACCGCTGGTCGATTATCCGCCGTGGTGTAATGGCAGCACCTCTGATTTTGGTTCAGATAGTTCAGGTTCGAGTCCTGGCGGCGGAGCGAGCAAGACCATTCGTGCATGCCCGTTTCGCGTCATCGCCCCGAGGAGCTCAATGCCTGTGCAGACCGCCGTGGTCGTTCTCGCTGCGGGTGCAGGTACCCGAATGCGGTCCAAGACTCCGAAAGTTCTGCATCCCCTGGCCGGCCGCACCATGCTCGCCCATGCGCTGCACGCCGCCGCCGATCTTGGCCCGGACCACCTGGTCACCGTCGTCGGCCACGATCGCGAACGGGTGAGCGCCGCAGTTCACGATCTTGCCGCCACGTTCGGCCGCACCATCCACACCGCAGTGCAGGACCGACAGCTCGGTACCGGGCACGCCGTCCAGTGCGGCCTTGCGGCGCTACCGGACGACTTCGAGGGCACCGTCCTCGTCACTGCCGCCGACGTCCCGCTGCTCGACGGCCATACCCTCAAAGCTCTGCTCGACGAGCACCTGAGCGCTCCCCGCCCGGCGGCGGCGACGGTACTGACCTTCCTCCCCGAGGATGCCAACGGCTACGGCCGCATCGTGCGTACGAACGACGGCGAGGTGGCCGAGATCGTCGAACATGCCGACGCCACCCCCGCTCAGGTCCTCATCGGTGAGGTCAACTCCGGCGTCTACGCATTCGACGCGGTCGCTCTGCGCACGGCATTGGGCAAGCTCAGCACCGCCAATGCGCAGCACGAGCTGTACCTGACCGACGTCGTCAAGATCAGCAAGGCCGACGGCAAGGCCGTCTACGGCACCCAGCTCGCCGATCCGGACCTGGTGGTGGGCGTCAACGATCGCGTTCAGCTGGCGCACGTCACGTCCGTGCTCAACCGCCACATCATCGAACGACACATGCGCGCGGGCGTGACCGTCGTCGATCCCGCGACCACCTGGATCGACATCGACGTCACCCTCGGCGCGGACGTACGCATCGAACCCGGCGTCCAACTACACGGCAAGACGCACATCGCCGACGACGCGGTCGTCGGTCCCGACTCGACACTGCGGGACGTCGAGATCGGCGAGCGCGCGTCGGTCGTCCGTACCCACGCCGAGCAGGCCGTCATCGGACCGGATGCGACAGTCGGGCCGTTCACCTACCTGCGTCCTGGAACTGTCCTCGGCACGGGCGGCAAACTCGGTGCCTACGTGGAGACGAAGAACGCGACGATCGGCAACCACACCAAGGTCCCGCACCTCACCTACGTCGGCGACGCCACGATCGGGGAGCACAGCAACATCGGCTGCTCCAACGTCTTCGCCAACTACGACGGCGTCAACAAGAGCCGCACGGAAATCGGATCCCACGTACGCACAGGATCCGACTCGACGTTCGTCGCCCCTGTGCACGTGGGCGACGGCGCTTACACCGGTGCAGGAACAGTGGTTCGGGACGATGTTCCTCCCGGCGCACTCGCCGTGTCCGGTGGCAAGCAACGCAATATCGAAGGCTGGGTCGTTCACAACAGGCCCGGAACCGAAGCTGCACAGGCAGCGGCGCGCGCAGATCGTGCTCGGCAAGAACTAAAGGACGGCGAAAAGCAGTGACCACCCCTAATTGGATCGACAACCAGAAGAACCTCATGTTGTTCTCTGGCCGAGCACATCCGGAGTTGGCCGAGCAGGTCGCCAAGGAACTCGGAATCGACGTCACCCCGCAGACGGCACGTGACTTCGCCAACGGCGAGATCTTCGTGCGCTTCGAGGAGTCGGTCCGCGGATCGGACGCGTTCGTTCTGCAGTCGCACCCGTTCCCGCTGAACACCTGGCTGATGGAACAGCTCATCATGATCGACGCACTCAAGCGTGGATCCGCCAAGCGCATCACCGCGATCCTGCCGTTCTACCCGTACGCACGCCAGGACAAGAAGCACCGCGGCCGCGAGCCGATCTCCGCTCGCCTCGTCGCCGATCTGCTCAAGACCGCCGGTGCCGACCGCATCATCACCGTCGATCTGCACACCGACCAGATCCAGGGCTTCTTCGACGGCCCCGTCGACCACATGCATGCACACAGCCAGCTCGCCGATCACATCCGCGGCAAGTACAGCCTCGAACACATCACCGTCGTCTCCCCCGACTCCGGCCGCGTGCGCGTCGCCGAGAAGTGGGCCGACTCGTTCGGCGGCGCACCGCTCGCCTTCATCCACAAGACGCGTGATCCCCTGGTGCCCAACCAGGTCAAGTCAAACCGCGTCGTCGGCGAGGTCGAAGGCCGCACCTGCATCCTCATCGACGACATGATCGACACCGGCGGCACCATCGCAGGCGCAGTCAAGGTACTCAAGGAAGCCGGAGCGGGTGACGTCGTCATCGCCGCAACCCACGGCGTGCTGTCCAACCCGGCCGCCGAGCGCCTCGCCAACTGCGGTGCCAAGGAAGTCGTCGTCACCAACACCCTGCCGATCAGCGACGAGAAGCGCTTCGACACGCTGACCGAACTCTCGATCGCACCGCTGCTCGCCCGCACCATCCGCGAGGTCTTCGAAAACGGTTCGGTCACCAGCCTTTTCAACGGCAGCGCGTAACAGTAGGTCTGTTTCGCTCGATCCGAAACCCGCTCCGCCCGCTCCCCACCTGCACTGCATGAACTACGTCACGCCCGTGGCCGGAATATGCAGCTCGCGAGACGGGGGCGTGCGGGGCGGGTTTTGTTGTCACCTAAGATGACTCGTCGTGATCGACGCACATTCTCTCAACGCCCCGGCCGGAACTACTACCGTCAGAATCGCTCGATGGACACCGGGCGGGTGCGTCTGGTGCGGCAGCACCGACAGCGTCGAAACCTTCCGTAACGAGCCGCGGTGCGGCCTGTGCCGAGAGAAGGAAGCCGTCATCGACGAGGCGAAGCACTTCATCGGTATGTACGGCCTGCGGCCTCTCGGTGGCACGCTCGCGTCCGACGACGAGGAGGAGCGCGAGTACCGCGTCACCGCCCGCGATGCGCGTGAGGTGCTCAACCGC
This sequence comes from Rhodococcus sp. 06-1460-1B, assembly GCF_002258475.1. Taxonomy (NCBI): domain Bacteria; kingdom Bacillati; phylum Actinomycetota; class Actinomycetes; order Mycobacteriales; family Nocardiaceae; genus Rhodococcus; species Rhodococcus sp. 06-1460-1B. The sequence goes on from NZ_NOYS01000041.1 coordinate 198,180, forward strand.
ATTCGACTCGAGAAGCTCCCCGACCCGGCCGCGGTCCGCAAAGCGTTGCGGCCCAGAGCCGCTGCTGCAGTGAACGCAGCGGCGTCTTCGTCGGCGACGACGTCGGGGTCTGCTCCGGCGAAGGCACCCACCAAGAAATCGCAGGCCGGTGTCACCGGGATCGACGCGATCGAACTGCAGTCGCGGGTGGAGAAGTTGCTGACTCAACTCACCTCGGTGGACGAACAGATCAGCGCACTCGACGGCGCGCAGGGCCTACCGGCACGCGCACGTATGAAGGATCTCGAGAAGCAGCGGACGACCGTTCTGACGACGCTGGCCGCCCTCGAGAAGGCGCGTCGCCGCACCAACTGATGCACGTAGTCTGATCGAGTGCTGCGCAAGCTATCGATCTCACGGCAGGTACTCGACGCCGCGTACGCGGTCGTGTTCGTCCTGCTGCTGCTGGCGTCCACCGTGAACGGAGTCGCCGGTACCGCAGGTGTGGGCGTTCTGGTCGGGTTCGGCGTTGCACTGGCCATCCGACGCCGATCACCACGATGGTCCTTGGCGCTCGCCTGGATGCTGGCCGTCGTGCAGATGGTCACCGGAGTGCTGCCGCTGTCTGCGGACACTGCGATCTTCGCAATTCTGTATTGCACGGCCGCGTACGGCGACAACGTGGTTCGACGCCTCGGGCTCGCGTCCGCCGTCGGCGGCGGAGTCATCGCAGCGCTGTATCTGGCGTATGTGGACGGCAATCCGTTCGGCCCGCCGACGGAAGAGGGCTACCAGGAACCCCGAATCGCGCAGTTCGCCCTGCTCCTCGCCGGCCTCTGGGCCATGTTGGGGTTGTCCTGGGCACTGGGCCGCCTCGCCTACGCCAGGCGCACCGCCATCGAATCCGCACACGCGCGCGAGCTCGCGGAGGTCCATCAGGCCCGCGCCGAGCACGAGGTGGCAATCGAGCAGGAGCGCAACCGAATTGCCCGCGACATGCACGACATCGTGGCGCATTCGCTGGCCGTGGTGATCGCACAGGCCGACGGCGCGCGGTACGTACGCGCTGTCGATCCCGCCGCGGTGGACACCGCACTGACCACCATCTCCGATACCGCCCGCGCCGCGCTGTCCGATGTACGGGTGCTACTCGGCCAGCTGCGGCACAGCCAAGGCGACCTGCCGAACCCGACATCGGAGGACCTGGATCGACTGCTCGCCTCGATGCGGGCCACCGGTCTGCAGATCGACGCCACCATCGACACCACCGGCTCGTCGTTAGGGGCCGGAGCGCACCTGGCGCTGTACCGCATCGCACAGGAATCGTTGACCAATGCGCTGCGCCACGGCGACCCGGACGAGCCGGTGTCCGTCACCATCGAATCCGATTCTGCCGGCGTCGAACTGACGGTCCGCAACAGTGTCCGTCCCGGCCGTTCGGTCACCGAATCCTCCGGCCACGGTGTCGCCGGCATGAAGGAGCGTGCCGGCCTCTCGGGCGGTACGTGCATCGCGTCCGGTGACGACTCGTCGTGGACCGTCACTGCGTGGCTGCCTGCCGCGTCCGAAACCAGCAAGGGAAAAGCGTCATGAGCGAACGCATCAGAGTGGCCCTGGTGGACGACCAGCAACTGTTCCGGGCGGGCATTCGTATGCTCATCTCCTCCCAGTCCGACCTCGAGTTCGTCGGGGAAGCGGGGAACGGCGTCGAGGCCGTTGCACTCGCTGCGTCCGCAACGCCGGACGTGATGCTCATGGACGTTCGGATGCCGGTGCTCGACGGTATCGCCGCCACCGAGCAGATCCTGGCCGCATCCGAGCACCCGCCCCGGATTCTGGTCTTGACGACGTTCGATCTCGACGAGAGCGCTGCACGTGCAATCCGTTCCGGTGCAAGCGGATTCGTCCTCAAGGACGCCGACCCGGAGTTCCTCCTCGCGGCGATCCGCACGGTGCACGCGGGCAACTCGGTCATTGCTGCGTCGGCGACGACCGGCCTGCTCGCGCACTTCACCCCGACTCCCGCTGTACCGAAGGCACCGGCCGAATTCGCCACTCTCACGGCGCGGGAGAAGGAGCTGTTCAGGCTCACCGCACGAGGGTTGAGCAACTCCGAGATCGCCGAGCTGGAGTATCTCAGCGAAGCCACCGTGAAGACACACATCAGCCGCATCTTCGCCAAACTCCACCTGCGTGATCGGGTGCAGTTGGTGGTCTACGCCTTCGAGCACGGACTGACTGGAGACTGACACCGAAGTCATCCTGCAGATGTACGACGCGAAGACTCGCGCCTGATTACTTCGGTCCGGCGAATTCATAGCGTTGGTGCCATGACGATCACAGCAGGCCCTGTTGCACGGGCAATCCAAGTCAGCAAGCATTTCGGCGACTCGTCCAACCCGGTGAGCGCGCTCGACAACGTCTCTCTCGACATTCACGGCGGCAGGTTCACCGCCATCATGGGGCCATCGGGTTCCGGCAAGTCCACCCTCATGCATGTCATGGCAGGGTTGGACACCCCCAGTTCCGGGCAGCTCATGCTGGCCGGAGCCGACATCACGTCGGCGGGCGACGACGCTCTGACGACGTTGCGCCGCAAGCAGGTCGGCTTCATCTTCCAATCGTTCAATCTCGTTCCGACGCTCGACGTCAGGGGCAACATTCTGCTGCCGTTCGAGCTGGACGGCCGCGCGCCCACCGCTGAGGAGTCGGCCTGGATCGAGCAACTCATCGACACCCTGGGGTTGCAGAGCCGCGTCGGGCACCGGCCCCATCAGCTCTCGGGTGGGCAGCAGCAACGCGTCGCGATCGCTCGCGCTCTGGGTACTCGGCCGCAGCTGATCTTTGCCGACGAGCCCACCGGCAACCTCGATTCCCGCACCGGGCGTGAGGTTCTCGGCCTCCTCGCTGCGGCGGTACATCAGTACGGTCAATCCATCGTGATGGTCACCCACGATCCAGTCGCGGCCAGTTACGCCGATCGCATCGTCTTCCTCGCCGACGGCCGCATCGTCGACGAACTGGGACGTTCGACGCCGGAACAGATCTCGAACTACATGCTGGGAATGGAAGGTGTTCTCCGATGAGCGTGTCCACATCTGCTCGGGCGTCTCGGGAACACGGTGCGAGCATTCTGGTGACGGCGCTCGCGTCGTTCTTCGGCGTCGTGCTGATCCAGGCCACTGCGTTTCTGGTCGACATCTTCGACGACGGCAGCGACAGCACCGGAATCGTGGCGTTGTACTGCGTAGCCCTGGTGTTCATCGGCCTTGCCCTGTATGTCGCGGCTGTCGTCACCTCCAACACGTTCGCGACGATCGTGGCCGGCCGCACCCGCACCATCGCGCTGCTCCGCCTACTGGGTGCCCGGGCTCGCGATCTGCGTCGATCGGTCGCCCGGGAAGGCTTCCTCGTCGGGTTGTTCGGTGGCGCAGTCGGTCTGGTGCTCGGTGTCGGTGTCAGTCACCTGGCCCGCGCCGTCGCGGTCTCGGCCCGCCAATTGCCGGACGTGCAGTACACGTCCGTACAACCGCTCGTGGTCCTTCCCGTCGTCACCGTGGTTCTGACGACGACGCTGGCGTCGTACGTCGGATCACGGAAAGTTCTGGACGTCACTCCGATTCAGGCGACCGGCGGTGCCGTCGACACCGGGATCGAGACCCCACGGTCGAGGCGGGTACGGACGGTGTTGTCGATCGTGCTCATCGCCGGCGGTGTCGTGCTGCTCGGCCTCGGTGTGCTGATCGGGATGGTCAACCCCGGTGGAGTACTGGTCGCGTTCTTCGGCGGTGTGGCATCGTTCACCGGCATCATGGTGGGTGCGTACCGCATTCTGCCCGGCGTGCTCCGACTCGTCGGAAGGATGGCGGGCCGCGGGCCGGCCGCACGATTGGCGTCCGCCAACGCAATTCGCTATCCGGATCGCAGCACCCGCACCGCAGTGGGCCTGCTCATCGGGGTGACCTTGGTGGTCACCTTCGCAGTCGCGATGTACAGCTATCGATCGATGCTCGTCGACGAGTACGACGAGGAGACCATCGGTCAAGTGCTGACGGTGACCGTCGGAATCATGACCGGCCTCATCGGTTTCTCCGCCGTCATCGCCGCGGTCGGCATGGTGAACAACCTGCTGCTGAGCATTCTGCAACGTACCCGGGAAATCGGTCTGTTGCGCGCACTCGGATTCACCCGCAAGCAGATTCGTTCCATGATCGTCTCGGAGAGCACCCAGATGGTGGTCGCGTCGATGGGCTTCGGGCTGATCCTCGGAATCGGATACGGTTGGGCCGCAGCACAATCGCTGCTGGGTTCGCTGAGCGGCGGCGGCGTGTCTGCTCCGACACTCCCCTGGGCCGTCATCGCAGGCACGGTACTGTGCGGCGGGCTGCTGGCGCTCGGAGCATCGTTGGCACCGGCGCGCCGCGCGAACAAGATCTCGCCGGTACTTGCGTTGGCGGACACCTGACCTCGAGGCTTCGGGTTGGCTACCAGGGCATGGTTGCGCACTACCGACGCCGATCGACGGAATTCCGTCGATCGGCGACCGTAGCGTGCAACCGTGCCCGCTCCGCCGGGCAGTCCTGTGGATAACGTCGTCGAGTTATCCACAATTGCGAGATTGCCACTGTTGCGCGGGCCCGTCAGCCGCAACGGTGTAGCAATGGGGGTCTACACAGTGCAGCAATTGCTCGCACAAGGAATCAGCACGAGCACGATTTCGAGGCGGTCGCGGTCGGGTGAGCTGGTGCGACTGCTACCGAAGGTCTACGCGACGGAGAAGCCGGACTATTTCGGACTGTGCCTCGGGGCCACCCTGTGGAGACCGGACGCCGCACTGAGTCACGAAAGTGCGGCATGGTTATGGGGACTGATCCAATACGAACCGCGTCTGGTCGACGTCACTGTCGGCCCGACCGGCCAGTCGAGGTCGGTGCCCTGGATCCGAGTTCATCGCCGAGTTCTCGGCGACACCACCACCCGACGCGGCATGCGAGTGGTGTCCCTGGAGCAAACGTTCGTCGATGTCGCGACCTGCTTGTCGACGCCCGATCTCGAGAAGTTCTTCGACAACGCCATAGACAATCACGTGCCGTGGCGTCGGGTCGCTGAACTGTGTGACACGGCAAAAGGCATGGACGGGATGGCTGCAGTGCGCAAGCAGCTTCGCAGCTGTTGCCCGAGAACTCTATCCGAGCCGGAGCGGGTGGTGGCGCGGGCATTGAAAGCTCGCCACTTCACAATGGAGATCAATGCGCGCGTAGGTAGGTTCTACGGCGACCTGGTCGACTTTTCCGCACGAGTCATCGTCGAGATCGACGGACGAGAGTTCCACACCGATCCCGCGACGTTCAACAACGATCGTCGACGGCAGAACGAGTTGGTACTCGACGGATGGTTGGTGCTGCGATACTCGGCGGCCACAGCGCTTGCCGAACTCGATCGCGTCGTGGACGAAATCATCACGGTGGTGCGTCGTCGCCGGAAGTCGGTTGCAGCAACGGGACGTCGACTCCCGTGAATACGCGGCATCGACGGGCAGGGTTGCACACTACCGACGCCGATCGACGGAATCCCGTCGATCGGCGAACATAGTGTGCAGTGGTGCCCGCAATGCCAGCGGTCCGTTCAGACCCTTCCGGCCAGGATCAGAGCGAAGCGCGAATCTGCGTCGGACCACAGATGGAGGACGTCGAAGCCCGCCATCTTCAGTTCACCGGCAATGCCGTCCGGCCGGAACTTCGCGGAGATCTCGGTACGTAGATCTTCTCCGGACTCGAAGTGCACGTGCAGGTCGAGATCGTGCAAATACACCTCCTGCGCAGCTGTGGCCCGAAGGCGCATCTCGATCCACTCGTGCTCGGCGTTCCACAGTGCCACGTGCTCGAAGGCGGCGGGGTCGAAATTCGCGCCGAGCCGAGAGTTCAGAACAGACAACACGTTTCGGTTGAACTCGGCTGTCACCCCGGCCGCGTCGTCGTAGGCGGGAACGAGCACGTCCGGATCGATCACCAAGCCCACCCCGAGCAGCAGAAACTCGCCGGGGTCGAGTGCGTCCGCTACGGCCGCCAGGAATTCCTCCCGTTCCTGCGGGATGAGGTTCCCCAGAGTGCCGCCGAGGAAGGCAATGGTGCGGCCTGTTCCGGAGGGAAGATTGTGCAGGGTATCGGTGAAATCGCTGACGATGCCGTGCAGTTCCAGCGTCGGGAACTCCTTCGAGATCTGCTCGATGGCACCCTCCAAGGCGGTACTGGACACATCCTGAGGCACATACGTTGTCAGCGAACCGTGTTCGATGCCGGCAGACAACAGCAGCTTGGTCTTCTCCGACGAACCCGAGCCCAGCTCGATCAACATCGACGATTCGGTGGCCCGGGCGATGTCGAGTGCATGCTCCTCGATCAGCGCGCGCTCGGTGCGGGTCGGGTAGTACTCCGGCAGCACGGTGATCTGCTCGAACAGCTCACTGCCGACGGCATCGTAGAAGTACTTGGGCGAGAGCCACTTCGGGTCGGCCGTCAAGCCCTCCCGCACGTCCTTGCGCAATTCGTCCAGCAGCGTCGTGTCGGTCAGATGTACGTCCACCGTGCTCATGACTCTCCTTCATTCTTCCAGGGTCGAAACGGTGACACCGGTCGCTGTCGCGACGACGATGCTGCGGTCGTCGATCGAGATCCATTCGGGATCGTCGTCGACGGGTTCGGAGGCGATCGTGACCGAATTCTCGGTCTGCAGTACCGACAGCGAATGATGCACCGCCGTGGCATACATGGACGTGCCGTCCGAGAGCAGAAAATTCAGGCGCGCCTTGGGCGACCTGGCCTGAACCTCTCGAACCAGCATGCGCAATGCCGACTCGGGATCGTGTGTGCGCAACAGGTTTCGCAGAACGATCCACAATCCGGCGGCGTCGGTAGGGGCCGGCAGCATCAACGCATCGGTCGGCGGAATCTCCGACCACAGCTCCGCCAACGATTCCGGCCAACCGAACACGACGCCGTTGTGGCTGAATGCCCAGCGCTCGTCGGTGAACGGGGCACAGGCACTGCGTTCGACCGGCATTCCCACAGTGGCCGATCGGACTGCCGCGATCACCGACGTCGACTGCAGTTGCGGCAGAGCATCGTCGACCGCCGGGTCGGTCCAGATGGGCATCGGATTGCGATAGCTGCGCAGGGTGTCGTCGCCGTCCCACCAGGCAACGCCGAACCCGTCGGCGTTGATGGTGCCGCCGCCCCGCATGTCGGTGGGCGCGAACGATTGTGTGCGCAGGGAGTTCTTGCCCCGGGTCAGCAGCGACCCGACCGAGGTGTTTGCTCCGAGGTACCCGAGATGACGGCACATTCAGCGCGACTCGACGTCGCGGGCCAACCGGAACCCACTGAAGATCTGCCGACGAATCGGGTGGTCCCAGTTTCGGAACGTCCCACGGCAGGCCACTTCGTCGGTACCGAAAGAGCCGCCGCGCAACACCTTGTAGTCACCGCGAAGGAACACCTCCGAGTACTCGGCATACGGGAATGCCTCGAATCCCGGGTACGCCTCGAAATCCGAGGACGTCCACTCCCACACGTCACCGATGAGCTGATGGACCCCGGCCGAGGACACACCCTGCGGATACGCCCCCACATCGGCCGGTTCGAGATGTCGCTGATTCAGATTGGCATGTGCAGCAGTGGGTTCGGCGTCTCCCCAGGGATAGGCGCGGGAGGTGTTCGACGCCGCGTCGTACCGCGCGGCCTTCTCCCATTCCGCTTCCGTCGGTAGCCGCTTGCCTGCCCAGCGCGCGTAGGCGTCGGCCTCGAACCAGCACACGTGCACGACGGGTTGCTGCGGACGCACCGGCCTGCGCACCCCGAAGCTCCGACGCCACCAGGTGCCGTCGGAATCGGACTCCCAGAACTGCGGGGCGGTGAGCTGCGCGTCGACGCGGTGCGCCCACCCCTTCTCCGTCCACAACTCGGGACGCTCGTAGCCACCGTCGGCGATGAAGTTCATGTACTGCGCGTTGGTGATCGGGGCCCGGTCGATGGCGAAGGTCGGCACGTGCACGGCGTGTGCAGGCCGCTCGTTGTCCAACGCCCACGGGTCGAGCGACGTCCCCATCGAGAACGGCCCACCGGCAATGATGGCTTCCCCCGCCACCGGCATCGTGGACGTCGGCGGTGCGGGAGAAGTGAGAACGGCTGGGCCGGAACGTAACTGGTGGGTTGCCAGCATGGTTTCGTCGTGCTGCTGCTCGTGCTGGGCGATCATTCCGAACGCGAACCCGTGCTTCTCGACCGGCCGACCCTCGAACGTGCTGTGCTCCAACACGTCCCAGGCCTTGTCCCGCACGGTATGCACGTAGGCGCGCGCTTCCTCGGGCGTCAGGAGCGGCAGGGACGTTCGCGACGAACGCGAGTGCTTGAACGCGTCGTACAACTCGTCGATGTCCGGCCGCACCGGATCGCGGCCGCCGACATCGCGCACGAGCCAGAGTTCTTCCTGACTGCCGATGTGTGCCAGATCCCAGATCAGCGGGCTCATCAACGGCGAATGCTGAGCCATCAGTTCGGTTTCGTCCACGCACTCGGTGAGCGAGGCGCTGCGGGACCGGCTCCGAGTCAGCACGGTCTCGATTCTGGTCCTGAGTTCTTCGGCGCTCACACCGATTCCTTTCGGCTCTGCGATGTCGGCGACACCGCATCGAATTCGTGGGGCGAAATACCGGCGCGACATCTCCGAGATGCCGCACGCAGCTGCTGGGAGAACTCTCCTCCCGCGGATGATGCGAGATCGAGCACTTCGCTTGCGGCCCTGCGCAACTCGCCATCGGCCAGACCTGCCCGGGCGGCATCGAGCCACCGACCGGCTGTGCCTGCGCCGAGTTCGGTGGCCTGGGAAACCAGATCGGGACTGGACAGCAGCGCCTCGAACGCGGCGGCCGGTATCACCCATTGCCCGTCGGGTTGCGCGTCGAGGTAACGGATTTCGAGGTGCCCGCAGGCTCGGACATGCGGGAACAGCGTCGTCAGGTGGTAGTCGAGATCGGCGTAGGTTGCCGGACGACCGACAACGCTCGGTTCGTCGAGCCACTGCGCAAAAGTGATGTCGGACGGCGCTTCCCAGTTCTGGGTGGTTCCCCGAATACAGAGGAGCGGAACGTCGAGGGCCCACCGCGCGTAATCGGCGATCGGGTCGCCCGTGTTCGGTACCGTGGTCCGGCTGGAATCGAGTTCGAGCCAGGTCCGCATTCGCTGCGATGCCCACGCACCTGTCGGTGCCCCGGCGAGTTCGGGAGAGCGCGCGAACGCGGCGACGAAGGCCGGGCCGATGGCGTGCAGCATCTGCCATCGCGAAGTGACCTCGGCCCGATCACGTCCGGCGTCGACACTGACCTGGGTGGCGGCGGTGTTGCACATCATCAGCTTGCCGAAAGGCCCGATGGTGGTGAAACGGTTTTCCATCGCGCAGTAGCGCGGTAGGACCAGTAGTCGTTCGGGATCTCGCACGGCGTCGGCGGGAACTGCGCTGATGGCGATGCCGTCGCGACCGAGCATGTCGTGCAACAGTCGGGCATCGGCGTCGAGCAGCGGTTCGAGCTGGGAAACGGAAATAGAAGGCGAACTGGACAATTCGACTTGGCCGCCCGGTTCGACGGTGACGATACTTCCGCCCGGCAACGTCAGGGCGGGTGACTCGGGAGCGATACTGCGCGGGGAGTGATCACCGAGCGCAGCGGCCAGAGCTGACAGGGAGGGCCGCGAACCGTCGTCGAGGGCCGTGAGCCATTCGAGTTCGGCACCGATGAGCGACGGTGGCCCCAGCTTGAAACACACCTTCGACACATATGCCTCGATGGCTGGGCGCGTGCTCAGCTCGAGGGACTTCTCGTTGGAGGACACATTTCCTTCTTTCCCACTCACCGCGATCCGACTACGCAATGTACCCAGCTGCCAGGATCGAAAACGCCGAGATCCCGCGTCGTATCGAGGCTACCGATTGTGGAACCCTGATGCCCGAGAGTTCGCTACCGGAAGGACTATCGATGCTCGATCACGACCGCATTCGCCGCGACACCCCTGGTGCGTCGGGCCGGGTATTTCTCGACAGCGCCGGCTCCTCGCTGCCGCCCACCGTCGTCGTCGACACCGCGATCGCCCATCTGCGCCGCGAGGCGGAGATCGGCGGGTACCGAGCCGCGAGCGAACGCCTCGACGATCTCGCGGCGGTCAAGACATCGATCGGAACCCTGATCGGGGCACCGGCATCGACCATCGCTCTGAGCGATTCCGCCACCCGCGCGTGGACCGACTTCTTCTACTCGGTGCCGTTGTCGGCCGGGGATCGAATCCTGCTGTGCGAGGCCGAATACGCCAGCAACGCCATTTCAGCGCTGCACCGTGCCGAGGTCTCCGGGGCCACGGTCGAGGTGATTCCGAGCGACGCGTCGGGGTGCATCGACATCGACGCACTCGAGCAGATGCTCGACGACCGGGTCCGGGTGGTGTCGGTCGTGCACGCGCCCACCAACGGGGGCTTGATCAACCCGGCCCGCGCAGTGGCCGATCTCGCCCATCGGCACGGTGCCCTCGTCCTACTCGACGCGTGTCAGTCCATCGGCCAGCTGCGGGTGGACGTCGACGAACTCGGCGTCGATGCGCTGTCGGCCACCGGTCGCAAGTGGCTACGCGGGCCCCGAGGTACCGGGTTCCTGTACCTGCGTCCGGAATTGGCCGCGAGCTTGCATCCACCTGCTCTCGATCTGCACAGCGCACAGTGGGAAGACTCGTCGACCTACCGAATGGCCGAAGACGCAACACGTTTCGAGTTCTGGGAATGCGACGTCGCAGCCCGCCTCGCCCTCGGCGCGGCCGTCGACTATCTACTCGAACTGGGTATCGACGACGCCGCGGACGCCATCTCCGAGCGCGCCGAGTACCTACGTGCCGGAATGCGACGCATTCCCGGGGTCACCGTCCACGATCTCGGTGACCGCAAGAGCGGCATCGTCTCGTTCACCGTGGACGGTGAGGAGCCGGTGGCCGTCCGCGACCGACTTGCCGACCGAAACGTGACGGTCACGGTGAGCCATCGCGGTTCCACTCGACTGGACATGACGGGCCGGGGACTCGACGCCGTCGTCCGTGCATCCCCGCACTACTTCGTCACCTTCGCCGAGTTGGACACGATGCTCGCTGCGCTCGCCGGCGCGTGAGCGGGCTCTACGGTCCGGATGTGCGCTGAGGTAGGCGGCGACCCCGATCCCCGAGACTGCGAGGCCCGCGATACCGAACCACGTGACCGCGTCGCCGAACATCACGAAAGCCCAGAGCATCGTCGTCGGCGGTGTCAGGTAGAGCAGCACGCTGGCACGAGTCGGTCCACTGCGGCGCACGACGAACAGGTACGCGCCGTAAGCGCCGAAGGTCGACAGCACCACCGTCCACGCCACCGCAGCCCAGAAACCCGTCGTCATCGGTGGTACCGCATCACCGGCAAGTGCACTCCACGTCATGAAACCGACTGCGCTGATACCACATTGGATCGCCATGGCCAGCGCGATGGGTTCTTTCGGATCCAGTAGCCGTTGCCCGATCGTTCCGGCCGACAGCGCCAGCATGCCCGCGGCGGGCAGCAGGTAGACGGGCCAGGCAAGATCGGCACCGGACAGGTCACCGACGACGACGAGCGTCACTCCGGCGATACCGACGACGAGGCCGAGAATTCCTCTCGATCCGACGCGTTCGCCGAATATCCTGCTCGAGGCCAGCGCGACCACCAACGGCTGCAAAGCAGCGATCAGGGCGGCGACGCCCGGAGGGACGCCCATGCCGATGCCGGTGATGGTGGCACCGAGGTAGAGGAACTGGCAGAAGAGGCCGAGGACTGCGTGGATACGCAGCGCGTGCCACGTCGGGGTGAGTCGTCGCCATCTGCACCACGCGACGAGGAGCACGACTGCCACCAGGTATCTCCAGGCCAGCAGCGTGTGGGCCGGAGCTTCGGCGGTGCCGAATTCTGCTCCGATGAAGCCCGAACTCCACAGAATCACCAGAGCTGTACCGGCGAGAACATCGATGCGTGAGGTCATGAGAGCGATGTAAACATACAGGTCTGTATACTCGCAGTGCACCCCACTCCGACCAGCGCTTTCGAAAGGTCGCCATGCACGACAAGCCACTGACCCCCGCAGCGGAACGAATTCTCGCCGTCGCGAGCGAGCTCTTCTACGACCGCGGAATTCGCGCCGTCGGCGTCGACCTGATCGCCGAGGAAGCCGGCACCACCAAGAAGACCCTGTACGACCGTTTCGGCTCCAAGGACGGCCTGGTGCAGCGTTACCTGAAGCGGCGATACGACCTCTGGTGTGCGCACGTGACGCAGTACGTCGACTCCCTCGACCAGGGTGAGCAGCGTGTACTCGGGGTCTACGACGCACTCGACCTGTGGATGCGCGACAACCATCGCGGCTGCGGATTCGTCAACGCATTCGCCGAGTTCGGCGGCACCGACAGCCCGGTGTTGGCCATCATCGAGTCGGAGAAGGCGTGGACGCGATCGCTGTTCGCACGCCTGGCCGCCGATGCCGGATACCCCGATTCAGACGAACTCGGGACTCGATTGTCACTGTTGCACGAAGGTGCGGTGGTCATGGGAACCGCAGGCGGTCGGGACGACGCCATCGCCGTCGCCCGGTCGGTGGCCGCCGAGTTGCTCGCTGCGCTCGCAGTGGCGCGGGTAAGTGCCCCAGCAGGCACATAACCGAGCCACTGCGGAGCATCGTGTATTGTCTTCCAGGTTGTCTCGGCGAGGGTAGATCCGGCTCATCAGGATCCACCGTTATCGACGCGGCTCGGCCCCGTTGGCCGCGCTCGTTCGTGTCCGCCCCGACGAGTTTGACAGCCCGACGAAGTACGCCGCACGAACCACAGATCACAGTTATCAGGAGCATGTAGCACCATGGCATCGAAGGTAAACAACCTCACCGCACAGGTCCGCACCGAATTCGGCAAGGGTGCCGCACGCCGCGCTCGTCGCGACGGCCTCGTTCCCGCCGTTCTGTACGGACACGCAACCGACCCCCAGCACCTGGCACTCGACGCCCGCGCATTCGCTGCCGTGCTGCGTAACGACGGCACCAACGCTGTGCTCACCCTCGACATCGCCGGCAAGTCGCAGCTGGCACTGACCAAGTCGATCGTCGTGCACCCGATCCGTCGCAGCATCGAGCACGCCGACCTCCTCGTCCTGAACAAGGGCGAGCGCGTCACCGTCGAGGTCAACATCATCGTCGAGGGCGACGCCGCACCGGGCACCCTCGTCACCACCGACTCGACCGCCGTCGAGATCGAAGCCGACGCGCTCGAGATCCCGGAGAACTTCGTCGTCTCCGTCGAGGGTGCCGAGATCGGCACGCAGATCACCGCGGCGGACCTGGATCTGCCGTCCGACGTCACCCTCATCTCCGACGGCGAGACCCTCCTGGTCAACGTCGTCGAGGCACCGTCCGAGGAAGACCTCGAGGCCGACGGCGAGGGCACCGAGCCTATCTCCGAGACCGGCGAGGCCGAGACTCAGGAAGAAGCTGCTTCCGAGGACGAAGACAGCTCCGACGAGAGCTGACCCTCTCCCCTGCATCTCGAGCGGCGCGCTGTTCTCCTCCGGGAGACGGCGCGCCGTTCGTTTCGAACCATCGATGGAAGAATGACGCCCGTGAGCACCGAAAACGGCCCCGCCCTGATAGTCGGGCTCGGCAACCCCGGTCCGCAGTACGACAAGACTCGGCACAACGTGGGCTTCATGGTCGCCGACGCACTCGCCGGACGCGTCGGCACGTCGTTCTCGTCGCACAAGAAGTCCAATTCCGACATCGTGCAGGCCCGGCTCGACGGCCGTTCGGTCGTCGTCGCGAAGCCGCGAACGTTCATGAACCTCTCGGGCCAGCCGGTGGCGGCACTGGCTCGGTTCTTCTCCGTCGACCCCGCGAACATCGTGGTGGTGCACGACGAACTGGACATCGACTTCGGCGCACTGCGACTCAAGCTCGGCGGCGGTGAGGGCGGGCACAACGGTCTGCGCTCGATTTCTCAGCACCTCGGCACCAAGGACTACCTGCGGGTCCGCGTGGGCGTCGGACGGCCGCCGGGACGGATGGACCCGGCGTCGTTCGTGCTCAAGCCCTTCTCGACGCCCGAACGCAAGGACCTCGGCGTCGTGATCGAAGAAGCCGCCGACGCCGCCGAGCTACTGCTGAAGGTCGGTCTCGAGGCCGCCCAGAATCGGGTGCACCCGCGCTGATCAGTTCAGCAGCGACACCGAATTGGCCCGTCGCAGTTTGCCGCTCGACGTCTTCGGGATGCTGCCCGGCCCCAGGACTGCCACCGTGCGCGGGCGCACTCCTACCTCCGAATGCACCGCGTGGATCACTTCACGCTCGATGCGCTTGACCTCGTCGGGGTTGTCGATATCGTTCGTTTCGACTGCAACAGCGAAGCTTTCGCGTTTGTCGCCGGCGTCGAGGCGGATCGCGACGGCGTTACCGGGCCGAACTCCCGCGACGGTGCCCGCGGCTCGTTCGATGTCGGTGGGATAGATGTTGCGGCCGCCCATGATGATGACGTCCTTGACCCGGCCGCAGACGACCACCAGTTCGTCCTCGGTGATGTAGCCGACGTCGCCGGTATCGAGCCAGCCGTCGGCGTCCTGTGTCGGCACGGGGCCGTCGACGGTGATATATCCGGGAGTGACGGCCTTGCCGCGGACCTCGATGATGCCGACGCCGCGCGCGGTGAGCACCTGCCCTTCCTTGTCCACGACGCGGCCTTCGAGACCGGGAACGAACTTTCCGAGAGTGGCCAGGGATCGGGTGTTGCCGCGGGTGGACGGGACTGCGCGGCCGAGTGTTTCGAGTAGATCCGCGTCGACGACGTCGATCACCTGACCTTGGCCGGGGTCCGGAATCGACACGGCGAGAGTAGTTTCCGCCATTCCGTACACGGGCGCGAGGGCCGCGGGATCGAGCTTGTACGGCGCACCCGCTTCTGCCAATGCGATCATCGTGTCGGGGTCGACGGGTTCGGCACCGTTCCACGCGTAACGCAGCGTGGACAGATCCAGATCCAGGTCGTCCTCCGCCTGACGCAGCCGACGCGCCAGCAGTGAATACGCGAAATTGGGTGCAGCAGTGACTGTTCCGCGGTACTTGTCGATGAGCTTGGCCCACAACAGCGGCGAGCGCAGGAAGTCCAACGGAGTGATGCTCACGACCTCGGCACCCACCTGCATCGGCACCGACAGAAAGCCCACCATGCCCATGTCGTGGAAGAGCGGCAACCAACTGACCATGACGTCGGAATTCACGTCGAACTCGATGCGATCGATCATCGCGTACGCATTGACGTAGAAGTTCTCGTGCGTGATGCGCACGGCCTTGGGCGACCCGGTGGAGCCGGACGTGAGCTGCTGCAGCGCGATGTCGGTCTCGGCCGTCGGCACCGGATCGATGTCGCGACCGGACTTCATGTCGTCGATCTTCAGCACGGTGATGCCGCGCTCGACGAGCACCGGCGCGGCGATGTCGAACGGAGCTCCCAGAATCACCGCCTTCGCGTCGATCATCCGGACGACGGTTTCGGTGTCCTCGCCCCAGACGGCCAGATCTGTCCGCGGGGTGGGCTGATGCAACATCGTCACCGACGCTCCGCGCATCCACGTGGCCTGGCAGGCAGGCGCGATGTCGACGGGCTGGCCGGCGAGAATACCGATCGCGTCGCCGTGTTCGACCCCCGCGTCGGCCAACGCGCCCGCCATCCTCCGCGCCTGCTCGTGGATCTCACCCCACGACTGGCGCAACGCCGCCTCGGGCTCCCCGGTGACCAAACCACGTTTGCTGCTGCTTGCGGTCTCGAACATCTCGTCGGTGAACTTGCTCAACGCGTCATCTCCTCGTTCGACGGTCCTTCCGCGTCCCTCACCCTAAGCAATCCCGCGATGACCGGTGACCGTTACCGGCCGCGTATCCTTGACCTTTGCCGTTGCCGTGACTACGAGATAGAGGCCTTCGTGAGTACCCCGCCCAGTTCCCCCGACGTCGATGCAGCACTCGACGGGTCAGGACCGAACTCCGGCCCCGCTCGACACTCGGCCAGGGAACTCGATTTCGAGGTCGCGAGGCGTCGAACATTCGCGGTGATCTCACACCCCGATGCCGGTAAGTCGACGCTCACCGAGGCCCTCGCCCTGCACGCGCGCGTCATCTCCGAGGCCGGTGCCATTCACGGCAAGGCCGGCCGTCGCTCCACCGTCTCGGACTGGATGGAGATGGAGAAGGCGCGCGGCATTTCGGTGAGTTCGACTGCGCTGCAGTTCAATTACCAGACCTCCCCCGACGCCGAGGTCACCAACGTGATCAACCTCGTCGACACCCCCGGCCACGCCGATTTCTCCGAGGACACCTACCGCGTCCTGACGGCGGTCGACGCGGCCGTCATGCTCATCGACGCCGCGAAGGGCCTCGAGCCGCAGACCCTCAAGCTGTTCCAGGTGTGCCGCCAGTTCGGCATCCCGGTCATCACCGTCATCAACAAGTGGGACCGCCCGGGTCAGTCCCCGCTCGAACTGCTCGACGAGATCGAGTCACGCATCGGCCTGACGCCGACGCCTCTGTACTGGCCCGTCGGCATCGCGGGTGACTTCCGTGGCCTGCTCGATGTGCAGGACGGCAGCTACATCCGCTTCACCCGAACTGCGGGTGGTGCCACGATCGCGCCCGAGGAATTCATGACGGCCGAGGCCGCCGCGCAGCGCGAGGGCGTCGACTGGGATACCGCCGTCGAGGAGAGCGATCTGCTGATCTCGAGCGGCCAGCAACACGACCAGGAGATGTTCCTCGCCGGCCAGACGTCACCGGTGATCTTCGGATCGGCGATGCTGAACTTCGGCGTGCGCCAGATCCTCGACACCCTGGTGGCGCTGGCCCCCGCACCCGGCCCCCGGGCCGACGTCTCCGACGGGGTGCGCGCGGTGACCGATCCCTTCAGTGCCGTCGTGTTCAAGGTGCAGGCCGGCATGGACACCGCGCACCGGGACCGCCTGGCCTTCATGCGCGTGGTCTCGGGTGTGTTCGAGCGGGGCATGGTCGTCACGCACGCACAGACCAAGAAGCCGTTCACCACCAAGTACGCGCTCACCGTCTTCGGGCGTGACCGGACAACGGTCGAGAACGCCTACCCCGGCGACATCGTCGGTCTGGTCAACGCCACCGCGCTCGCGCCCGGCCACACGTTGTACACCGACAAGAAGGTCGAGTTCCCACCGATCCCGTCGTTCGCACCCGAGCACTTCTCGGCACTGCGCGTCGACAGCGCCGACAAGTACAAGAAGTTCCGCCGAGCCGTCGAACAACTCGACTCCGAGGGCGTGGTTCAGGTGCTGCGCAACGACATTCGCGGCGACGCCTCCCCGGTTCTCGCGGCCGTCGGCCCGATGCAGTTCGAGGTGGTCACCGCACGAATGAAGACCGAATTCGGCGTCGACGCTCGGATGGAACCGTTGGGTTACTCACTTGCTCGGCGCACCGACGCGGCGTCGGCCGTCGAATTGGGCCGCCAGCGCGGCGTCGAGATCTTCACCCGGACCGACGGCGCCCTGCTGGCACTCGTCAGCGACAAATGGCGACTGCAGTACATCCAGAAGGAGATGCCCGAGCTCACCCTCGAGCCCCTCGTCGCCGCAGGCGATCAGTAGCCTGTCGCGGTGCTGACAGATCTGCTCGACGCCGAATTCAGTGTGCTGGGCCACCCGGTGCTGTGGCGCGAGGTGATCGGGAACGGCTTCGGACTGCTCTCCGCGGTCGGCGGAATGCGTCGAGTCGTGTGGGCGTGGCCGGTGGGAATCGTCGGAAATGCGCTGCTGTTCACCGTCTTCATGGGCGGGGTGTTCCACACTCCGCAGGCGTTGGATCTGTACGGACAAGCCGGACGGCAGCTGATGTTCATTGCCGTCAGCGCCTACGGGCTGGCCCGGTGGATGCGCGGCTCCAAGAACTCGGGGGCCGCCGTCGTTCCGCGCTGGGGCACTGCCCGTGAGCGACTGGTGATGATCACTGTCGCAGTCGTCGGAACGATCGTGTTCGCGCAGCTGTTCGGGTACCTCGGTTCGTTCGGCAAGTGGGCCGATGCGTGGATCTTCACCGGTTCGATGCTGGCGACGTTCGGCATGGCCCGCGGGCTCACCGAATTCTGGCTCATCTGGATCGCGGTGGACATCGTGGGCGTCCCGCTGCTGGTGATTGCCGGTTTCTACCCGTCCGCTGTCCTCTACTTGGTATACGCCGGGTATGTGACCTGGGGTTTCGTGGTGTGGTTCAGGATCCAGAACAAGCCTTTGGACCAAAAAATGGCGATCTAAACAATCGTGATGCTACTCTCAGGCGGTCCGAACAAACTTCGAGTACGTTTTGGCGTGCTCGACGCCGAGTTGGGCGTCATGTGAGTTCTCCGATCATGGCGTCTCGGCGCGGAACCACCCGAGAATCACGATGAAGTGGAAAACGACATGACTAAGGGAACGAACTACCCATTGGCCGGGATCAAGGTCGGTGGCGCTCCCGCGCATCGTTTGGCGACGCCGCCGAAGTCCGATTCCACTCCGTCCAACGGTGCTCGCACCGACAGTTCGGTAGCTGCACCCGCCGAGAAGGCGGCCGAAACCACCACCGATTTCCCGGCGGCAGTGGTCACGTCCACCGACACGGCATCCGCTCCACAGCCCGCAGCATCAGAGAAGCCCGCCACGGAATCGAACGAGGTTGAAGTGACCACCAGCGATCAGATCTCAGAACACGGCCTGCCCACCAACGGCCGTTCCACCGCTCACGCCTCCAGCGGCAGCACGTCGCCGTCTCTCGGCCGCGGCCAGGCACCCGACCGTCGTACCGCCATGGGCGTCGCCTCGGTTCGTATTGCGGGTCGGCTGACCCAGAACGAACTCGGCAGCCGCACCGGCGACATCCGCACCCCCGACACCTCCGTCGGCCCCGACGAGCTGCTTCAGCTCCTCGGCGAATACCTCGTCTCCGGTGGTCTGCAGAACCCGGAGATCCACGTGCGTTCCAACGGCCAGACCATCGTGCTGGACCTGCAGAACCCCGCCAAGGGTTACCGCTGACCCACTGACGGTCACAGCAGCTGCTGGAAGGCCTCTGGTCGCACCATCTCGAGCACCAGAGGCTTCCACTGCGGCGCGCGGTCCTTGTCGACCAGCACTGCGCGCACCCCCTCGGCGAAGTCCGGTTCTGTGATGATCCATGTCGCCAGCCGCAACTCGCGATCGAGGCACTCCCGCAACGTACTGTCCGCAGCCCGCTCGATCAGGGCATCGGTGGCCATCAAGGACGTCGGCGACAGCGTTGCCAACTGAGTCTTGGTAGTGCGAGACCACGCGGTATCGCACTCCAATGCATCGATGATGTCGACGAGCGAGGTCTTCTCGAACACCGTGGCCACCGCCTTCGCGTCGAACGACAATTCCGTCGTCGGCGGCGGAGTCGTGTGTCGCTCGAGCGCTGCACCGAGATCGGTGCCGCCGAGAATGTCGTCCTTCAGCGCCTGGACGGCTTCGCTGGGACAGAAGTGTGTCGCCAATCCCAGTGTCACAGCGTCGGATCCGGTGATCCGGGTGCCTGTCAGCGCCAAGTAGCGTCCGATGTGATCGGGCAACCGGGACAGAAAGTAGCTCGAGCCCACATCGGGAACAAATCCGATCGCCGTCTCCGGCATCGCCAGAAGAGCGTTCTCTGTCACGATCCGCACGCTGCCGTGCACCGAGATTCCCAGCCCTCCCCCGAACGCCGCGGCCTCGATGACCGCCACATACGGCTTGGGGTACGTCGCAATGATCTCGTCGAGGTCGTACTCGGCAGAGAAGTAGCGCGGCCCGGCTTCTCGGTCGCCGTCGATCACGGCCTGCCTGATGGCCTTGATGTCTCCGCCGGCGCAGAACGCACGCGGTGAACTGCTCGTCACCAGAACCGAACCGACGGTGTCGTCGTCCCGCCACGCATCGAGTGCCGCACGAATGCCGTGGATCATGGCCTCGTTCAACGAGTTCAGGGCCTCCGGCCGGTTCAGGACGATATGCCCGACACCACCGACTACCTCGGCTTCGACTACGGCCACTGCGGACTCCCTTTCACCTGCTTCGATCGACGCGTAACAGTAGCGCTATTCGCGTGATTCGATCGAGCGCGGCCGCGCGTCGGACGGTATGTCGGCGGGACGGCACTCGCGCTCCTCCGCGGTGAACCACCCGCGATACAGGAACAACTGGCCGAGCATCGGGCTCTTGACTTCGATCTCGATGCGGTGCCGTTCCTCTGCCGCGTCCCACCATTCCCGGCCGATCGTGACCGCGGAGGCCACCTTCGGCAACTTCGGCGCAATGGGACCGAGCAGAAACCGCGGCACCTCGCTCTCGAGTACCAACCCGCCGTCGGAGTCGACCGCACACGTGGTGTGCACCACCATGTCCGACGAGAACCCCAGGTAGTCGAGCGCATATGCGTCGGATTCTGCCGACGACACCATCACCGAATTCATCCCCTGCGGACGCGCGGCGAACGCGAAGCGACGCACGAAAGACATTGTCTCGCGGCCCAATTCGTCGACGTACGCATAGTTGGCGATGGTGAAGGGCACATCCTTGCCCACGCCAGCAGGAAACAGGCCTCGCTTACGACCGGCCCACAGCAGCGGCGGAGGAACGAGACGAGAATGAGTCATCTCCTCCATCACACCGACCCCGAACTGAGCCCGATGATCCGAGGACTGCAAACCGAAACGCCATTGGACCTTGGGATGCAGACGAGCGAAATCCGAACCCATCACTTCTGCGACGACCGATGCCATGACCACAGTATGCGCTGCGCGCATGTGCATGAAACTTCGTAGCAGGTTACGAGTTACCACTCACATGCGGCGGAGCCGCTCATTCCAACTCGGCGGCCAATTCCATCCAGCGTTCCTCGGCGACGTCCTTGTCGGCGAGGACCTGCTTGAGTTCGGTGTCGAGGGCCACGAGCTTGTCCGGCGCAGTGGCAGCCTCGGCGAGTTCGGCGTGCAGTTCGGTCTCCCGCTTGGACAGGCGAATGACGAGCTTCTCGAGCTTGCTGAGTTCCTTACGGGCAGCGCGCTCCGAAGCCGCATCACGGGTTGCCTTCCGGGGCACCCCGCCGGTGGTCAACGAGTCCGGCGTCGCGTCGGCGGCGAGGACGGCCCGCCTGCGCAGGTAATCTTCGATGCCGCCGGGCAGGTTGGTGAGCTTGCCGTCGCCGAACAGTGCCCACGTCGAGTCACAGATGCGCTCGATGAGGTACCGGTCGTGACTGATGACGACGAGCGTGCCCGCCCAGCCGTCCAGGATGTCCTCGAGCTGCTGCAGGGTGTCGATGTCCAGGTCGTTGGTCGGCTCGTCGAGCAACAGCACGTTCGGCTCGGCCATCAGGACTCGTGTCAACTGCAGGCGACGGCGTTCGCCACCGGACAGGTCACCGACCGGCGTGCGCTGGCGAGCGGGGGTGAAGCCCAGCCTTTCTGCGAGCTGCCCAGCAGAAATCTCCTTGTCGCCCAACGTGATCCGCTCGGCCACCTCCTTGACGGCGTCGAGGACACGCAGCTTCTTGGGTAGGTCGTCCAATTCCTGCTTCAGCCAACCGATCTTGACGGTCTGGCCCTGGATGCGCTTGCCCGCAGCGGGCTGCAGTTCACCGGCGAGCGTACGCAGCATCGTCGTCTTACCCGAGCCGTTGACGCCGACGAGACCCACGCGCTCGCCGGGAGCCAGACGCCACGTGAAGTCCTTGACCAGCTCACGGCCGTCGGGAGTTTCCAGGCGCGCGTCCTCGAGTTCGATGACGACCTTGCCCAGACGGCGCTGCGCAAAGGAGGACAGCGCGACGGAGTCACGAGGCGGCGGTACGTCGGCAATCAGTGCCTCGGCGGCCTCGATGCGGTATTTGGGCTTGGACGTTCGCGCGGGAGCACCGCGGCGCAGCCATGCGAGTTCCTTGCGGGCGAGGTTGCGACGCCGCTCCTCGGATGCGTCGGCCTGACGGGAGCGCTCTGCACGCGCGAAGACCCAATCGTTGTAGCCACCCTCGTAGGTTTCGATACCACCCCCGACGACCTCCCACGTCTGATTGGCGACGGTGTCGAGGAACCACCGATCGTGCGTTACGACCAGTAGCGCGCTCCGACGGCTCACCAGGTGCGCGGCCAGCCACTGCACGCCCTCGACGTCGAGGTGGTTGGTGGGCTCGTCGAGCACCAAAAGATCCAGATCCTGAACGAGGGCTGCTGCCAACGCGACTCGTCGGCGCTCGCCACCGGAGAGGTTGTCGATCGGCGCGTCCAGTCCGGAGCTACCGGCCGGACCCAGATCGGCAATACCGATGCCGGTCAGGATGTTTCGTACCCGCGAATCGCCGGCCCACTCGTGCTCGGCCATCCCGAGCGGATCGAGTACCACCTGACCGACCGTCGACCCGGGCGGCAACACACCACGCTGAGTGACGACGGCCATCCGCAGTCCGTTGACGCGGCTGACGCGTCCCGAATCGGGGGGTTCGATGCCGGCGAGAACCTCGAGGGTGGTGGTTTTGCCACCGCCGTTGAGGCCGACCATGCCGATGCGTTCGCCCTCCTGCACACCGAGGGAGACGCCGTCGAGCAGAGGCTTGACGCCGAAGGACTTACTGACGTTTTCGAGATTGACGAGATTGACCATCAGGAAAAACCATTCGATTCACTAGTGACCACACGAGCACCGGGAACCGGTCCACTCGCAACACGGACGGTGCGGCACACGCCTGCACCGGACAATTCAGCGCTCACCGACACCGCCGCATCGGCGTCGGCGCACAGGAACGCACACGTGGGGCCCGAGCCCGACACGATGCCCGCCAACGCACCCGCAGTGACACCCGCTCTCAGTGTGCGACGCAACTGCGGCATCAGCGAGACCGCAGCGGCTTGCAGATCGTTGCCCAACAGCGGGGCGAGGGCCCGCGCATCACCCGACGCGAGGGCATGCATCAGATCCTCGGTTCCGCCGAGCCTGGGCGGATCGCCCTTGGCCCGCAACTGATCGAGCTCGCCGTACACGGCGGGGGTCTGCAGACCACCCTTCGCCAATGCCAGAACCCAATGAAAGTTGTTACGCGAGAGCACCGGAAGCAACTTCTCACCGCGGCCGGTACCGACGGCAGTCCCGCCGTGCAACGAGAACGGCACATCGCTACCGAGCTCGGCCGCCAGCTCGTCGAGCTCGTCACGCGAGAGTTCGAGATGCCACATCGCGTTGAGCGCAACCAACGTCGCGGCAGCATCGGCGCTACCGCCCGCCATGCCGCCGGCGACCGGAATGCCCTTGTCGATGGTGATCTCCACCGACGGCTCGCGCCCCACACGAAGGCCCAACAACTCGGCGGCCTTCCAGACCAGGTTCCGCGAATCCGTCGGAACGACCTTCGCGTCGTCGCCGCGCACCCGAACCGACAACGCCTTCGCCGGAACGACCGACAAGTCGTCGGAGAGAGACAGTGCCTGGAACACCGTCGTCAACTCGTGAAAGCCGTCGGGACGCAGGTCACCGACCGAAAGATGCAGATTCACCTTCGACGGGGCCCGAACGACAACGGGCGTGGGAACGACAGACAGCACGTTTAACCACAGTAGTGGAGAAACAGGGGCCGGGTTCACCATCAGCCGGCCCACCTGGGGGTACTCAATGTCACGTTCGGTGGACTTTTCGGGGGTCAATGTCGCGTTGAGTGGACTTCGGTGGCCGGGTCGGGTCGGTAAAGAGGACCGAAGATGTCCGCATTCGGTGGCATTGTGTGGATATGAAGGAAACCTCGGCCCGGCTGTTGCGGCTGTTGTCGCTTCTGCAGACCCGGCGCGATTGGGCGGGTGCAGAGCTGGCGGAACGGCTGGACGTGACGCCTCGCACGCTGCGGCGCGATGTCGACAAGTTGCGCGACATCGGTTATCCGGTCAATGCGACGCCGGGCGTCGGCGGCGGCTATCAGTTGGGGCCGGGTGCCGAGATGCCCCCACTACTGCTCGACGACGACGAGGCGTTGGCGGTGGCGTTCGGTTTGCAGTCGGCGGCCGGTGGGTCGGTGGCGGGGATCGGCGAGGCGTCGCTGCGTGCGTTGACGAAGCTCCGGCAGGTGATGCCGTCGCGCATCCGGCATCGGCTCGACACCCTCCGGATCGACGTGGTGGAGCACACGCCGCGGTCTGCGGTGGATGCGGCGGTGCTGTCGACGGTGGCTGCGGTGTGTCATGGGCACGAGCGACTGCGATTCGATTACCGCAAGCACGACGGTTCGGAGTCTCGGCGCGAGGTGGAGCCCTACAGCTTGGTTCGGGCGGGAGCGCGGTGGTATCTGCTGGGTTGGGATGTGCTGCGCCAGGATTGGCGATCGTATCGGGTGGATCGCCTGATTCCGAAGATCCCGACGGGTCCTCGGTTCACCCCGCGAGAGTTGCCTGCAGGCGGGGCGGCGGCGTTCGTCTCGCGGGGAATCGATCGCGCGTTCACCCAGGTTCAGGCGCGCATTCGTTTGCATGCGCCGATCGAGACGATCGCCCCGATGGTCGACGAGCACTGGGGCACACTCGAATCCATCGACGACACCTCGTGTGCGGTGGTGCTCTCGGGAGACTCACTGCCGTCGATCGCCCGCTGGCTGGCGGCGTTCGACACCGACTTCACCGTGCTCGACCCGCCGGAACTGAAAGAGGAATGCCGCGTGGTCGCCGAGCGTCACGCGGCCCTCGAACGGCGATACCTCGCCGCGGTTCACCCTCCGGTAACCGACGCGTGAGTCAATGGGTCCATGACGACCCCACTCGGTTTCGACCCGACCTTCCTGGCCGACATCGACGTTCCGCTGCCGGATCGAGCAGGCCTGGTGGTACTTCCGTACACGCATTTCTCGGTGTCCATGGATCCTGCCCGACGCCTCGCCGCGGTCACCGGCGTGAACATCGACGGCTCGAGCCTGAAAGACGTGGAGCGAGGCGATGATTGGCGTCTGGACGAGCGGCTTCCGGCAGCGCAGCAGGCGGGGAACGAGTTGTACTCGAACAACGACCTCGACCGTGGGCATCTCGTTCGCCGACGAGATCCGGTGTGGGGCGAGCTGTCGGTCGCGACGCGCGCCAATGCGGATACCTTCCACTACACGGTGTGCGCTCCGCAGACGGCCACTCTGAACCAATCGAAAACTCTGTGGCTGGGGCTCGAGGATTACGTACTGGGCCATGCCGAGCAGTACGGGCAACGACTCTCGGTGTTCAGTGGCTGCATCTTCGCCGACGACGATCCGATCTACCGAGGCATTGCCATACCGCGTCGCTACTTCAAGATTGCCGCGTGGTCCCAGGATTCGGCACCGGCGTGCACCGGATACGTGCTCGATCAGTCGCCGTCACTCGACCCGATTCTCGACAAACCGCTACGGGTCGAGACCGATCCCCCACCGCTCGGCCCGTACCGCACGTATCAGGTTCCGGTAGCAGACATCGCGTCGGCGACCGGCTTGGAGCTGGGAAGTCTCACCGAGGCCGACCGGTACGCACCTGTCGCAGCGGCACGCGCCGAGGCGTCGAAGTGGACCGAACTGACGAGACTGTCGGACATTCACCTGTAAGGACGAGATGTCAGGCCTCGGTAGCCGCCAGACGAACGAACGCTGCAGCGTCGATCGTTTCGCCGCGGGCCGTGGGATCGATTCCGGCCTCGCGAAGTCTGCGCTCCGCGGCGACGGGTGAACCGGCCCACCCCGCGAGGGCTGCTCGTAAGGTCTTGCGGCGCTGGGCGAATGCGGCATCGATGACGGCGAATACCGACTTCCGGTGTGCAGTGTCGGTCGGCCACGGTGGCTCGGCGTATCGATCGATGCGCACCAGCCCCGATTCCACTTTGGGAACCGGCCAGAACACCGAACGGCCAACTGCCCCGGCCCGTTTGACGTCACCGAAGAATCGGGCCTTGACGCTGGGAATGCCGTAGATCTTGCTTCCCGGTACCGCGGCGAGGCGATCGGCAACCTCGGCCTGGACCATCACCACGGCCACTCGAAGGCTGGGCAGCTCCGAGAACAGGTGGATCAGCACAGGCACCGCGACGTTGTACGGCAGGTTCGCCACCAACGCCGTCGGGTGTCCCGGAATGTCCTCGGCCCGTACGCGCAACGCGTCGGCTTCGATGACCGTCAACCGTTCGGCAAGGGTGGGGGCGCGGTCGGCCACCGTGATGGGCAACCGGGTCGCGAGCTTGGGGTCGATCTCGACCGCGACAACGGCGTCGGCCACATCGAGCAGAGCGAGAGTCAACGATCCGAGGCCGGGACCGACTTCGAGGACGGTGTCCTGAGGTCCGACACCGGCGGAGGCGACGATGCGTCGCACGGTGTTGGCGTCGTGCACGAAGTTCTGGCCGAGTTGTTTGGTGGGACGCACGTCGAGCTCGGCAGCGAGAGAGCGGACTTCGGCAGGACCGAGCAGAGCCGCAGCTCCCCTCACATGTTCGGACACGGCGGGAACTCTACGGGAACTAGCGGTAACCCAGACGCGAGGTGCATGCCGGCCACGCGCCCCAGCCCTGCGACTTCTGCGTCACCGATGCGATGGCGATCTGTTCTTCGCGGGTGGCGAGGTCGGCGCGCGGTGCGTATTTCAGGCCGCCCTGGCGTTCCCAGGTGTTCTGGTCGAATTGCACGCCGCCGTAGAAACCGTTGCCGGTGTTGATGGCCCAGTTGCCGGTTGCCTCGCATTGAGCAAGCGCATCCCAGATCGCACCGTTCTCCACGGGTGGGACCTCGGTGCCGGGCTTGGCTCCGACTCGAACGGTCTTCGGCTGCGCCGGCACCTTGACCACTTCGTCGATCTTCTCGCGTCCGGCCTCGACCCCGTTGACCATGTTGATCTTCCAGGTGATGTCGGAGACGCCGGGAGCGCCGGGGTTCTCGACGACGGTCTTGCTCATGTTCATCGTCGGATCCTCGATGCGCTGTTCCGGGGCATCGGTGTCGGTGGTCTCGGTCTTGGTGACGGTCCGGTCGCGCGTCACGACGATCTCGGCACCGTCGGTGACGGCGGCATCCGGATCCGGCGACACGGTGTCGGCCTCTTCCAACGGCTTGCCCGCTGCTTCGAGGAATTCGCGCACGGTCGGAGCGGCGAGCGTCACCGGCGTTGCCGGACTGCCTCCGTCGACCAGCGAGACCTGCTTGGGCAGGGCCACGTCCAGTTCGGTGCCGTCGAGGGGCAACCGCTCGGAGCGAGACGCCGACACGTGAACGTCCTCGGCGAGGCCCGTCTGCTGCAGAGCTTCCTCGACGGTCAACGCGGTGGTCCAGATCTCCTCCGGCTTGCCGTCGACGTTCAGGGTGATCTCGCGAGCGCGGCGCAGCACGACGGTGTCGCCGTCACTCAGCCCGGAGTCGGGCGCGGGAACGACCAGATCCTTGTCCGACGGCGTGTAGCCGGCATCGACGAGAGCGCTGTTGACGTCGGTCTTCATCGTGCTCAGCGAAATCATGTCGCCGTCGACGTCGATGGTCACGGTTTTGTGACGGCTCACCGCCATCACGCCCCCGGCGACCAGCGTCATCAACAGGGCCGCGATGACCAGGTAGAGCGTGGTCGAACGAGCGGAGTTGAGGCGTCTGATAGTCGACAAGTTTCGTATTCCTGGCGGTTGCAAGCGTGACTTCGGGGTCGAAACGCCCGAGTTCGGTCACGGTACGGTAACGAATTAGTACCTCCGCCGCAACCCAAGGAGCTAGAGCCCGTACACCCGCTCGGCATTCGCCGTGGCATGCGCCGCCAGTTCGGCCGGGTCCTGGCCACGAACCTCGGCCAGCGCCCGGGCGGTGTACGGCAGGCAGTACGGCTCGTTGGGTGCACCGCGAAACGGATGCGGCGTGAGAAACGGAGCATCCGTTTCCACCAGCGCCAACTCGTCGGGCACCAGCACTGCGGCCTCACGCAGCGCATGGGCGTTCTTGAAACTGACCGTCCCCGAGAAGCTGAGAACGTAACCGGCGTCGACGCAGGCCTTGGCGGTCTCGGGCCCGCCGGAGAAGCAGTGGAAGATGACCGTCTCCGGAGCGCCCTCGGCGACCAGGACCGCGAGCAGATCCTCGTCGGCCTCGCGGTTGTGGATCATCAGCGGCTTCCCGAGGCGCTTGGCGAGATCGATGTGCCAGCGAAATCCCTCGTGCTGCTCCGGGACCGTCGCACAGTCGTCGAGCTTGCCGGGCCAGTAGTAGTCCAGACCCGTTTCGCCGATGGCGACGACGCGGGGATCGGCCGCGAGTCGTTCGATCTCGGCCTTCGCTGCGTCGTCGAGCACGTTCGCGCGGGTGGGATGGATCGCGACCGCCGCCCACACCCGTGGATCCCAGGATGCAGCGTCGACGGCGAAGCGCGCGGCGTCGAGGTCGTCGGCGATCGTGACCACCCGGGTGACCCCCACCGACTCGGCGCGATCGACGATCGCGGCCACGCTCGCGGCATCGGTCGCTCCGCAGGCATCGAGGTGGGTGTGGGCGTCGACGAGGGTGCCGACGGCATCGGGCAGCGGTGGCGCGGGACGTTCTCTACTCACGCTGGATAGAGTAGGCGCACCATGACTGCGCCAGCTGATGCCTCACGGCCACCCTTCTACGTCACCACGGCAATCGCGTACCCCAACGGAGCACCCCACATCGGGCACGCGTACGAATACATCGCCACCGACACGATCGCGCGCTTCAAGCGCCTCGATGGCTACGACGTGCGTTTTCTGACGGGAACCGACGAGCACGGCCTCAAGATGCAGCAGACCGCGCAGAACGAGGGCATCGACGTCCGCGAGCTCGCGGCGCGCAATTCCGACGCCTTCCAGGCGGCGCACGATCTGCTGCAGAGCTCCTACGGCCGCTTCATCCGCACCACCGATGCCGACCACCATGCCGCCAGCCAGGAACTGTGGAAGCGGATGGAGGCGAACGGCGACATCTACCTCGACTCCTACTCCGGCTGGTACTCGGTCCGCGACGAGGCGTTCTACACCGAGGCCGAGACCACCCTGACCGAGGACGGGTCCCGCGTCGCGACCGAGTCGAACACACCCGTCCAGTGGACCGAGGAGTCGTCGTACTTCTTCCGGCTCTCGCAGTACCAGGACAAACTGCTCGAGATGTACGACGCGTCGCCCGATTTCATCGCGCCGAACACGCGCCGCAACGAGATCGTGAACTTCGTCAAGGGCGGTCTGCGCGACCTGTCGATCTCTCGGACCACATTCGACTGGGGTGTGCCGGTACCCGGCGATCCCGCGCACGTGATGTACGTGTGGGTCGACGCGCTGACCAACTACCTCACCGGCGCGGGCTATCCCGACACCGAGTCGGAGTCGTACCGGAAGTTCTGGCCGGCCGATCTGCACATCGTCGGCAAGGACATCACGAGATTTCACACCGTCTACTGGCCCGCCTTCTTGATGTCTGCCGGCATCGAACTACCCAAGCGGGTGTTCGTACACGGTTTCTTGAACGTCAAGGGCGAGAAGATGTCCAAGTCCTTGGGCAACGTGCTGACCCCCGACTCGTTGGTGGAGAACTACGGCCTCGATCCGGTGCGCTTCTTCTTCCTCCGCGAGGTCTCGTTCGGGCAGGACGGCAGCTACAGCCACGAGGCGATCGTCGCCCGCGTCAATGCCGACCTGTCCAACGAACTGGGCAACCTCGCGCAGCGTTCGCTGACGATGGTGGCGAAGAACCTCGAAGGACAGCTCCCGACACCGGGTGACTTCACCGCCGAGGACGAGGCGATGCTGGCCCGCGCGGACGCGCTGCTGGAGATCTGCCGACGCGAATTCGACGTGCAGGCAATCCATTCCGCACTCGAAGCGATCTGGTCGGTACTCGGCGAGACCAACCGCTACTTCTCGCTGCAGCAGCCATGGGTGCTGCGCAAGACCGACCCCGATCGCATGGCCACGGTGCTGTACGTGACGATCGAGGTGTTGCGCATCGTGAGCATCCTGGCCCAGCCCGTCATGCCCGATTCCGCGTCGCGCATTCTCGACCTGCTCGGGGCGTCGAACCGCGAATTCGCCGACATCGCAACACGTTCGGTTCCCGGCACCGCTCTCCCGGCCCCGACGCCGGTGTTCCCGAAGTACGAAGAGAAGTAGGCCCATGTGAGTGGAACTTCGTAGCCCACTACGAGGTTCCACTCACATGCGGCGAAGCCGCTCTACGCCGCCTTTTCGAGCTCCTCCAACGTGTTCTCCAGATGCGTGAGCATCCGCTGCAGGTGCGGCACACTGCGTCGGCACCCGATGAGCCCGAAGTTCAACGAATCGCCGTTGCTGGCGACGGTGATGTTCAGCGCTTGTCCGTCGCACACGATGGACGCCGGATAGATGCCGTCGAGTTTCGCGCCGTTCCAGTAGAGGTCTTCCTTGGAACCCGGCACGTTGGAGATGATCACGTTGAACGGCGGCGGGGTGTAGTCGACGAATCCCGGCACCGGCCCGAACAACAACGGGGCCATGGTGATTGCACCGACGGCAAGCGCCTCGAGGGTGTTGAGCTCCCCCATCATCTGCTTGCCTCGGACGGTGGACTCCTTGATGCGTTCGAGGCGGAGCAGCGGATCGGATTCGTCGGTCCCCAGGTTGCACAGAATGGTCGTCACGGAGTTACCGGCGTCCTTGCTGTCACCCTCCTTGCGCAGCGAGACCGGCACCATGGCGATCAGTGGCTCCTCGGGGAGCGCGTTCTGATCGATGAGGTAGGCACGCAACGCACCGGCGCACATCGCGAGCACCATGTCGTTCAGCGTTGCATCGAGAGCGGTACCGACCTTACGAATACGCTCGATCGACCAGCTCTCCGCCGCGAAGCGTCGAGCGCCGCCGATGGGCACGTTGAACATTGTCCGCGGTGCCCGCAGCGGTAGCTGTGCGCCTTCTTTCTTCAACGCGCGCAACCCTATTCGCGCGGAGGCAGGGGCGAAGTCCACCAGGTCGCCGGCAATCTTGCGTCCCATGGACAGGCCGCTGCCCAGTTGCGCCAGCCGCCCGGGCTCGGCCTTGTCGACCTTCTTTCTGCCGCGACCGAACAACGACGGGTCCCAGGTCGCCACTCCACTGCGATCCTCGGGGTCCGTCGAGAGTGTGCGCTGCATGAGCTTCAGCGCGCTGACGCCGTCGACCAGCGAGTGATGCACCTTGGTGTACAACGCAACTCGGCCGTCGGCCAGACCCTCGATGATGTGCAGTTCCCACATCGGCCGGTAGCGATCGAGCGGGGCACTGTGATTGAGCGAGAGAAACTGGAACAGCTCGCGGATGCGTCCCGGCGAGGGCAAGACAGCGCGCCTGACGTGGTACTCGAAGTCGACGTCCTGATCGAAAGCCCACGCGAGAGTTCCCATGATCTGCACCGGGCGGGCCGGCCGCTTGCGGAACAGCTCGTGCACTTCACCAGTGGTGAACTTGCGATGCACTTCCTGTGCGAACTCGTGCGGATCGCCGGGCGGTACGAACAACTCCAGTCCGCCCACGTGCATCGGGTGCTCCCGCGATTCGGCGATCAGAAACATCGATTCGGTGATGGGCATGAGTGCCATGAGCTGTCCTTTTTCCATTTGTTTTATGTCACGGTACGGCACCGAATGTGACTCAGAACACGACCTTACGTGCGCTCACGAAATCCCACCCGCTATTGTCCGTTACCAGGGGTTCCAAACAGAACGGGGATCCGACGCACGGCGCACACGCGCCCTGCAACAGCCAACGGGGATGGAGGCGACGGCTATGAATCCGGCGCTCACCGTAGTGAAAACGTCCGACGCGGCAGCCACTGCGCGCCGCCGCGATATCCGCGGAGCAAGCCTGCAGTCGCAGATCCTGTCCAAGTACCTGCAGTTCACCGTGCGCCCGTTCCTGACGGTGTGGGCGCAGGCACCGTCGCTGCCGTGGCCGATGGGTTTGGTCGATTACGCGGGTCTGCTCGTCCCCCAGATCAGCGGCACCACCCGCAGTCGCGTCATGCTCTCCGAATGCGAGGCCGAATGGATTCGGGCCGAGGGCAGCGGAACCGATCGTGTCGTTCTGTACATGCACGGCGGCGCCTTCGTGTGCTGTGGACTGCGGACTCATCGGCGGATGACGTCACGCGTCTCCAAGAGCGTCGACGGCGCAGTCCTGTCGGTGAATTACCGCATGATGCCGCGTAACCCGATCGCACACGCCGTCGAGGACGGGGTCGACGCCTACCGCTTCCTCCTCGATTCCGGCTATCGCCCGGACCAGATCATCATGGGCGGGGATTCGGCGGGCGGATATCTCGCTTTCATGGTCACCTTGGCTCTGCGTACCGTCGGCCTTCCGGCACCTGCCGGCATCTTCACGATGTCGCCGCTGACCGACATGGATCCCACCGGCAAGCTCACCCACGAGAACGCCAAGAAGTGTTCGGTGTTTCCGTCCAACGCCGTTCCCGCACTGACCGCCCTCGCCGATCGGGTCGACGCACGCATCGTCATCGAAGGTGAACGCGGCCCACGGGTCTCACCGGTCGACGGTGATCTCGCCGGCCTGCCGCCGGTGCTGATCCAGGTCGGATCGACCGAAATGGTCTATGCCGACGCCGAACTCATGGCGGAGCGCCTCGCCGTCGCCGGCGTCGACTGCGAACTCCAGGTCTTCGAGGATCAGGTGCACGTGTTCCAGGCCGCCGATTTCGTTCCCGAAGCGCGTCGCGCACTACGCGCCATCGGCGAGTTCGCCCGTAACGTCAGCCCCAGTACAGAAAGCTGAGATACCTTCTCCCCATGGCAGTCACAGTGAACAAGTCCGTCGACATCGAGGCGGACGCAGCGACAATTCTCGACGTCCTCGCCGACGTCGAAGGCATCCCCTCGTGGTCTCCCGTGCACAAGAAGTGCGAGGTGGTCGACCGCTTCGACGACGGTCGGCCGAACCACGTCAAGATGAAGGTCTCGATCATCGGTATCAACGACGAGCAGCTGGTCCAGTACACCTGGAGCGAGAACGAGGTGTCGTGGAGCTTGGTGGAGAGCACCCAGCAGAAGGCCCAGGAAGGCCGATACACGTTGACGCCCAAGGGCAACGGGACGCACGTCGAATTCGAGCTGACCGTCGACCCGAAGGCTCCCCTGCCCGGCTTCCTCGTCAAGAAGGGCACCAAGACCATTCTCGAGGCAGCGACCGAAGGGCTACGCCAGCACGTGGTGGGCTGAGCGTCACTGATCCTTGCGGGCGGCGAGAACGGCCTCGTACACCTCGCGCTTGGACACGCCTGCGACGGCCACCTGAGCGCAGGCGTCCTTCAATCGCATGCCCGACGCCACGAGCGATTCCACCTCGGCCACGAGATCCTCGGGCTCCTCGGCGACGGCGACCGCTCCTTCGAGTACGACGGTGATCTCACCGCGGACTCCGTCACGTGCCCAGTCGAGCAGCTCCCCCAGTCCGCCGCGGCGGACCTCCTCGTAGGTCTTGGTGAGCTCTCGGCACACCGCAGCGCGGCGGTCGGGGCCGAGAACGTGCACCGCGTCCTCGAGACATGCGACGAGCCGATGCGGGGCCTCGAAGAAGACGATGGCACGCGGTTCGGCGAGCACCGACTGGAAATACGTGCGCCGCTGTCCCTGCTTGCGCGGGGCGAATCCGTCGAAGCAGAAGCGCTCCACCGGCAGCCCCGACAGTGCGAGGGCGGTCGTGACGGCCGACGGTCCGGGCAGGCAGGTCACCGGCAGGTCGGCGTCGACGCAGGCCGCGACCAACCGGTAGCCCGGATCGCTCACCGACGGCATGCCCGCGTCGGTCACCAGCAGTACGGTCTTTCCCTCGGCGACGGCCTCGACCAGTGCGGGTAGCCGCGCCGTTTCGACCTGGTCGTAGAAACTGACGACCCTGCCCCCGATCGTCACGCCGAGGGAGGACGCCAGTTGTTTGGTGCGTCGGGTGTCTTCGGCGGCCACGACATCGGCACTACCGAGGGCATCACGCAGGCGCTGCGAGGCATCTCCGACGTCGCCCATCGGGGTGGCAGCAAGGATGAGCATGTCTCCAGTGTCTCCCATGCGGTGCAGCGGCCTGCCGCCCACTCCGGAACACCGCCTACGATCGGTACGTGACCTTGCTGACCTCTGAGCGCTCCGGCGACCGGTCGATGGTCAGTCCCGGGCCCACTGTTGCCGCGCGCGACTGGTTCCACGACACCGATGTACGACGCGGCTGGATCGTCACCCTCGTCGTCACCGCCATCTGTGCGATCACCCGCTTCACGATGTTGCGGTACCCCACCGACGCCGGAACGCCGGTGTTCGACGAGAAGCACTACGCACCGCAGGGTTATCAGGTGCTCACCGGCGGCGGGCTCGAGGACAATCCGGCCTACGGACTGGTGGTGCACCCGCCGGTCGGCAAGCAGCTGATCGCCGTCGGCGAGGCGTTGTTCGGCTACAACGGTTGGGGATGGCGTTTTTCGTCCGCGGTCGCCGGAACGCTGTTGGTACTGCTGGTGATTCGCATCGTCCGACGCCTCACCCACTCGACGCTCATCGGTGCGATCGCAGGCATTCTGCTCATCGTCGACGGTGTGACGTTCGTCAGCAGCCGCATCGGCATGCTGGACATCTTTCTGGCGTTGTTCGTCACCGCTGCTCTGGGTTGCCTGGTCGTCGACCGCGACGACGTGCGAAAGCGACTGTGGACGGTGCGAGCCGAGGGCCGCATGGACGTCAGCGATCTCGGCCCGCGAATGGGTGTGCGGTGGTGGCGTTTCGGGGCCGGCGTCATGCTGGGTCTCGCATGTGGCACCAAGTGGTCGGGTCTGTATTTCATCGCGTTCTTCGGCTTGCTGAGCGTGGCGTTCGACCTGGCTGCTCGTCGCTCGTACGGGGTTCGCCGACCGTGGCGGGGAACTGCGGTGCGCGACATCGGACCCGCGCTGTACGCGCTGGTGATCGTTCCGATCGCCGTGTACCTGATGACGTACTGGGCGTGGTTCACCTCCGAGACCGGTGTCGACCGACACGAGGTGGGCAACGGAATCGGATTCGGCGGACCGTTCTCCTTCGTCCCCGGCGCCCTGCGGTCGCTCTGGTACTACAGCGGCAGTGTGCTCGATTTCCATGAGGGACTGACCAATTCGGCAGGCAATCGGCACCCGTGGGAATCCAAGCCGTGGACGTGGCCGATGGGCCTACGCCCCATGCTGTACTACTTCGCCGACGGCGAGAGCGTCTCGGGGTGCTCGGCGTCGTCGTGCGTGAAGGCGATCATGCTGATCGGCACGCCCGCGATGTGGTGGTTGGCCTTGCCGATGCTCGCCTGGACGCTGTGGTCCGTTCTCGTACGACGAGATTGGCGCTACGCCACGGTTCTCGTCGGTTACGGTGCCGCACTGTTGCCCTGGTTCGCGACCCTCGACCGGCAGATGTACTACTTCTATGCGGTGGCGCTCACGCCGTTCATGGTGATGGGCTTCGCGCTGGTACTGGGCGACATCATCGGAAAAGCGAGCGCCTCGGCCGAGAGACGCGGCACCGGACTGCTTCTGGTGTGCCTGTACATCGCGGTGGTGATCGCCAACTTCGTGTGGCTGTGGCCGATCCTCACCGCGATGCCGATCACCCCGCAGATGTGGCAGGAACAATTGTGGTTACCGAGTTGGCGCTGAGCGCCCCACTCGGCTCGCTACCGACTACTGCAGAATTGCGGTCTTGCCCTTGGTGATTCCGTCGATGCTGATGCGACCGGCACCGAACGCCGCGAGCATCAGTGCGCCGACGCCGAGAGCGACGACGAGCTCGTAGCCGTTTTCGGTGGCGAACACCCCGTTCTCGAAGTGGACGAGGAATGCAGCTCCCAACATATCGGCGAACAGCAGCAGACCGGCGATCGGAGTGAAGATGCCGAGGACCAATGCGCCGCCGCCGATGAGCTCGACGAACGTTGCGAAGTAGGCAGACGCCGTGGGTAC
Source organism: Rhodococcus sp. 06-1460-1B (assembly GCF_002258475.1). Lineage (NCBI taxonomy): Bacteria > Bacillati > Actinomycetota > Actinomycetes > Mycobacteriales > Nocardiaceae > Rhodococcus > Rhodococcus sp. 06-1460-1B. Next base: position 234,220 of record NZ_NOYS01000041.1, read on the forward strand.
CGGAATGTTCATCGCCTCGAAGCTGGCAGCAGTGCCGTCGAGGCCGAAGGTGTTGAGCTTCTGCCACCCGTGGGCGATGAAGACGACTCCCAGGCCGATACGGGCTACGAGGGCGACGGCGTCACGGACGAGTGTTGAGTTCATTGATAGGCATCCTTCTGGCGCGGCTGAATGGGCAGCACCACCCTGACAGAAGGAGGTTGAAGCGTCAACTTACCGGTCGCCTGCCCCTTTCAGAGCAGCTTCGAGAAACGTTCGCGCCTGGTCGTCGTCGAGACCGATAGATCTGACGGCCCGGACGAATTCCGTTGCGGCCCTGGCTGCAATATCTCGTGACGGATCACCGCCGGACGCCACGAACGATCCGGACCTACCCCGCGTCTCGATGATTCCCTGCTGTTCGAGCTCCCGGTAGGTCTTCGCCACCGTGTTCGGCGCGATCTTCAACTCTTCGGCAAGCCCGCGAACCGTGGGGATCTTTGTGCCAGCGATGAGATCCCCGGACCGCACCAATCCCAGAATCTGCATCCGCAATTGCTCGAACACCGGGGTCGTGTTCGACGGATCGATGCTTACGCGCACGATCGCCTCATCGAACAGCGTCGACAGCGTCGGCGATGGACGTCGATCCGGACGTGAGCATCAGCGTTTTGCCGATAGCACTGCCGGTGTCGATCAGACGGGCGACGACCGCTGCCACGTCGGCACGGGTCACCTCGCCCGGGTCGAGTGGAGGCTCGGTGAGCGAAACCGAATCCGTCGCATCCTCGTCGGTCAGCTTGCCGGGACGGAGAACGGTCCAGTCCAAGCCCGCGCGGGACGAAACATCTTCTTCCGCAGCAGTTTTGGCCCGGATGTATGCTTTCCATCCCTCGTCGAGGTCGTCCGCGACCGGCTCACCGGCCCCGAAGGAACTGATCAGCACGTAGCGGCGAACGCCGGCCTTCTCGGCGGCATCGGCCAACAACACCGCACCGGCCCGGTCGACGGTGTCCTTGCGCTCGGGACCGCTGTTGGGACCTGCACCGGCCGCGAACACCACTGCGTCGGCACCGGAGAGAACGTCGGCCAACTCGTCGACGGACGCAGACTCCAGATCGATGACCTGCGGCAGCGCACCGAGGGCCGTGACGGCATCGACGTGATCGCTGTTGCGGATGAGCGACACAGCGCGGTCACCGTGCGCCGTGAGAACCTGCGTGAGATGTTGGGCGATCTGGCCGTGCCCACCTGCAATGACAATGCGCTTGTCGGTCATGCGACTACTCCCGTTCCTGGCGTGATCTGTCGCGTTGGCTACCCGCGTGACAGGATTGCAAACATGACCCGGGCCGCAACCATCTATCACAACCCACGCTGCAACACCTCCCGCACCGTTCTGAAGATGATCGAGGATGCAGGCATCGTCCCCCAGGTCGTCAAGTACCTCGAGACGCCGCCGACCGAAGACGAACTCCGCACGCTGCTCGCCGACGCGGGACTCGCACCACGTCAGGCTGTTCGAACCCGCGAGAGCATCTACAAAGAACTCGAACTGGCGGAGGCCGACGACGAGACCTTGATCGCGGCGATGGCGGCGCACCCCATTCTGATCGAACGCCCGATCGTGGTCACCGACAAGGGAACCGTGTTGGCGCGCCCCGCCGACAAGGTCCTCGCCGTCCTGTAGAAACGCCTGTCCGTCAAAGCCTTTCGCGAGACACCGGGCACGACATACACCGAGGGCCACCCCGGCCCGAGCCCAACTCGGACCCGGAGATTCGCAACACCTCGATGCCCGACGCCTCGAGCCGCGCATTGGTCTCGACGTTGCGCTCGTAGGCAACGACCACCCCCGGGGAGATCGCGAGGGTGTTGTTGCCGTCGTCCCATTGCTCGCGTTCGGCGGTCACATGATCGAGTCCGGTGTCGATCAACCGGAGTTTGCCGATTCCCATCGCATCGGCGGCGGCTTCGAGGAACGGGTCGGCACCGCGAATACTGACGCCCGCATCCTCGCGGTGAATCGTGAACGCGGACAACGTGTCCTGAATAGCCGGATACATCACGACCGCGTCGGTGTCGACCATGGTGCAGACGGTGTCCAGATGCATGGACGCACGCTCCTGCGCGATCGGCACCACCAACACGCTGTGCGCCAGATCGTCCTCGAAGAGACTGCGTGCCAACGCTTCTGCGCCCGCAGGGGTGGTGCGCTCCCCCACACCCACCGCGACCACTCCAGGAGCGAGCAGCAACACGTCACCGCCTTCGACCGGAGCGGTACGGGATTCGTACGCACGTCGCACGCCTTTGAACATGGGATGGAATGCGTAGATCAAGTCGGTCAGCGACGTTTCCCGTACTCGCGCAGGCAAGGCGAGGGAGGTGATCGCCACTCGGTTGTCGATCCAGAACGACGAGTCACGGGTGAACAGCAGATTGGGCAGCGGATCGATGACGAAGTCGCCCCCGTGATGCATGCGGCGAACCAGCGAGGCACCACTGGGCTCGGCCTCACCGGACTCGGCTTCGAGCAACTCGTCGAACGTCATGCCCGCCATCAGGATCTGAGCCAGTTCGGCTGCCGGGATACCGCGCAGGTACTGGGCGAGATCCTCGGCGAGAGCCCGTCCGAGCCGCCGAGCGTCGACGGCAGCCGAGATGCCCTGCATCCGAGCGGCACCGCTGACCGTCATCGCTTCGGTGAGGAGTTCGCCCAGCAGCAGCACCGTCACGCCGCGGCTGCGCAGCAGCTCCGCGAACGCATCGTGCTCGTCCTGTGCCCGGTCCACCCACGGCAATCCGTCGAACAGCAATTGGTCGTTGTTTCTCGGAGTCAGGCGCCGCAGCTCGTCGCCCGGGCGGTGCAGCATCACAGTGCGGAGCACACCTACCTCGGAATTGGCTCCCAACGGGCCCGCAGCGGAGTCGACGCTCATGAACGAACGGTAAACCCATTCGTCGTTCAGCGCTGGCATCCGGACCTGAAGTAATGTCGAGGTCGTGCCGATGCCCGAGTGGAACGTCCGTGAACTGACTCCAGGCCAGCTGTCGGAGCGCAGCGGCGTCGCCGTGTCCGCGTTGCATTTCTACGAGAAGCAGGGCTTGATCAGCAGTCGACGAACATCGGGCAACCAGCGCAGGTTTCACCGCGAGACTTTGCGCAGAGTGGCGTTCATTCGTATCTCGCAGAAGGTGGGAATCCCTCTCGCGACCATCCGTCAGGCGTTGAGCGAACTTCCGGACGAGCGAACGCCCACCCGCGAGGACTGGGCCAGGCTGTCGACGCGGTGGCATCGCGAACTGGACTCGCGTATCGAGCAGTTGGTTCGCTTACGGGACGATCTGACCGGGTGCATCGGCTGTGGTTGTCTGTCGTTGGCCGGCTGCGCTCTGGCCAACCCGCACGACCGGCTCTCCTACTCCGGCCCCGGTGCCCGCACACTGGACGTCGACTTCGACGCCCCGTCGGTGCGACGCGGCTCGAGCAGTTTGGAGAACTGATCGTTCGCTCGTTGCAGCACGAACTCGTACGGTGGCGCGAACTTTCGCGAGATCCAGTAACCGAAGCGAATGTCGTTGGAGGAGTACACGAGGTACTTGCGTTTGGCGATACCGGCGAGAATCGCATCGGCCACGACCGACGGTTCGACAGCACGCTTCTCGAACCGGTGCTGCAGCTTCTGCACCCGAGGATCGTCTCGATCGATACCGGCGATCTGCAGCGTCTGCACCAGGCCGGTCTTGACCCCACCGGGTACGACGAGGCTGACGCCGATTCCGTGACGTTTGAGGTCGTATCGAAGAACTTCGGACACGCCACGAAGGCCGTACTTGCTGGCGCTGTACGCAGCGTGCCAAGGCAGAGGAATCAATCCCGCCGCGGACGAGACGTTGACCAGATGCCCACCGCGGCCCGCCTCGATCATCGGCGGGAGGAATTTCTCGATGACATGGATGGGACCCATGAGATTGACATCGACCATGGACTTCCAATGCCGATGCTCCAGATTCTCGACGGTGCCCCACGCCGAGATGCCCGCGACGTTCATCACGACGTCGAGGCTGCCGAACTCAGCGTGAATATCGTCCGCGAAGGCGGTGACCGCGTCGAAATCGGAGACGTCGAAGGGCAAGGAGTGACTGACCGTGCCGCCCGCTCGACCGACCAGGTCCACGGTCTCGGCAAGCCCGGAGGCATTGATGTCGGTCAGGAACAGTTCAGCTCCCACAGCTGCAGCCGCGATGGCCGTCGCCCGGCCGATTCCGCTGCCCGCTCCCGTGATCAACGTCTTCTTGCCGCGCAGATCGTATGTAGCCATCGAAGCTTGTTCCCCCACCGGTTGCCACGTGTCAGGTCGATTTCGACCCTACGCGGTGACGACCGACAGGGCCGTCACAATCTCTGCGACATCTCGTCTCGGTAATCGGCGACGGTGTTCTCGATACGCGTCGCCTCGTCGTCGGCACCTCGCTTTCGCGCGTCGTCCGCGCGGTGCTGCAGAGTGCCGATCGCTTTCCGGAGCTCGTTGTCCGACATTCTGTGTTCCATGTCACATAGTGTGCGCCTCACGTCGGCGCGCAGCAAGCACCCCGGGCGACGAGAACGTCAGACGGTGACCGAGCTCGAATCGATGTTCTCGCGCACGAAGCTCGAGAGGCTGCGAGCTGCGAATTCTCGGAAGTAAGCCAGCTTGTCGGCAGGCACCAACGACGGCAGCACGGTGTTCCACACCTTCTCCATACGAGACGGCGCATCCTCCAGACGCGACTGCGCCTCGGACACCATCAGAACCCCGGCCAGCATTTCGCACACCAGCAGTGCCGCGTTGCCGGCGTCCAGGTGGTCGGCGACGTCGCCGTGCTCGATGGCCCGCTCGAAAAGATGCTCGAAGATGTTGCCCCAGGTGCCGAACACGCTTCCGCGAGCGGTGTCGGACCCGTCGATCTCCATCTGCAACCGGTACATCACACGAACGAGCGGATCCGACGCTGCCAGTTCGAGAACCGAGTACGAGATTCCGATGACGGACTCGAGGGCTGGGCTGCGGCTGTCCACCAGCCCCGCGCAGGCCGTGGACACGCGCTCGTGACCTTCGTCGACGATGGCGCGAGCGAGTTCTTCCTTGGACGCGAAATGGAAGTACAGCGCGCCCTTGGTCACGCCGGACTGCGCCGACACCTGACTCAGCGTGGCATTGGCATGCCCGACGTCGAGGAAGAGATCTGCTGCAGCGCGCAGCGCCGCCGCGCGAGTGGCTTCTGCCCTGAGTTGTCTCACCATGTTGCTACACCCCTGCTCAGTCGATCGTGCGATGACATCGACACCTTGTGGTCCGCGCTGGCTCCCGGGTGCTGAACCCACGAACTCGAATTCACGTTCCCTATACGGGCTTGTCAGCGCTTGCCAATAGTAACCGGTTCGTCGGCGATTTTGTGATTCGAAAGTGACAAAAACATGAAGAAGACCTCGTTTACAAAACGATCGAAACGAAAAGTTCCACTTCTCCAGCATTCGTAACGACTTCTACTTCCTCGGCGTAAGCACGGAATAGCGTCCCGGATCGAACGCACTCGTCGACTTGCGCCCAGACGTCTTCGATCGGATCCGCGAGACCACCACTGGGCACGAACACTGCAAACACACCAGTCGGTATGGATACGAACACATCTCCCACAGCGACGTCACTCGGCGAGTCCAGCGGGACACCGACGAGTGCATTGACGGTGCCGTGCGCATCGGGGACATACACGGTGGTCACCTCCGTGGCGTCGATGTTCTTCTCGCGCACACGATCTCGGAGGAATCCCATCCATTCGCTGCAACTGGCCTCGGCACCGGGCTCCACCCGCGGTGCCACCAACCCACCGAACAATTCGGCACTGCGCGCGGTGATCCGAAAGCTCATCACGAACCGCCGGGCTGCGTGATGGCCAAATACAGGTCGACTTTGTAGGCGTGCGGGTAGCACTCGTAATCACCGGTGAACGATCGCACTATCTCCCCGTTCTCCTCGGCGTGATCGATCTGATTCCACAATCGAGTGAGAACGTCGGGAAAATAACCCACCGCGGAGAATCGGGCATATTTTGCAGACGGCACTTTTGCGATCAAATGCCCACGCGTCACCTGCCCGAGCGACGAGCACTGGTAACCGACTATCTGTGTATTGTACGATCCGATTCCAGGGGCGAAGTCCGTGTAGATCGACGCAAGCGGTCCGGCAGTCTCCTGATTGAGCACTGCGGACCACGCCTGGTTGAGGGCAGGATCGTTCAACCGCCCGAGTGCTCGTTTGGGACTGCGAACGGGGAGACCGGCGACCCACGTTTCGGGGAGGTCGACGATCTCGAACGACATTCACACTCCGTATGGAAGTTGCAGGGGCAGATCCAGCGCTCGGATCGTCGGTTCACGATATAACCCGTCAATCTACCGGGCCGACCGGTACGCAGATGATCGTTTGTTCAACAGGATGTGTCACCGGGCGTTGTCCCCGCGCATTGTCACCGACGACGCGACATCACCGACCGATTGCGTCGAGCACCAATCCCGCCATCGCAGCGCTGCCCAGCGGGGTCGGATGCAAGAACGGTGTCGGACCGAACGTCATCGAGCCCGTGAACCAGCGCTCGGAAATCGGTGCGCATGCGTCGTGGCCGACGGCCGGCCCCGCCACATCGACGAACGTCGCCCCATGCCTGACGGCACTGTCTCGAAGCACGGAATCGAACCGGACGAAGAAATCCTGCACGAACGCCGCGTCGGCACCGTGCAGATTCGAGTCCGGGAAACAGCCCTGATGGTCGAAGTAACCACCGTGACCGACCAGCACGACGACGGCGAGTGGTGAACGCTGCGTAATGGCGTCGAGTACCCCGTCCAACACCGGCCCCAGCTGCCCGAGCCTCTGATCGATCTCCTGGAGGACCACGGGGTTGTTCCGGCACCGAGGATCTTCCTGCGGCACAGGTTGCAGGCACGGCCCGATCAACTGCGCCCAATTCAGGTCGTTGCCGCCTATCGAGAGGGTCACCAGCGTCGCATGAGGCCGCAGCGCATCGATCTGAACCGGGACACGACGAGGCAGTGGCGTGTACGTGCTCTGCGGCGTGGACACGACGTGTGCGCTCGTCGCCCCACTGCACGCCACGCCGGCGAAGGACACAGGGTGCAGTGCGCTCGCGATCATGGCCGGATACGCCGCGTCGGATCGTCCACAACCGTCTCCGCCGGCATAGGACAACCACGCGGGCCCGGCAGCCCTGGAGTCGCCCAGAGCGACGTAGTGGACGGGGTTGTCGACGACGACGTCCGCCGACGCTGTCCCGACGAGCTGTCCCGTCAGCAGAGACACGGCAAGACCGACGACGAACGTCCGAACATCGAAGCGCACGACACGCCCCCGCCTGCTACACGGCCGCCCGACCGGCCCACCCCGACTCGACTCTCGGATGCCCGCGGGTCGAAGAACTACGAGACAGTAACACCGCGTCGGCGATCACGCGGGCCTGTATCGGAACCGTGGGACCGGTTCCGGGGGCGGCAGCAGATACAAGGAGTAGATCGGCGCTACCGATCGGACAATTGTCGCGTACCGCTCGAATCAGCCGTGAATTTACTCGGCCGACGCCGTGGTGGCATATTCGCCATCGCGAACAGGTGACGAATATTGTTGCGATGTCACGCCCTCGTTCGAATGCGACACCGGCAGAATTCGCGACTCGCATCCGGACAAAATTCGAGTCAACGGCCAATGCACGGTATGCAGAATCATGTCCGCGATCAACAGTCGACGCAGCGCCTTGTTCGCCAAATCGTGGTGGGCCCATGTTCGGTAGGAACTCAGCACATAATGACGATATTCGAGGGGCGGAGTCAGCAGCCGCCGACCGGACACCTCGACGCACATCGTTTTGATCAGAGCGATCTGTAGACCGACGCGGTACAGGCACAGCGAGAGATCGATATCCTCGTGCAGGTCGGTACGCAGACTCACGCGGTCGCGGGCGGCTTCCCAAGCGGAGCGGCGAATGGCGAAGTTGTTACCCGAGGCCGCCGAGACCCGTAACTCGTCGGGTTTGCGCTTGGTGGAGTAGTCCACGTACGCGCCGTACGGTGCAGCCCACGGGGAGTCGTACAGGTAGATCGGCCCGGTCACCGCCGCGTAGTCCAGTCTGCGGTCGAAGAAATCCAGAATCGACTCGGCCCAATCCGGAGCTACCCGAGTGTCCGCATCGATACGTCCGATGATGGATCCTTCGGCCCGATCGAAACCGGCGTTGCGCGCATGAACGACGCCTCGCTTCGACTCCCGGACCAGAACTATCTCCGGAAACCGTCGGCTGTAGCTCGCTACCACGCCGGCGGTATCGTCGGTGGAATTGTTGTCCACCACGATTATTTCGTGAATGTGTTCACGTTGCGCCAATAAAGCGTCCAGGCATCCACCCAAATGCGCCTGTTCGTCGAATGCGGGCACAACAACAGAAAGAGTGTTCACAACGCCAACCCCTGACACCTTTTTGGCAATGCGTAGCTCGACAATTTCCGAAGCGAATGCAAAGAGAGCCGAGCCTCTGACGCTGATGATGCTACATCATCAATTAGACGAAATAAGTCGTCCAATTTCGGATCGATAATAGTCTTTTGTCGATATCGGCAAGTGCTTTATCGATCGTTCGTCAGAGTATTGCTCTCGAAATCAGGCGTCGCGCCCGCTATGGCTCGCGCGTCGGGTAGATCGTTCAACTCCCGGCGACGAGCGGCTGGGCTGCCGACGTACACCGCGTCCGGTTCGCAATCCTTGGTCACCAGCGAGTTCGCCCCGATGATGCATCCCTCACCGATGCGGACCCCGGGCATGATCACCACACCGGACCCGATCCACGTGCCTCGCCCGATGGTGACCGACTCGCCCCTCAGCAAGCCTGCCCGTCGCCACGACGGTCCGACGTCATGGGTACTGGTGATGATCCGAACGTGGTCCGCCAGGAACACATCGTCACCGATCACGATGTCGGCAACAGTGTCGAAGTGGCACCCGAAATTCACGAAGACCCCGGTGCCCATCCGTACCGACCCGCGACCCTGGATCATCGCGCCGCCGTATATCAAGCACGGCCCGTCCGTCCGGACCCCCGCCGGCCGCAGCAAGGTCGCCCGCAGTACCGCCGGAACGAACGGCAGGTTCGCCACCGACACGAGGGTTGCCTGACGCATTTGAAAGAGGGCCCACTTGACGTTCGATGAGTCGCTCGCCCAGGTCGGGATCAGGGAGCGCAGGTTCACGCGGCCTCTCGCATCCGTTCGTCAGACAGCGCACGGTCGTCGACGGGCAGTGCGCGCGAGGGCACCGCCGAGAACATTCTCGAGATGGGCCAGCGCAGCGTGTGCAGGAGCCAATCCATCGCAACGATCCGGGCCAGCTTGGCCGATGCGAGCCCATGCTCCTTGTAGGAACGGTAGCCCGCGATCGCGTAGTTCACGTACTTCACCGGAGACGTAGCCGATCGCCGGCCGGATACCGCAGCCTTCATACGGCCGTTCAGAGCAAGCGGCAACTTCTTGCCGACCAACGACAAGCACAGATCGATGTCCTCGTGCACGCAGGTCTTGTCGCTGACCACATCCCGAACCTGGTGCCAGGCAGATGCGCGGATCGCGAAATTGTTGCCCGATACCGCCAAGGCGCTGCGCACCGACGGGTCACGCTGCTCCGCTCGTGCATGTTGCCACGCCAGAGGCCGGGCCCACGGCGACTCGTACAAGTAGGTTCGCCCGCCCGCTGCCGCAACCGTGGAGTGCTCTCCGAAGAATTCGATGATGGAGCGGGCCCACCCGGGCCGGACGCGCGTATCGGCGTCTATGCGGCCGATGATGGACGACTGCACGAGATCGAAGCCTGTGTTCCGGGCATGCACGACGCCCCGATTCGGCTCGTGCACCAACTGGACCTTGTCATTGACTTCGCGCAGGGTCTCGACCAGATCGAGCGTCCCGTCGGTCGAGCCGTTGTCCACCACGACGATACGGTCAATGTAGTTTCCCTGATCGAGCAGCAGATTCAAGCATTCGCCGATGTGGTCGACCTCGTCGAGCACCGGAATTACCACACTGAGAGTGTTCATTTCGATCCCCTGATTGAATTCGACACCTACCGAACGCGCAGGCACGCGTATAAAGATACGACATCAGCCACGCGAACACTAAAGTCAGCCGAAGAAGCAGCCCCAGCTCAGAGCACCGAAAACTGCAGCGTGACGCGGTTACAGGCGCTAAGCAATCCAAAAGACCGTTTCAGGTCAATGGTGCTCATAAGACGTTCGAAAGAATTCGATTCCCGTTAATGATCGAATGTTGTCCGAATACGCCATATTGCCGGAAATGCCTCAGCTCACGCGACGACGTATGAGGCCGATGGATATCGATCGCGCTCGTCGTAAATACGACGCAGCCTGTCGCCAGTGTCTTCGGCGGATCGCCGTGTCTACTGCCGCAACCACACCATCGTCGGTCACGCCTGCCTCTTCCATGGCAGCAAGCCCGTTTCGCAGGTGGTGGCACTGACGGTTCGTCAACGTCAAGGACCTGACCGCATGGAGATCGATGGGTCCAGGAAGGGCCTCGCTCTCCGCACCTGCAGCGGCCAACCCGATCTTCGTCCTGATGCACTTGAAGCACACTCCGCAGTTGAATCGACCGTCGCGATTCTCCCAGCACACCCGTAGATGCTTCATCGCCGTCTCGTCCAGGCCTATCCGCCGGAGCTTGCCGAGCCGACTCACCTCCAACTCGTGGTGATCGAACGTGACACTGCTACTCGACCACAGCGGGTCCAGATCGGGATGCGAACCCCACGGCAGCAGATCCCAGCGACTGTTGGACGACGGAATCATGACGGTGCTCAGGTGACCGGACAACGCCAGCCCGACATGGGCCAAGGCGGCTCCGTGAAGGTCGTATCCCCAATCGAGCGGCAACCGGTCTCCGAACGCCGACCTCAACGTGGTCTTGACCTCGATCAGCGGCTTGCCGAGCTCCGCGGCCGCGTCTCGGGCACTGGCCAGTGCTCGACCCGCCAATTCCTCGTTCCCGGCGGAGATGTCGAAACCGTGAACGAATATCAAATGGGTGATGCGATCGGATTGGGTGATTGCCGAATAGAAGCTGTCCACGCCTCCACTGAAGAAGCAACCCACCCCTCGGCCGTCGGACAATGCATCGGAAGGTTCAGCCGATACCGATATCCCATGAAACCGTCTGGGATACCAGTCGAGAAACACTCTCTGCGCCTCGGGAGCGCCTCGAAGTGCCGTCGAATCCACCGGGCTGTCGAATTTGATACTCCAGTTCTTTCGCATCCCCGCTACCAGCATCGGCGGAAGCCACGGAGTCGCCGAATGGTACAACTCGTAATTCGACGCGGTCGTCACCACAGCCTCTTTGCCGAGAGGCATCACTATCCGGGCCGCAATCCGGTGAGCCTCGGTGTGCTCGACATGCACGGTCATCTGGCTGGTCACCGTATGAAGTGTGACACAAGCGCCGGCGACGTAACGCCACTCTGAGCTCTGTATTGCCTTGATTCACAACGAAAGCCGCCACTCGAGGTGAGTGGCGGCTTTCGTTTCGGGTGGAGCTGAGGGGAATCGAACCCCTGACCTTCTCGATGCGAACGAGACGCGCTACCAACTGCGCCACAGCCCCGTTTGCCGTCGTCTCGACCGGCTGGGCAACTCTAGCAAAGCCCCTCGGGACCGCAGTTACGCGCCCTGTGCCCGACGGAAATCGCCGTCATCAGCGCGGCGTGCCTGGAACGGCTCCTCGTAATGATCGAGATGCTCGAACTCCGGATCCTCGTCGTCGATCTCGAGCACCACAGCTCCGGGTCGACGCAGACGCTGCGGCACGAGTTCGAGCTCTTCGTCGGTCTCCGATTCCACACCGAGGCGCGAGCGACCCATGCGGGTGAGTCGTCGTCGACGAATCTCTTCTTCGATCTGCACCTGCCTGCGCAGGTAGTACAGGTATCCGACGAGGACTGCGACGGACAGTCCGCACAGCCACCACACCGTCGGGGAGATGATGAACGCCAGTGCCGCGGTCGTGATGGCGGCGAACACCAGGCCGAGAACCGCGCGCTGACGGAAGGCGTATCGGGCGGCCCGGGCGATGGCGTCGGCCTCGGGATCGAATCCGCCGCGTCCGCGTCGGCGAGGCACGAAGTCGTCGTCGACGACTCCCGGCTCGTGTGCGGGAGAGCTCGCGCGAGGTGCGTCGTGGACCGGTTCGTCGCGTTCGAGGTCGTTTTCTTCTTCTGCGTGAGTGTCCATGGGGTCCTCCGCGGTACCGGGTAGATCGGGTGAGTCCGAACGAATCGACGCAAATTTCGGGCCGAAGATCTCGCTGGCGGGCGCGGAGACCCGCAGGTCGTCCTCCGGCCGCCAGTCGGGATCACTGCGGTGGCCGGTCGCGGGGCCGCGCTGCTTGCGCTTGGTGCCACCCCGATGCAACACGCGCGTGGCGAGTGCTGCGTCCGTGGTCTGCATGATCTGCGGACGCTTGGTCATCAGCATGGGAAGAAGAACGAAGAGCCAGACGGCCACGAGACCGATCCAGATGATCGAGTTCGGCATCGGCGATGTTCTCCTTCCTCAGGCGACAGCGACAGTCGAGACGCCCTCAGGTTATGTGGAGCAGGTGCGAGAACCCCGCAGACGCGCCGACTCGAATTACACTCCTGTCACTTTGACAACATCTGCAACCGAACACTGTGGAGTGAGTGCTATGCCCACGTAGCCCTGCCCGCGCGGACCAATCGATCGACGACCGATCCCTGCACCTCTCCCGATGTGATCGCGACGAGTTTGTGGTCGCGCCACTCGCCGTCGACGTCGAGGTACTTGTAGAGCAGGCCCTCTTCGCGGAAACCGACGTTGCGCAGCACGGCCTGGCTGGCGAGGTTCTCCGGACGCACCGTTGCCTCGACGCGGTGCAACCCGACCGGTCCGAAACAATGATCGAGTCCGAGCGCCAGCGCCGCGGTGGCGACACCTTTGCCGTTGACTTCCTTGGACACCCAGTACCCGATCCACGCCGACCGGAGCGCGCCGCGCACGATGTTTCCGGTGGTGATCTGCCCGCAGAATTCGCCGTCGACCTCGATCACCATCGGCAGCATGTGTCCCTTGCGTGCCTCGGACTTCAGGCCCGAGCACAGTGTGGGCCACGAGGAGATGTGGTGTCGGGAATTCCAACTGCCCTCACCGCTCGGCTCCCACGGCTCGAGGTGTGCGCGGTCCTGGGTGCGGATTCGACTCCAGGAGGCTGCGTCGCGCATGCGGACGGGCCGGACCGTCACCGTTCCCCCGGCCACTCGCACTGGACCCAATTTCGCCGGCCAACCCGGGTGGCTCGACCACGTTCGCGGCATCCGTCGATCGTATGCGCTGCGCGCGTGAGCGCGTGCGTCAGCCGCGCTGAGCGAGGAACGAGACCTTCACTTCTTCGCCGGTGCGGATCTCGGTGACGTCGGGGTCGATCACGACCAGGCAGTTCGCCTCCGCGAGCGTCGCGAGCAGGTGCGACGACGAGCCAGGTGCACCGCCGAGAGCCTGCACGAGATATTCGCCGGTGCCCTCGTCGCGCATCAGCTGTCCTCGTAGGAATCCCTTGCGGTCCTCGATCGACGTGATGGGTGCGACGGTCCGCGCGGTGACGGTCCGGCGCAGCGGCTGGCGACGGCCGAGTGCAATGCGAATGAGCGGGCGGACCATCACCTCGAACACCACGAGCGCGCTGACGGGGTTGGCAGGCAACAGGAACGTGGGCACCTCGTCGCGTCCGAGCTGGCCGAATCCCTGCACCGAGCCGGGGTGCATGGCTACCCGCTCGACTTCCATGTCGCCGAGTTCGCCGAGCGCCTCACGGACGCCATCGGACGCGCCGCCGCCGACCGCGCCTGCGATGACGACGATCTCGGAGCGGATCAACTGGCCTTCGACCACTTCACGCAGTCGCTTGGGGTCGGTGCTCACGATGCCGACGCGGTTCACGTCGGCTCCGGCATCGCGCGCTGCAGCAGCGAGCGCGTAGGAGTTGACGTCGTACACCTGACCGGGCCCGGGGGTCCGATCGGTATCGACCAACTCCCCGCCCACCGAGATGACCGACAGTCGCGGACGCGGGTGCACCAGCACCTTGTCGCGGCCGACGGCGGCCAACAAGCCGACCTGCGCGGCACCGATGATCGTTCCCGCACGCACGGCGACGTCGCCGGGTTGGACGTCGTCGCCGATCTTGCGCACGTAGTCGCCGGAGCGCACCGGACGGAACACCTTGACCCGGGCGCGGCCGTTGTCGGTGCGATCCAGCGGCAGGACTGCGTCGGCCAACGTGGGCAGTGGCGCGCCGGTATCGACCCGCACGGCCTGACGCGGCTGCAGGCGGATGGGCTGACGCGAACCCGCGGAGACTTCGCCGACGACGGGCAGCGTCAGGTCGATGCGCTCGTCTTCCTCGTTACGCAGGTCGGTACCTGCGGAGGCGACGTCGACACTGCGTACGGCGTAACCGTCGATCGCGGCTTGGTCGAAGCCGGGAAGGGGACGCTCGGTGACCACTTCCTCGGCACAGAGCAGACCCTGCGCTTCCGAGATGGCGACCCGAACAGGCCGTGGAGCCACCGCCGCTGCGGTCACCCTGGTCTGTTGATCTTCGACCGAGCGCATCTGGCCCTTCCTCTATGGCATCGACCCGCGATGCTATTCGTACGTCGTCAGTTCCGGTGCCCAGCTGTCGCTCAAGCGTTCGTTCAGCCATTCACGCAGCGCGGGACCGTAGTCGTCGCGCTGCAAAGCAAAGTCAACCGCAGCGCGTAGGTATCCCCCGGGATTTCCGAGGTCGTGTCTCGATCCACGATGCACCACCACGTGAACGGGATGGCCCTCCTCGATCAGAAGTGCGATGGCGTCGGTCAGCTGCAATTCGCCGCCGGCACCGGGCTCGATCCGTCGCAACGCGTCGAAGATCGCGCGGTCGAGCAGATAGCGGCCCGCGGCAGCCAAGTTGGACGGTGCCTCTTCCTTCTTGGGCTTTTCGACCATGCCGGTGACTTTGAGGACGTTGGGATTGACGGCATCGGGCACGATTTCGACGGAGAAGACGCCGTAGGACGAGACCTTGTCGTCGGGAACCTCGATGGCGCACAGCACCGAGCCGCCGCGCTTGGCGCGCACCCGGGCCATGACGTCGAGCACACCGCGCGGCATCACCAGATCGTCGGGCAGCAGCACCGCGACCGAATCCTCGTCGTCGTCGAGTGCTTCCTCGGCACATGCGACGGCGTGACCGAGTCCGAGCGGTTCGTGCTGAATGACCGATTGCACGTCCAGAAGCTTGGGGGCGACGCGTACCTTCTCGAGCATTTCGAGCTTTCCGCTCGCTTCGAGCTTCTTTTCCAGAACGAGGTCCTCGACGAAGTGGGCGACGACGCCGTCCTTGCCGGGAGAGGTGACGATGACCAACCGTTGTGCACCGGAATCTGCCGCTTCTCCGGCGACGAGCTCGATACCGGGAGTGTCGACGACCGGAAGTAGTTCCTTCGGAACGGTTTTCGTGGCCGGCAGGAACCGGGTACCCATGCCTGCGGCGGGGACGATGGCCGTGCGGAAGTGCACAGGCGTGGCGGCGGTCGTCGCTGAAGCGGCTTCTGTCATGGTGCTCACCCTATCCGTGGTTTCTGGAGATTGGCTCGGCGTGTGCCCCGTTCGACCCCCGAGTGCATATCGTTGAACGACAGCACGAGAGGGAGAGTGAACCGTTGTGAGCGTTCCCGAATTTTCGGAGAACACGCCGAAGGATCTGTGGCGGGAGCATGTCCTCGCCGAACGCCGACTGCTCGACGATGCGCAACGCGCGATGGAGTCCTCCGCACTCTGCCATGCCGCCGGCGAATTGGCGGCCGAACACTCGGTCGTGGCGGCGTACGTTCCGATCGGCCGGGAGCCGGGGTCGATCGAGATGCTCGACGCGATGGCCGCGGCCGGAGCCACGGTCCTGCTACCGAGTGCCCATGAGCCGGGGCCGCTGAAGTGGGCGCGTTACGAGGGTCGCGATGCGTTGGTGCGGGCACCGTACGGGCTACTCGAGCCGTCGGGTTCACTACTCGAGCCCGACGCCGTCGGGCAATGCTCGGTGGTGCTGCTCCCTGCGCTGGCCGTCGATCGACGTGGCGTCCGGCTGGGCCGTGGAGCCGGGTTCTACGACCGGACTCTCGACCTGTGCAGCCCCGAGGCCATGCTGGTCGCCATCGTGCGCGACGAGGAGCTGCTCTCCCGGCTACCGGCCGAACCGCACGACCGCCGCGTGACGCACGCGCTGACTCCCGGCGGCGGGCTCGTACGCTTGGGTACGGAATAACGCTACGATTCGATTCGTTGGCACTCCTGACTGTAGAGTGCTAATGCTCTCCCCAGTTTCGACGAACAGACAAGACACCGGCGGTGTTCGGCCTCGGCCAGCAGAGCGCGAACCTCCTCGGTGACCAGCGCGGAGGAAACACGATGCCCACCTACTCATACGCCTGCACCGAGTGCGACAACCGCTTCGACATCGTCCAGTCCTTCACCGACGACACGTTGACGGTGTGCCCGGCCTGCTCCGGCAAGCTGCGAAAGTTGTTCAATTCGGTCGGCATCGTCTTCAAGGGCAGCGGCTTCTACCGCACCGATAGTCGGGGCAACTCCGGCACCGCCAGCGAAGGCGCGAGCGAGAAGAAGTCCGACGCCGCGGCCACGAAGTCGGAGACCAAGAGCGACTCGAAGCCTGCTGAGAAGAAGTCACCGGATTCGTCCTCGTCGAGCAGCTCCTCCTCGTCCTCCACCACGAAAGCTGCTGCCAGCCAGTAGTTTTCGGATCCATCCACAGGCCGGTCTGTTATCCACAGGCCGGCCTTTTCGGTCTATTCAGGCCAGTTGGGACCGCTACCGTTCCGGTCATGGCTGCCCGCAAGAACCGACTGGACTCGACGCTGCTCGACCGCTTCGCTCAGCGTCCCGCGTGGGTGGGATCGGTGAAAGTTCGACGCATCGCCGCGGGCATTCTGGTGGCCGTCGCAGTCCTGCTGTTCGTCGACGACGCCGCAGGCGACGATCGCGTCCGCGTCGTCACGGCCGGCCGCGACCTGACGCCGGGAACGATACTGACGCCGGCCGATGTTGCCGTCGCCGAATGGGATTCGGCCACGGTGCCCGACGGCGCAGTGCTCGATTCCGCCGACGTGGACGGACGGACACTGACCGGACCGGTTCGAGCAGGTGAACTGCTCACCGATGTCCGGCTGTTGGGCTCCCGAACCGCCACCGCGGCGCTGGGGGCCGAGGCACGCGTCGTACCGGTGCATCTCGCGGACGCGGGCGTGACCGACCTACTCAGAGAAGGCGATCGGGTGGACGTCCTGACCGTCGAGACTCAGGAGAATCCCGACGCCACACCTGCGGCTCGGATACTGGCATCGGGGGCGATGGTGGTGCTCGTCTCCGCCGAGGCCGGTGGAGGTCGTCAACGAGATCGCGTGGTGCTGCTGGCCCTACCGACCGAGGATGCGACGACGGTGGCAGCCGCGTCGCTGGTGAGCGCCTTGACGGTGACATTGCATTGAGTCGGTGCCCGGGCGATTCACGGGGTCCGAAGTCGATCGATCTGGGTTAACGTCTGGCGAGACCGAAACATACCTAGAGATCGGAGAGCGGCTCATGCTGAAGGGATTCAAGGACTTTCTGTTGCGAGGCAACGTGGTCGACCTCGCGGTCGCGGTCGTCGTCGGCGCAGCATTCACGGCAATCGTCACCGCGTTCACGTCCAACATCATCAACCCGTTGGTTGCGGCCATCGGCGGATCCAACGAGTACGGCTTCGGCTTCAACATCACGTCGTCCCCCGAATCGTTCGTCAACGTCGGCGCAGTCATCACCGCCATCATCAACTTCATCATCATCGCGGCGGTCGTGTATTTCGTGCTGATCCTGCCGGTGAACACCGCGAAGAAGCGTTTCGTCAGCCAGCCGGAGAAGGAACTGAGCGACGTCGACGTGCTGGTGCAGATCCGCGACATTCTCGCGGGTGGAACCACTGCAGGACAGAAGCTTTCGACCGCGGCCGACACCACCGGCGGCAGCGGCGAAGCAATCGATTCCGCCTCCCCCGACCTCGGCAAGCACTCGAAGGACTGACACCGGTCTGCTTCGACGAATGAATGCGCCATTCACGCTGTCAGACGGCGTGAATGGCGCATTCATTCGTTGTGGGGCGTGCGACAGGCCGGGAGGGCCCGTCAGGCGATCAGTTGGTGAACGTGGTCAGCGGTAGCTCGTCGAGCGTGATCGAGGTGCCATCCGCCTCGCAGGCGGACTTCACTGCTGCGCCGTTGTCGACGAACGCCTTGCCCGACTCGCTGTCGGGTTCAGACAGTTCGAGCGTGTCAGCCGGAATGGCGTCCGCGAACGTCGTCATCGCGCTGGCGACGTCACCGGACGCGGTGCCGGACAGTGACTTCACCTTGTCGACGGCCGCCTGCTTGTCCGCAGTCCACTGCTCGATGTTGGCTGCCGACCCCGGGCCCGCCTTGACCAGACCGACGAACGCATTGTGGTCGGCGGCGAAAGAGTTGCACACGTCGGTGTTCTGACCGGTGGCCGCCGAGTCGTCACCACCACTACAACCGGTGAGCAACCCGAGAGCAACGACGGCTCCGGCGGCGAACACTGTGAAACGGGCTTTCGGGTAGGTCACTGCTTCTGCGCCTCTCTACATGTCGAACTACGTTCGAGCCGAACATAGTTCAGGCCCGCACGGAGAATCCGTGCGGGCCTGAACCGGAAGAACTAGGAAACCAGAATCAACCGATCGAGATCAGTTGAGGCGAGTTGCCGGGCCGTACGTGGTGATCGAGTCACCCTTTGCACTGAGCAGGGTGACGTACGGACGAACCGTGACGTTGCCCAGGATGCCCGTAGCGGTGCCGTGGACGCCGGCGAGCTGGATGGAGCCCTGAGCGCCTGCAGCGTCACCCTCGGTCTTGGAGATGTTCGCCTCTTCGTTGAAGGTGGCGATTGCACTCTCGGACTGAACGACGCCGCCGCCGGGAGCGAGATCGATGGTCGCAGTTGCCTGCGGGATCAGCTGAACGCCGACGTCGAGGCCGCTGCCCGAGGTGGCCTTGCTGGAGATGGGGAGCGAACCGAAGTCCGGGAGCTCACCATCGGCACCGGGGAGGAGATCTCCCAGCTCGCCCTCGAAGCCGACCGACGAATCGTTGCCACTGCTGATGCCCAGGTTGGCCGAAGGCGAAGCCCACTCGACCGAGACGCCGCCGTCGAGGCTCAACGGGTAGCCGATCTGCAGGCCGGCGGTGAGGGTGCCCTCGAAGTCGTCAGCCGTGGGGCCCTGAACGTCGAAGGATGCGCGGCCGTCGTAGAACCACTCACGGGTGAGCGGGTTTCCGTCGAGAGGCGCAACGCCGCTGACGAAGGAGTCGGACAGCGTCAACGTCACGGTGTTGCCATCGGCGTCGACGATGGACTTCGCGCTGTCGACAGCGGCAGAAGCGGTTCCGGTACCGAGCACCAGGCCGACTACCGAAGCGCTGGCAGCAACTGCGACGCTCATGGACTTGAGTCCCCGGCTGCGCCGCGACTTCTGGATCTCCGTCATTTATTCCTCATCATGTTCAGTCCCAGCGCGGTGTCGCACGGGGAAGCTTGTGGCTTTCACCCTCGAACTGAATCGCACGCGTCAGTGTGTGCGAGCCCGAGCCGGATGGAGCCTGAAGGCCACATCCTCGTTTGTTCAGTTCCGAGATGAAGGGCGCGGCACCGGTTGGTCCCACGCCCTGATCCCTTGGAAGCTGAGGGGAACATTAGAGGAGATGCCTGACCGTGACAATCCCTACGATCGACGCCCAAACGTTGCCATCTCGTGATGTGTTTCGTCGACGTGAACATCTTTCACACCCGTGTTAGCGATAACCTGCGTCACAGCATCTCCCGAGAAGTGGAAACCGTTACAGGTGCCGATCAGGAGTAAAACGACCCTGATATGGGAAGACGCAGCGGGAGTCCTGTCCGGATTGAACGATTGGACCGTTCCACACCCCGCCTGTGGTGTCCGTTTTCGGCGGCTTCGCCCGGCACTACCGCCGGGTAGGTCGCTAACGACAGGTAAACGACTAACTAACAGAGCTGTCATTCCAGCCAGTAAAATGTGTTGTGGATCACACTAAAAGTAATGGGGTGGTCGCTGCTGCTTCAACCAATCGACCGACAAAGAGTCGCCATCGGGCCCGTCGGCCCGGTCGTCTCCCGTGGTCTCCGGCAGCACGTCTCCGAAGATACGAGCGAGCCGGGCCCGTTCTGCTCGGGCCCGGCTCGCTTCGTCGTCCGGTCGATTCTCGATCGGCTCGTCGTTCATCGCAGTGACTACGCGTCCAGTCCCGACAGCTCGGCAATGACCTGACTCGCCAGTGGCGTCAATGTCGCCATGCCGTCGCGGATGGCCGCACGGGACGACGCAAGGTTGACCACCAGCGTGCTGCCCGATACTCCGACCAGTCCCCGCGACAGGCCCGCGTCCAACGATCCGGCTGCCAGGCCGGAAGAGCGCAGTGCCTCACTGATTCCCGGTATCTCGCGATCGAGCACCTCGGCCGTCACGTCGGGAGTGACGTCGCGAGGCGAGACACCCGTGCCGCCGACGGACACCACAAGGTCGACACCGCCGATCACCGCAGTGTTCAGCGCATTCCGCACGTCCACTTCGTCGGCCGTCACTGCCACCACACCGTCGACCAAGAAACCGGCCTCGGTCAACAGTTCGGTCACCAGCGGACCCGTCGAATCCTTCTCGTTGCTGTGAGCAGTGCGGTCGTCCACGATGACGACCAACGCGCGGCCGGCCAAAGGTGCGTCGAGTTCCATACCGCTCACCGTAGTAGTAAGGCCCGTACCCGGCTCACGCTGTGCGTAAATAGTTGCAATGGTTCCGTGCCTACCGGCTTCCCTGAGCATCAGCGACCGCCCGGGAACGACGGGATCTGCAGTGACGGGACCTGCGCGGCGGGTGCCGCAGCCGGCTCGGCCGTGCCCAGCGTCACGTCGACGGTCTTCTCGCTGCCACCGTCCGTGTAGGTGATCTTCACCGAATCGCCGGGTGCGTGCGAACGCACTGCGGCGATCAACGCGTCACCGCTGGCGACGATCCGATCGTCGACCTTGGTGATGACCGCGCCCTTCGGAATACCTGCCGCCGCAGCCGGGCCACCCTCGGTGACCTCGACGACGGTTGCGCCGTTGGCATCGTCCTTGGACGGCACCTGCACACCGATCATCGCTTGGGTGGCCTTGCCGGTGGTGGTCAGCTCGTCGGCGATCCGCTTGGCCTGATCGACCGGGATCGCGAATCCGAGACCGATCGATCCGCTCTGCGCGCCGGAGCCCTCACTGCCGCCGAGCGTGGCGATGGCGGTGTTGATGCCGATCAACTGGCCATCGGTGTTGACCAGAGCGCCGCCGGAGTTACCGGGGTTGATGGCAGCGTCGGTCTGAATGGCGTCGATCACCGAGTTCTGGTTGCCGGACTCACCGGACGTCGATACCGGGCGGTTGAGCGAGGAAACGATGCCGGTGGTCACGGTACCGGCCAGGCCCAGAGGCGAACCGATGGCGACGACCTGCTGGCCGACCTCGAGGTTGGACGAACTGCCCAACTCGATCGGCGTCAGATTCGTCTTTCCTTCGGCCTTGATGACGGCCATGTCCGAGACGGAGTCGGCACCGACGATGGTGGCGTCGGCCACGGATCCATCCGCGAAGGCCACGGAGAGCTTGCCGTTGGCACCGGCGCCGGTGGCGACGTGGTTGTTCGTCAGGATCAGTCCGTCGCTGCTGAGGATGACGCCGGAGCCCTCACCTTCCTGCTGCGAGCCCTTCACCTGAATCTGCACGACACTCGGCAGCACCTTGTTCGCGACGGCCTGAACGGAACCGTCAGGGAAATTGGCGGCCGGCTGAGCGGCGGTGATCGGTGAATTCAGCGAATTGGTGACACCGGCGTTGTTGCCGTTGGCGTTGTTGGTCGCGATGGCACCGACCGCGCCGCCGATTCCGCCGCCCACGAGGACAAGGGCAATCGCTCCGGCCACCAGAGCGGAACGACCCGGTCGGGACTTGACGGTGCCGGACGTCGAATGCGGTTGCGGCGCAACCTGTTGGGGCTGCGCATGCTGGCCCGGGTTGTGCTGACCGGGGTTGTGCTGACCGGGGTTGTGCTGACCGGCCTGCGAGTCGCCGTGCTGACCGTAGGGGCCGTAGCCGGGCTGGTACTGATTCTGCCCGTAGCCCGCGTACTGCTGGGGGTAGCTCTGCTGGGGATGCGCCTGCTGGGGTGGGAACTGCTGCGTGGGATTCTGCTGGCTGGGCTGCTGAGCCGGCTGCTGCTGGGTGGGCTGGTGCTGAGTCGAGGGATCGTGCTCGCCGCCGTGTGAAGCCCGGTCCGCGGGATGATGCTGTGCACCGGCATCCCGTCCGGGCTGTTCTGGTTCGTTACGGTCGTCGCTCATCGCTGTTGCTTCCTTCGATAGAGACCTCGGCTTCGAGGTCGCCCGCCTTCTTGCTACTCACTGTGCAGGGCGGTACTGAGAGCGCGCTGAGACTCGCCTATCAGTTTGCCGAGAGTGTCTCGTGGTCCGCGGCACCCTCACCGGGCAACACGATTCGAATGAGCGCTCCACCCCGCTCGGACACCTCGACGGCAATCGTGCCGCCGTGTTTGACGACCACCTGTCGCACGATGGCAAGTCCCAGACCGGATCCGGGCATCGAACGCGATGCCGTCGAGCGATAGAAACGCTCGAAGACGAGTTCGCGGTCTTCCTCCGGAATGCCGGGGCCCGCATCGTCCACTGTCAGCTCGAGCAGGCCTTCACCGATCTGCCGCATGGCAATTCGCACTTCTCCGCCGCTGGGGCTCCACTTGGCCGCGTTGTCGAGCACATTGAGCACTGCCCTCGACAGGCCCGCCTGATCTCCGTAGACGAACCACGGCATGAGCGTGGCATCGAAGTCGATCTCGTTGCGACGCCTGCGAGCTCGTTCGAGGCTGCGCTCGACGGCATCGGCCAGGTCGACCCGCTCGAACACCGTCTCGGGTGCATCCTCGCGTGCAAGGTCCACCAGATCACCCACCAGCGTGGACAATTCCTGGATTTGCGCCACCACGTCGGTTCGCAGCTCGGCCATGTCCTCGTCGGGAATGGACGGTGCGCCCGGACGCCCGGCCGCGATCAACAGTTCCATGTTGGTGCGCAGCGACGTCAACGGCGTCCGAAGTTCGTGCCCGGCGTCGGCGACCAATCTGCTCTGCCTGCCCCGAGATTCGGCCAGCGCGCGGAGCATCGTGTTGAAACTCTCGGTCAACCGGGCTAATTCGTCGTCGCCCGTCACCGGAATCGGCGTCAGATCGTCGGTACGCGCCACTCGCTCTGCGGCCGCAGTCAATCGTGCGATAGGCCGTAAACCGGTGCGCGCCACGGCCATGCCGGCACCCGCCGCCAGCACGACACCGCACGCACCGACGATCAGCAGAACCCACGCCAAACGATCCAGCACTTCTCCGGTGGGCAGCAGTCGCTGCGCCACGATCAGAGTGCTGCCGTCCTTGGTACGCAGTGCGAGCACTCGCTGATCGTCGAGTGTGCGCAGCGACGAAGCCTGCTCTCCGCGCACCACAGCAAGTTCCGAATCGCCGACGGGCACCTTGGGTCCGGGCGGGTTGTAGCTGGTCATGTCGGGGTAGATCAACGCCACACTGACGTCGGTGCTGTACAACGTGGCACCGGCCACGAACCGTGGGTCGTAGGACACCAGGTCCGATTCAGCCAATGCCGATGCGCGAGAACGCAACTGCGTGTCCACGTCGCCGTACAGCGCGCGCGAGACCACGGTGTAGGCAGCGATGGCCATGACGGCCACCGCGATCGCCACGACGGACGCAGCCAACAGCGTCACCCGCCACCGTAACGACACCGATCTCGTCAACGGCGTCGGTGGCCGCATCGGTGCCGGCGGAGGTGGAACACCGTCGGGCGTCTTGCGCCCGAACGAACTGCCTATCACGGGGGCGTCTCGCGCAGGACGTATCCGACACCGCGAACGGTATGGATCAGCCGCGACTCCCCTTCGGCCTCGGTCTTGCGCCGCAGATACCCGACGTACACCTCGAGCGCGTTGCCGGAAGTCGGGAAGTCGTAGCCCCACACCTCTTCGAGAATGCGACTTCTGGTGAGCACTCGGCGCGGATTGGTCATGAGCATCTCGAGCAACGAGAACTCGGTCCTGGTGAGGCTGATCGAACGCTCGCCGCGCGAGACCTCACGGGTGACCGGGTCCAACGACAGGTCCGCGAACGTCATGGTCTCCGAGTCGATGCCGGCTTCCATCGCTGTGCGCCGCAACAATGCCCGCAGCCGAGCCAGGAGCTCCTCGAGCGCGAACGGCTTGGGCAGGTAGTCGTCGGCGCCGGCGTCGAGACCGGCTACGCGCTCGGACACCGAATCACGTGCCGTCAGCACCAGGATCGGCAGGTCGTCGCCCACGCTGCGCAATCGCCGACACACCTCGAGGCCGTCGAGACGCGGCATCATCACATCGAGCACCAACGCATCGGGACGCGCCGCAGCTACCTGTTCCAGGGCATCGAGGCCGTCGACCGCCAGGTCCACGGTGTACCCGTTGAACGTGAGCGACCTGCGCAGCGATTCGCGCACCGCTCGATCGTCGTCGACCACCAGTATCCGCATCGGTACAGTTTGTCCTGGTCGACTGAGACACGGCTGAGAGGGGTGGTCGGTCGGTACGCGCTCCGGCAGTCGGAGCTCACAGCGTGGGTAGGTTCCGAGCCTGCGGCAGATTCCATTTACGCCACAGAGCCAGCAATCGCAGGCCGGTCGCCAGTACCGTCCCCGCGACCAACCCGACGTTCTCCGGCAGGGTGAGCGCCTCGGCCACCACAACGGCCGTCGCGCCGAGCAGCGCAGGTAGGGCATACAGGTCGCGGTGCAGCAGCAGGGGCACGTCGTTGACGAGGACGTCCCGGATCACGCCACCGGCTACGGCCGTCGTCGTCCCGATCAGCGCTCCGGACAGGGAGCTACCGCCGACACTCAGGGCGATCGTCGCGCCGGTCGAGGCGAACAGGCCCATCCCAAATGCGTCGAGCACGAGCACGCCTCGGCGCACCTTGCCCATCTGCCGATGCGCGACGAACACCACGAGCGAGGCGAAGAACCCGACGGTGACGTTCGGCCAGGTGTCCAGCGACGTCGGCGGATGGATACCGAGCAGCAGATCGCGAACGATGCCGCCCCCGATGCCCGTCGTGATTCCGACGACGCAAACCCCGAACAGGTCGAGTCGTCGATATACCCCGACCAGTGCACCCGACGCCGCGAAGACAGCGATACCGATGTATCCGAGGAGGTCGAGAAGCACCGAACGAGCATGTCATGCGACTGACAGCTGCTTCACAGCAACATCGAAACGCTGTCACAGCCTCCGGGAGCACGGTTGCGTTGTCAGAGAGCGCCGACGAGTAAGGACGAAGACATGGGTATCGGATTCAAGAAGACGATCGCCACCCTCGCGGTGGCTGGGGCACTGACCCTCGGCGGCGGCGCTATCGCCGACGCAGCACCCGACCGCGCGACGCTGCCCGCAGTGGCCGGAATGACCGAATCGGACGCGGTGCAGGCATTGTCGGATGCAGGCTTCTCCGACGTCAGCTCCGACTACGACCGTCCCGACGCGACGGTTGTCGGAACCAACTTTCAGGCCGGCAACAAGGTCAGCGAGAACGCCGCCCTCCTACTGATAGTCGGTGCCGGCTAAGACAGCCGGACCGTCCCGTCGTCGTCGATGCTCCAACCGGGGTTGTGGCAGATTTCCCAGATGACTCCGTTGGGGTCGGCGATGTGGGCGTGATAGCCACCGAACGATGTTCGCTGAGGTGTCTTGATCGATGTCGCGCCCGCCGCGAGAGTGGCGGCGAACATCGCGTCGACGGCTGCTGCGTCGTCGACGTTGTGCGCCAACGTGACCGAGCCGAGGTCGTGCTCGCGCGGCGGCCGTCCCAGATCTCCGTCGAACGCGGTGGCGTCGTACAGACCGAGCACCGCACCGGGCCCGATCTGGAAGAACAGGATTTCGCCAGGAACGTCGAGCAACGGCGTCCACCCCAGCCCGTCGCAGTAGAACGACCGGGCTGCATCGAGATCCGCAGTGGCCAGAGTGGTGAAATGAACTTGCTGCTGCATCGCCCCATTGTTTCAGGCGATAGTCTCGATCGGGTGCCGTCCGGCACATTCGAAGTTCTCGAACCGAGGTGACCCGAAGTGCCGATCGTCGACAATGCCGTCTACGTCGAGGGAAAGCGGACCGCGAATCCGGAGAGTCTCGACATCACGTTCGAGTGCATGCGTGACCGCCACGGCATGGCGTGGATCGGCCTCTACCGTCCCGAGATCAGCGAAATCAACGCGGTGGCTACGGAATTCGGACTCCACCGACTTGCCGTCGAGGATGCCATCGCGGCGCATCAGCGACCGAAGCTCGAACGCTACGCCGAGCAACTGTTCGTCGTGCTGCGGCCCGCCCGATACATCGACGAGACCGAAAAGGTCGAATTCGGTGAATTGCACATCTTTCTCGGAGCCGATTTCGTCGTCACGATCCGTCATGCCGAATCACCCGAACTCGGCCTCGTCCGCCACCGGCTGGAGGAATTGCCCGAGTTGCTCGCGCTCGGGCCCGAAGCCATCCTGTATGGAATCCTCGACCAAGTGGTCGACGAGTACGTCCCGGTGGTGAAGGGACTGCAGACCGACATCGACGAAATCGAGGATCAGCTGTTCACGGGTGATCCCAGCGTATCGCGGCGTATCTACTCACTGCTGCGTGAGGTATCCGAATTCGACCGTGCGGCAAAGCCTCTGGTGGAGATGATCGAATCCCTCAAGCGCGGGTCCGACAAGTATCACGTCGATGTCGAACTGCAGCGAAACCTTCGTGACGTGTTGGACCACGCAATTCGCATCTCCGACCGCATCGAATCGTTCCGATCCAACCTGCAGAACGCGATGACGGTGCACTCCACCATGGTGGCGCAGCAGCAGAACGAAGAGATGCGGAACATGACGCAGGTCAGCCTCGAGCAGAACGAACAGGTCAAACGAATCTCGTCCTGGGGTGCAATCCTGTTCGCGCCGTCGCTCATCGCCGCGATCTACGGCATGAACTTCGAGGACATGCCGGAACTGAAGTGGCACTTGGGTTATCCACTGGCGCTGGTCGCCATGGTGATCTGCTCCAGCGCGCTCTATGTGGTGTTCAAACGTCAGAAGTGGCTGTAGAGCGGCTGCGCCGCACGTGAGTGGAAGTTCGTAGCAGGGGTCGAAGTTCCACTCACATGGGCACTCAGGAGGAACCGAATATCGGGCCCACCGGGATGTCGCGCTCGAAGGTGAGGCGATCGAATTCGTTGCCGTATTCGTCGATCGCTCCGATGGACATCGTGCTGGCCTTGATACCCGGAATACCCGGCACCACATCGACTCTGACGAACGAGTAGTTCAGGAATCTCACGCGCGACCAGGTGATCGACTCCGCCGACTTGCTGCCGTCGGGTGCCCAGACATAGCTGTTCGGAACAGCCGTGTCCGGCAACTCGTGGCCCCGGTAGCTGACGCCCTCGCCGTCCTGGAACGTGTACCGCGGACGACCACCCCCGCCGACGGTGTAATACACGGTGCCGTCGGTCTTTCCGCGAACCGTGGCGTTGTCGCCGGCGACCCGTGTCGCACGGTTGGCGCGAATCGGATCGGTGCGCTCGAACACGTGGTTGTGCGCCTGGAGCACCACGTCGACCTCGTACTTGTCGAACAGCGATACCCACGCGTCACGTACGCCGCCGTCGCTCGCGTGCGTCGACGTGGTCGAGTAGGCGCAGTGATGAAAGAAGCAGACGATGAAGTCGATGTTCGGGTCTGCCCGATACTTGGCGAGAGTCTGCTCCACCCAGGTGTTCTGGGCTCCGCCGCTGTAGCCGGTGTTGGCCTTGATCTCGTAACTGACGTCGTTGGCGTCGAGCGAGAGCACCGCAGTGTTGCCGTACACGAACGAATACGCCGACGGGCACCCCTTCGGGCCAGTACTGGGCTGATCGAGACGTGCCGCGTGGCCACCGTATCCGTTGGGGCTGTACAGCGCCTCCATGTCGTGATTGCCGGTGGCGAACAACCACGGTGCCGTCGACGCGCTTCCCTCGATCGCCTGAAAGTAGCCATCCCAGACGAAGGGATTGAACTTGTCGAACCCCTTCGGCGGCGTCTTGCCGTGGCCGGCGAACTGCGGTGGCAGACCGGCACCCGACGGATCCGCGTAGGCGATATCGCCGGCAAGGATGTGGAAGTCCGGACGCGACGCCTCGATCTGGCGATTGATGTTGCGCGCGTGCTTGACCGACGGTTCGTTGTCGGCCTTGTAGTACAGGTCGTCGTAGTCACCGGCCACCAGACCCGCTGGCTGCGAGGGGGTTTCGTCGACGCCCTGGTCCCCCATCATGGTGAAGCGGAACGGAGCGATGCGTCCGGTCGGCAGCGCCGGCGATGCACTGCGAATGTCGCTGACGAAACCGTCTGCGGTACGCCATCGGTAATAGTGCGGCAGCTTGGGCGTCAGATCGTCGACGGGCACGTGCACGTAGTACTGCTCGGCCGACAGAATGCCGCCATCGGTCTGCGGGACTTGGCTGACGAGGTTGCGCACCTCGGCGGAGGTCGTCGCTCCCAGTGCAGGCGTCGGGCCGTGATCGAGAAAGACACCGGTGATGCCGGGATTACGGGAAAGCTGAGCGGAGAATCGCAACTGCGTCGCCGGGTCGTTGCCGAAGCCCATGTGTCGACCGGCCACCGCCAGCGGCGCGTCCTGCGCATAGGCGGTGCGCGTGAACGCCGAATTACCGACGCCCACCGCGGCTGCCGTCGCCGCGGCACCCACCAGAAAGTTGCGTCGACTCACCGGGTGTCGCCGCAGGAACGACCGATGCCAGTCGTGCTGCTCGGCCATCGTCATGTTCTCGGCGAGCGTCCCCGGAATTCCGGTCGCGACGGTCTCGCCTGCGGGATTGAGCGTCATGAATCGATGGTGACCGTGAAGGCCCCTCGGGCGCTGAACGGAACGGAGCACTTCAGGTGAACAAGTGGAGAACACCGAGGCACAACGGGACGAACGTGGACAATCCCGTCGGGGAGGAAAGCCCCGCGCCGGCCATCGAGCGGTGGTGCGGGTATCGGGGCCGACCACGGAAAAAGTTTGGGCGAAACACAAGCAATCGAACGCATGTCGGTGTGCTCGTCCAACCGAAACAGACGTTCGCGGCCACGAACACGTCCAGTTCGAGGCCAACTGCCCCGCCGCCCGCGGGATCCGCTGTTACTCTGATCACGAAACTTGAGGTCAGCGCCCGTTGGCTGAAGTTCGACGTGAGTTATACACCTCCGGTGATTGCACGCGCCCCCGTGGCTGCAGCCAGTCAACGGGAGCCAACAGTTGAAAACCGAGGAGATGTCATGCTGAAGAAGTCGTTGACCGTAGCTGCACTGTCCATTGCCTGTGCGGTCGGATTCGCCCCGCTGGCGCAGGCCGCCGACGTGCCCGATTTCAAGGACAAGATCGAGGGCAAGTCGATCTCCGCCGCGCGAGCAATCATCAAGGACAGCGGCAACCTGATGCTGATCAAGCGCGATGGACCCATCAACGGGTGCGACGACGCAGATCGCACAGCGACGGCCCTGCGCTCGGTGTACTTCGCGCCCATCGACCGCAGCAACGTGACCATCACCTTCTCGTGCCCCGAAGAGGAGTGAGTCTTCTCCTCCCCTGAACGACGAAGGACGCGCACCGAGAGTGATCTCGGTGCGCGTCCTTCGTCGTTCAGCAGGTTCAGGCCCTGCACCCTCAGGTCCCCTTGACGTTGAGAATCTGGCGTAGCTCGTGCTCGACGCTCACCAGGTCGCGCGCGTCCTCCATCACGACATCGATGGACTTGTAGGCATCGGGAATTTCGTCGATGAAGTCGGCACTGTCCCGGAACTCGATCCCCTTCATCCGCTCCTGCAGGTTCTCGTGGGTGAACCGCTTCCTGGCCTCGGTCCGAGAGAACTGCCGACCGGCACCGTGAGGAGCCGAGCACAGGCCGGCCTTGGAACCCTTTCCGACCACCACGTACGAGCGCGTTCCCATTGATCCGGGAATGATCGCCTTCACACCCTCGTGTGCGTCCACTGCACCCTTACGGGTGAGCCACACGTCCTTGCCGAAGTGCGTTTCCTTCACCGTGTAATTGTGATGGCAATTGATCCGCTCGACCTCGCGATGGTCATCCGTTCCCATCCATTCGGCGAACACCGCGCCGAACCGGTCCATCATCTCTGCCCGGTTCAGGTACGCGAACCGCTGCGCCCACCTCAGATCTCTGATGTACTGCCCGAATTCACGAGAGCTCTCGGGGAGGTACGCCAAGTCCTTGTTGGGCAACGAGATCCACCACTGCGCACACAGACGCTGCGCAATCGCGATGTGCTTCTTCGCGATCTTGTTCCCCACGCCCCTCGACCCACTGTGCAGAAACAGCCACACCCGATCGGTCTCGTCGAGGCACAACTCGGCAAAGTGATTGCCGCCGCCTAACGAACCGAGCTGCTCCCGCCACTGCGGTGAGTGGTTCAGCTCTACACCGTCCCTGGCCGCCAACTCATCGAGTTCGAGCAGCTTTGGCGCAGTGAACTGCCATCGATCGACACCGACGTTGTAGTTGCCGGGCGAGAGGGGGATGCTGGCCTCGATGGCGAGTCGCAAATCCTTCAGGTTCCGTCCGTCGAGGTCATCGAGGGTGAATTCCGTTCGGACACCGATCATTCCGCAACCGATGTCGACACCGACGGCAGCCGGAATCACGGCACCCAACGTCGGAATGACTGTTCCTACAGCACTACCCATGCCGCTGTGCGCGTCGGGCATCAGCGCGACGTGCGGATGCACGAACGGCATCGATGCTGTTTCGCGAGCCTGCTCGAGCGTCTTGTCCTCGAGCTGTGACGCCCAGTTGAGCAGCCGTAAGCCCACCTTGTTCGGGGGCATGATGTTCCTTTCTGCCCCCTCGTCGAGAGAGAGCTATTCGATGGGTCGCTGTTTGCCGGTGAGAGCAGCACACAGCTCAGATGAATATGCGCGCAGCACAATGCCCAGACTGGCTCTCGAGTAGAGAGCCGCACAAGGCCGAGCAGTAGCACGCATGGCAATGACCCTATCGAACGAAAAGTCGCCGACGCGAACGAATTGATTCGACCGGCGAAGACGAGAGACGGGACAGAATGCACGGAAGTACGCCGCTCGGACGGGATCCCGTCGATGTGCGTCGCTATTGTGCATTCCGGCCCAAGAAGCGGAACCTACACTCTTCCACCGAATACGAGTCCCAGTAGATACGTCGCCCCGGCCGCGCCGTATCCGATGGCGAGTTGGCGCAGTGCACGTTTGACGGGCGGGCCGCCGCTGAGCAGTCCGACGATCAGGCCCGTACAGATCAGCGCCAGTCCGACGAGCACTGCTGCAACGGCAAGGGCCACATAGCCTTCGAGACCGAACAGGTACGGCAACACCGGGATGACCGCACCCGAGGCGAAGAAGCAGAAGCTCGCTGCGGCGGCACCGAGTCCGGTTCCGATGGATTCGTGCTCGTCGATGTCAGTGGCCGGTTCTTCGACGGCGGGGAGCAGTCGGATGATGTCCGCGGCTTTCGCGTCGGCTTCCTCGTGGGTCATTCCGCGAGCGCGGTAGACGAGTGCGAGTTCGTTGGCGTCGACGTCGAGGTGTTGAACGGCCTCATTCGCTGCGCTGTCGGGCGACGATGCCTCGAGCAGTTCGCGTTGTGAGCGCACCGAGACGTATTCGCCTGCTCCCATCGACAGCGCACCGGCAAGCAGGCCGGCGAGTCCGGTGACCAACACGATCTGGTTGGACACTCCGGATCCGCTGATGCCGAGCACCAGGGCGAGGTTGCTGACCAATCCGTCGTTGGCACCGAACACCGCGGCCCGGAAGGTTCCCGAGAGTCGATTTCGGCCACGGGCAGCCAGTGCCCGGATCACCTCGGCGTGAATTTGCTCGTCGGCCGTCATTGCGTCCGTTGCGTCGGCGTCGGTCGCGTAGGGCGAGCGGGTCTCGGCGCGTTGCGCGAGGGCGAGCACGAACACCGATCCGAAGCGGCGCGCCAGCACGCCGAGGATCCGGGTACGGATGTCACCTTTGAGCGGCATCCCGACGCGATCGCCGAGCAGATTGCGCCAATGCTGTTCGTGGCGACCTTCCGCGTCGGCCAACTCGAGCAGAATGTCGCGTTCCTCACCGCTGCGCCTACCCGCCAGGTCGCGATAGACGGCAGCCTCGGCCCGCTCGTCGGCGAGGTACTGCCGCCATCGCTTGACGTCCTTCGACGAAGGTTCCGTTCCGTCCATCGAGCAAACGTACCGGGCTCCGCCCTCGTGCGCGTTGTGCGTACCTGGAAGGGCGCACAACGCGCACGAGCGGGGGTCAGCTCGGGTCGTAGACGCCGGCCTGAACCGCTTTGACCAACCTGCGCGGCACTCGGAACTCTCGACCCTGAAAACGCACCGTCACCAGATCCGGGGCGACGGCTTTCCACTGTGCCCGTCGGCTACGCGTGTTGGAACGCGACATCTTTCTCTTCGGAACAGCCATGTCTCACGCCTCCTTTCGGCTTCGACGGCCGTAGCGCTTCTCGAACTTCTCGACGCGTCCCTGGGTGTCCATGACGCGTGTCGCCCCGGTCCAGAAGGGATGCGATTCGGACGAGACGTCGACGACGATCAGGGGGTAGGTGTTGCCGTCTTCCCACTCGGTCTCGCGGGCGGACGTGACGGTGGATCGAGTGAGGAACTTGTTCCCGGTGCTCGAGTCCTGGAACACCACCGGGTGGTAATCGGGGTGGATGCCTGGCTTCATTCTGTTGCCTCTCGTGACTGGTCTGCGTACGGGGATTCGCTGCTCTCGCAGGGGTCTTCGTGCCACTGGCCGAACGGGTCGGTCCACGTGGCCCACTGAGCGGGATCGGTCATCTCGTCGTCGGACACCAACGCCCACTGCAGAGTTCGGTCGATCTCGGTGGGGTCGGCCTGATGTACCAAAATCACCAACGACGTGTCTCGATCACCGAAGTGCTCGTCCCACCGCAGCGCAGCCATCGCTCGCCTGGTGGTGTCGACGCGATCCTGTTCCACCGGAGTCATTGCCGCAAGCCACTTTCCGGCGCTCGCCACCCGTAGACCGCCGCCGGCCGATTCGATCCACAGCGCTTCGTCGGGTTGCGTAGCGACCCATGCCCGTCCGCGAGCGGTGACGACGCCGTCGAGCAACACATCGATGGCCTCGTGCAGTCGTTCGGGATGGAACGGCCGAGTTGCAGTGAACTCCACAAGTGCGACTCCGCAGTCGACGGACAAGGGCGGCTGGCCCCGCAACAGCGGCGAGTGAGCGTCGGTGATCTCACCGCGCCGGGCATCGAAGGGAACGGACGCGAGAACTGCTGGGCCGTCGACCATCGAGTCCTGAGAAACCCAGACGACGGGTGCGTTCGGCGCCAACCGAACGAGGACAGCCGCGAGCCTGGCGCGCTCCCACGCGTCGACATCGGGACCTGCGGTGACGACGAGCGCGTCGGAGTAGTCCACCTGGCCTACTACCAACTGCGCGACGGTTCGATCGTCATCCCCACTCGCGACGATGCCTCGGTCTGCCAAGGTGTCGTCGCCGGTGGCGTCGGCCAACCAGGTTGCGGCGTCGAGGCAGCCGATCACGGCCTCGATACGTACGTCCCTCGAGGCCGGTCCGTCGATCTGCCCCACCACGTCGGCGACGATGACGTTGTCCACCGCCCAGCACAACGCCTCGGGCTCGAGCGCGGGGTCCAGAACGAGCACGATGCGATCGACACTGCTGCGACTCGACAGTGCACGTAGCAGCGGCAGCAGGTCCTCGCGCAGCGTGCAGGAGACACAGCCGTGCGCCAGTTCCAAGATCGTCTCGCGCGGGTTCTCACCCAGGACGAACAACGTTCGGCGTACGACGCCCTCAGTGACGCGGCTCAGGTCGTGGCGGACTGCGACAGTTCCCGGCGCGAGCAGCGATGTCACGACAGCGTCCATGGCTCCGGTCCAGCCGGAGACGAGGACCATCGGGGTTCGATCGTCCGGTGATGTGTTCACGAGCGCCTTTCTTCTCGACAACGATTGTCATTCTCTGAGGATGCACGCTACATTCGCTTGAACGCTTTGTCGAAAACGATTGTCATAACGGCAAGAAAGGAGTGCTCATGTCAGCGCACTGCCAAGTCACCGGCCGCACCCCCAGCTTCGGAAAGTCGGTCTCGCACTCCCACGTGCGCACCAGCCGCAGGTGGGATCCCAACATCCAGCGCAAGACCTACTACGCCCCCAGCCTCGGACGCCGCGTCACCCTCACGCTCTCGGCCAAGGGCATCAAGACCATCGACCGCGACGGCATCGACGCCGTGGTGGCCAAGATCCGCGCACGTGGGGAGAAGGTCTGATGGGCAAGAGCACCGACGTCCGCCCCATCGTCAAACTCAAGTCGACCGCCGGCACCGGCTACACCTACGTCACCCGCAAGAACCGTCGCAACGATCCCGACCGACTCGTGATGAAGAAGTACGACCCGGTCGTCCGCAAGCACGTCGATTTCCGAGAGGAGCGCTGACCGGTGGCCAAGAAATCGAAGATCGCGAAGAACGAGCAACGCAAGGTCGTCGTCGCTCGCTGGGCAACGCGTCGCACTGAGCTCAAAGAGATCATTCGCAAGCCCTCGAGCAGCGATTCCGAGCGCGCACAGGCCCAGGCGGCACTGCAGCGTCTGCCACGCGATTCGAGTCCGGTACGATTGCGCAATCGTGACGCTGCGGATGGACGTCCGCGCGGTTACCTACGGAAATTCGGGCTGTCCCGCGTGAAGATGCGCGAGATGGCTCACCGCGGGGAGCTGCCAGGCGTCCACAAGTCGAGCTGGTAAGGGAAAAGGTAGAGATGGCAGTCAAGAGAGCACCGTCGAAGAAGGTCCGCGCAGAGGCGGGTCGTCGACCGAAGAAGAACCCGTTGAACGCCGCCAAGGTCACCACGGTGGACTACAAGGACATCAACCTTCTTCGTCAGTTCATTTCCGACCGCGGCAAGATCCGTAGCCGCCGGGTCACCGGGCTCACCCCGCAGCAGCAGCGCCAGGTCGCTGTCGCAGTGAAGAACGCTCGTGAAATGGCATTGCTGCCGTTCACCAGCCGCTGAATCAGCTTTCGAGAAAGGCCACGTAGCCCTGGGCTACGTGGCCTTTCTGTCGTTCCCAGCAAGAAACGAGCAGTTCTACGATGTCCGGCGTTCTCGAAGGCTTCACCGTCATCTTCGTCGTCATCGCACTGGGCTACCTGCTCGCCCATCTGAAAATCCTCGGCGAACACGGCCAATTCGTTCTGAGCCGACTGGTCTTCTTCGTGGCGACGCCGTCGCTGCTGTTCGTCACGTTGGCCAAGTCGGACCTGTCGGTCATCCTGTCCCCCGTTCTTGCCGTCGCCGGTTCCACCGCACTGCTCGTCGGGGCCATCTACTTCTTCATCGCGAAGCTCGCGCTGAAACGCGCCGTGCCCGACGCGACCGTCGGCGCACTCGCGAGCTCCTACGTCAATGCCGCGAACCTCGGTATCCCGATCGCCGTGTTCGTTCTGGGCGACGCCAACTTCGTCGCACCCCTGCTGCTGTTCCAGATCATGATCTACACGCCGATCGCGGTGACCGTCCTCGACATCTCCACCAAAATCGACGAGGTCCCTCTGTTCAAGACGGTCACGACGCCGTTCCGAAACCCGATCGTGCTGGCCGGGGCAGCGGGTCTCGTACTGTCGATCACCGGATTCGAGCTCCCCGAGGCGCTCATGCAGCCGTTCCAACTCGTCGGCAACCTGTCCGTTCCGGGTGCACTGCTCGCGTTCGGACTGTCGCTGTACGGCGCGCGGGTGCTGCAGAAGGGCATCAGCCCGCGACGAGACGTGGCTCTGGCGACCCTGTTCAAGATGGCGCTGCAGCCCCTGCTCGGGTATCTGATGGCCCGATTCGTCTTCGGCCTCGACGGGCACGACCTGTTCGCCATCGTCGTCGTCTCGGCACTGCCCACAGCGCAGAACGTCTTCGTCTTCGCGAGCCGCTACCAGCGAGGGGTCGTTCTGGCCCGCGACACGGCATTCGTCACGACCCTGGTCTCGATTCCCGTCATCGCACTCGTCACGGTGCTGCTGGCATGAGACGAACACAAAGGTTCTCCTCAGCTCCCAGCGCTACTTTGGGTTCATGAGGTTTCTCGCTGCAGGTGTCATGCTGTGCCTGCTCTTGGCCGGCTGCAGCACCGCCGCCGGTGACGACGACGAGACGACGCCGACAACGAACTCCACCACCCCCATCGGGTTCGTCCAGCAACCCAGCGCGCCGCCCGTCCCCCACGAGGTTCCCGTCGGCGACGTCGGCACGATGTTCGAGTCGACCCCTGATCTGATCCGCGCGACGACCACTCCGTTCGAGTCGTGGAGCCAGGTCTCCCCCAACACCATCGCGGTGCACTTCGTCACCGGCACGCCCGAGTGCTATGGAGCCGACGCGACGGTGACCGAGACCGATACGGCCGTCACGATCGAACTGCGTACCGGGACCAGACCGGACGCCGAGGACAAGTCCTGCATCATGGTTGCCGTCTACGCCACCATGCAGATCACGCTGGCGTCGCCGCTGGGTCATCGCGCAATCCTGAATGCGGCCTGACCCGGTCGCCGGTAATGTCCGACCGGTGAGCGACCAACGACCCGACCGAAATCGAAGTACGGTGCGCGCTGCCGATGCCGATCGCAACCTCGTGGCGCAGCTGCTGAGCGACGCGTTCGCCAACGGTCAACTGACCGTCACCGAGTACGACGAGCGGACGGCCGCGGCGTACCGAGCGAAGACCTACGGCGACTTGGACCTGTTGACCGACGATCTGGCCCTCACCCCACCTCCGCAGACAACGCAGACCGGTGCGCCCCAGACCGATCGGGCCATCGCGATCATGAGCGGCTCGGTTCGCAAAGGCGAATGGACCGTCGCCGCACGCATCGACGCCCTCGCCTTCTGGGGCGGAGTGGAACTCGACCTACGCCGAGCGACGTTCTCGGCCCAGGAAACCACCATCAACTGCGTCGCGATCATGGGCGGCATCGAGATCACCGTGCCGCCCGGCATCGGCGTCGAGGTCCGCGGCACCGGGATCATGGGCGGATTCGAGCACGTCAGCGCCACGCACCCCGGTGCGCCCCGAGTGGTCATCACCGGACTCGCCTTCTGGGGCGGAGTCTCGGTGGACATCAAGGCAGCAGAGAAGTGACTACGACCGTCGACGCTTGAGGTAGTCGCTCACCACTGCAGCACCCAATCCGTCCAGATCCGGCGCGATGACCCTGCCGCCGACCCGTTCGGCCATCTTGTCGACCACCCGGGCCAGACCGGGATCGTCGCCGAGACGGAAAATCGTCACCTGCGCACCGAGTTTCGCGACGGTATCGAGCTCACGCACCGTCAACCCCAACGTCTTCGACGACGGCGGGTAATCGAAATATGCATGGCCGTCCGGCTCCAGATGAGCCGTCGGCTCACCGTCGGTGACGATCAAGACCACCGGCTGCGCATTGGGATGCCGACGCAGATGCCGCACTGCGAGCATCAACGCGTGATGCAGATTGGTGCCCTGATCGTAGGCACCGTCCAGGCCGGCGAGCTCCGAGGCCGTCAATGTCTGTGCGTGCCTGCCGAATCCGATGAGTTGTAGGTCGTCCCCGCGAAAACGAGTACTCACCAGGTGATTGAGAGCCAATGCGGTGCGCTTCATCGGCACCCAGCGGCCGTCCATCACCATCGAGAACGACGTGTCGACCAGCAACGCCACCGCAGCCTGCGTTCGAGTCTCGGTCTCGCTGATCTCCACATCCGTCACCTGCAGCTGCACCGGAAAGCCCGATCCCTGTGCAGCCGTACGCAAGACGGCGTTGTTGACCGTGCGCGTCACGTCCCACGGTTCGGTGTCGCCGAATTCCCAGGTGCGCGACGCTCCCGTCGGCTCACCCATTGCGCCGGCCTTGCGAGTATCTCGCTCGCCGCCGCGTCGAGACAGCTTTCCCGCGACATCCTTCAGCGCCGACTGCCCCAGCTGACGCATTGCCTTCGGCGACAGACGCCACTGACCGTCGGCACCCTTGTCCATGAAACCTTGCTGCTGCAGTGCCTTTTCGAGCTCGGAGAGCATCCGGGCATCGGCCGCAGCCTCCGGTCCGAGTTGTTTCAGCAGGGCATCGGCGTCGATATCGTCCAGCGCCGCCCCGTTGTACTGCTGCGAGAGCTGATTGCCCAGATTCTCGAGATCGGCAATGTCCTGCAGTGCCCCGGTACCGTCACCGAGGCCCATTCCGTTCTCGCCGCGGAAGTTCTGCGAACCGTCCCAATCCTCACCGGGCCGGGCCTGCTGCAGATTCTGATCCAGTTGATCGAGCTGATCCAGCAGGTTCGAATCACCGAAGGCCTGCTGCGCCAACGCATCCAACTCGGCTCGCTGCTCGGGAGTCAGAGAGTTGCGTAGTCGCTGCGCGGCGGCAGCCCGCTGGGCGAGTGAATCGAGTAGCTCGTCGACATTCTTCGGATTCTCCGGAAAATGCTGACCGTGCTTGTTCATGAACTCGTCGAACTGCTCGTCGGTGTTCTCGCCCTTGTTGTGGGCGTCGAGCAGTTCGTTGAGGTCCTTCAGCATCTCGCTGATGGCCTGACGATCCTGCTCGGTGGCACCTTCGAGAGCCTGCTTCATGCCGGCGAATCGCTGATCGAGCATCTCGCGGCCGAGCAGATCCTTGATCTTCTCGTAGTTCTCGCGCCCCTCCGACGAACGCCAGTCGTAATCCGAGAGCTCCTGCACCGCTTGGGCGGTGGACGGAGACAGATCGCCGATCTGCATCTCCTGGAACCTCGCATCGTCGTCAAGGGCACGCGCCAACGCCTTACGCTCCTCGAGCACCGCCTTGTCCAGCAGCTCACGCACTTCCTGCAGCGTGCCGTCGAGGTTGTTCTGCTTCAACAGATCTCGGCGACGCTTGGCAGCCTGGGCCGCGAGGTCGTCGAGCCCGCGCATGTTCTTCGTTCCGCGCCGCAGCATCTCCTGCAACGCCCGGCGAGGCGACGCCCCCTCGAGGACGTCCTCGCCGATCGCATCCAACGCCTCCCGCAGATCGACGGGAGGAGCCAGTGGATCCGGGCCCTCGTGATAGCGCCCG
Source organism: Rhodococcus sp. 06-1460-1B (assembly GCF_002258475.1). Lineage (NCBI taxonomy): Bacteria > Bacillati > Actinomycetota > Actinomycetes > Mycobacteriales > Nocardiaceae > Rhodococcus > Rhodococcus sp. 06-1460-1B. The sequence goes on from NZ_NOYS01000041.1 coordinate 273,728, forward strand.
TACCTGGAGCGACGCATCAGCTGTACACCGTCTGGCCGTCGTCGTCGGGATCCTTCGAGATTCGCCGCGCGAGGTAGAGACCTTCGAGTGCCAGTTCGACGGCGGCTGCTTTCTCGCCGTCCGAGGTCGCCTTCAACCGCTCGGTGATGTCGCCGATCACGGCCACGTCGGGCAGCTCGTCGAGCAGAGCCTTTGCGGTGATGCGATCGCCGGTGACGATCGGTTCGCCGGTTTCCACGGCCGTCACCAACGCCGCGAGGTTCAGGCCGCCCAGGTGTGCCCGGACGGTATCGGCCGTCGCGCGTCGCAGCATGTGTTCGAGGACCTCGATTTCGCGGCCTTCTTCGCCCGACTCGAACTCGACCTTGCCGCGCAGCACCTCGATGATCGTGCCCAGGTCCACCGGCCGCGCCACGGCGTCCGCTTCGCCGAGTATCGCGGCGCGGTGAACCGCTGCGGCAGCGATCGTTTCGGCAGCGGCGATCGCGAATCGTGCCGAGACGCCGGAGCGCTGGTCGACCGACGGCGATTCGCGCAGCAGTCGAGTGAATCGAGCGAGCACCTCGAGCAGGTATGCCGGGACCTCGGCCTGCAGGTCTGCTTCCTGATCGATGACGGCTACCTCGTCGTCCAGCTCGAGCGGGTAGTGCGTCCTGATCTCGGCACCGAAGCGGTCCTTGAGCGGGGTGATGATGCGTCCGCGATTGGTGTAGTCCTCGGGGTTGGCACTGGCCACCAACATGACGTCGAGCGGGAGCCGCAGGGTGTAGCCGCGGACCTGAATGTCGCGCTCCTCCATGACGTTGAGCAGCGACACCTGAATGCGCTCAGCGAGGTCGGGAAGTTCGTTGATGGCCACGATGCCACGGTGACTCCGAGGAACGAGACCGAAGTGAATGGTCTCCGGGTCGCCCAAGCTGCGGCCCTCGGCGACCTTCACCGGATCGACATCGCCGACGAGGTCAGCGACCGAAGTATCCGGGGTCGCAAGCTTCTCGGCGTACCGCTCGCTGCGGTGCCGCCACTCGATGGGCAGGTCGTCGCCCAGTTCCTTCGCTCTACGAATGCTCTCAGGGGTGATGGGCTCGTACGGATGCTCGCCCAGTTCGGCACCGGCGATCACCGGCACCCACTCGTCGAGCAGCAGGTTGAGGGTACGCAGCAGACGCGTCTTGCCCTGCCCACGCTCACCCAACAGAACGACGTCATGACCGGCCAGAATTGCGCGCTCGAATTGCGGCAGCACCGTCGACCCGAAGCCGACGATCCCCGGCCACGGATCTTCGCCGTCACGCAACGCCGTCAAAAGATTTTCGCGGAGCTCTTCCTTGATCGACCGCTGCCGATGTCCGGATGCCTTGAGTTCGCCGAGAGTGGAGATGCCAGGTTTGGTGGAGGTCACTTCTCCACGCTACGAGCGTTTGACGATTGCTGCCATCTAGTGGTCCGTTGTGGTTCCGTCGAGTTCGCACTTATGCCACCCAAACTGGACAATTCCCCTGCACAACTGCGATCTCGCTAGACCGGTGCTCCTGCCTTACGAAGCTTGGCCCGAACTCGACGGACGACTTCGTCGGGACGACGGCGGAGTTGTTCGGAATTGACTCGAACGATATGCCAATCGCACTGCTGCAAGTCCTCGTACCTTTCGATGTCTCGAGTTCGCTGACGCTCGTCGAGCCTGTGCTGCACGCCCTCGTATTCCACCCCGACACGCCACCTCTCCCACCCCATGTCGATCCGCGCGACAAATCGACCACGCGCATCTCGAATGTCGATCTGGGTGGTGGGTTTCGGGAGTCCAGCATCGATCAGCAACAGGCGTGTGCGCGTCTCCTGCGGCGATTCCGCGCCTCCATCCACACGACCGAGGGCGTCGAGCAGCACCCGGATACCCCGACACCTCGGACGCACTGACGCGAATGCACTCACCGCATCCCGCTCGAGGCCGGTCGCGGCCATGAGTGAATCGAGGAAGATCACGGACTGCGGTGGCGAAACCCATCGCCCGATATCGAACGCGGTTCGTACGGGGTTGGTCACCGCCACCCCGCCGACAACGAGCACATCGGCGGGCTCGATCGAGTCGCGCCGGAGGATCAGCCCTGGTATTCGATGTGATTTTTTCGGCGCAAGCACAGTGGGCGGCACCGAGGCGTCGACCCATCGCGCGCCATGTATGGCGGCCGCCGAAGTACCCGCGACAATTGCGCTGTTGCCGACGCACACAGATGCCGCCACAGCCAGGGTCCGCGCATCCATGGTGGTTCCCGCGGGCACATACGTGTCACGGAACACTCGTACATAGTCGCGGCTCAGTCGATGACGACTCAGTGCTCCCGACTGCACTGCAACCGACCCACGAAACGGTCCTGACTCGATCCCCATCGCTCAACCCTGGCAGGGTCGAGCTCCTCGAAACGGCCGGCAGGCCAATCTGTGGATTATGGTTTCGTTCATCCACAGATCGTCGAGATCGCAATTATGCGAGCGGAAATGGTGTAAAAGGCTGCACAACTGCGATCTCGACGGAGCAGCTAGTGGGCGAAGTGCCGCGAACCCGTCAGATACAGCGTCACGCCCGCATCCTGGGCTGCCGCGATCACTTCGTTGTCGCGGACCGAACCACCGGGCTGCACAACGGCTTTGACACCCGCGGTCATGAGGACCTGCAAGCCGTCAGGGAACGGGAAGAAGGCATCGGAGGACGCGACCGAACCGACGACGCGATCCCCGGCACGCTGGACAGCGAGGTGGGCGGCGTCGACGCGGTTGACCTGGCCCATTCCGACGCCGACCGACGCGCCGTCGTGAGCGAGCAGAATTGCGTTGGACTTGACGGCTCGTCCTGCGCGCCAAGCGAATTCGAGATCCTTGAGGGTCTGCTCGTCGGCGGGTTCGCCGGCGGCCAGGGTCCAGTTGGCCGGATCGTCGCCGTCGGCGTCGATGACGTCGCGCTGCTGCAGCAGTGCCCCGCCGGAGATCGGCTTGAGTTCGACACCCGCGGTGGGCGGCGCTTCTGCGAGCAGAACTCGAATGTTCTTCTTGCGCTGCAGCACTCCCAGTGCACCGTCGGCGTAGGAGGGCGCGATGATGACCTCGGTGAAGATCTCGGCGACTTGCTCGGCCATCTCGACGGTGACCTCACGGTTGGCCGCGATGACGCCGCCGTAGGCGCTCACCGGATCGCACGCATGCGCCTTTCGGTGCGCCTCGGCGATGTCGGTGCCGACGGCGATTCCGCACGGGTTGGCGTGCTTGATGATCGCGACGGTGGGCTCCGAGTGATCGAACGCTGCCCGCCAGGCCGCATCCGAATCGGTGAAGTTGTTGTACGACATCTCTTTTCCGTGCAGCTGCTTAGCCTGCGCGATGCCGGCAGCAGCGGAGGAGTCGACGTACAGGGCGGCCTTCTGGTGCGGGTTCTCGCCGTACCGAAGTACTGCGGAGCGGTCCCAGGTGCCGCCAATCCACTCGGGAAATACCGTCTCGGTGTCGGGGGTCAGGACGCTCGACATCCACGACGCCACTGCGACGTCGTACGCCGCGGTGTGCTGAAATGCCTGCGCGGCAAGAGATGTGCGCTCGGCGAGCGTGAATCCGCCACCGGAGACAGCGGAGAGTACGTCGTCGTACCGGCTCGGGTCGACGACAACCGCGACCGACGGGTGATTCTTGGCTGCGGCGCGCACCATCGAGGGGCCACCGATATCGATCTGCTCGACACATTCGTCGGGTGTCGCACCACTGGCGACGGTCTCGGTGAACGGGTACAGGTTGACCACGACGAGCTCGAACGCCTCGATGCCCAGCTCATCCAGCTGAGCCAGGTGCTCGGGCTTGCGGGTGTCGGCAAGGACCCCGGCATGGACGCGAGGATGCAGCGTCTTGACGCGGCCCTCGAGGGTTTCGGGGAATCCGGTGAGGTCCTCGACCTTGGTGACCGGGATTCCGGCGTCGGCGATCTTGCTCGCCGTCGATCCGGTGGACACCAGAGCGACGCCCGCGGCGTGCAAACCGGTCGCAAGTTCGATCAGTCCGGTCTTGTCGTAGACACTGACCAGTGCGCGGCGCACCGCTTTACGTTCACTCATCGGATTATCTGAGCCTTTCGTCCATCGGAGGTGACACCTTTGGCTGCGACCGCTGCGATCACGTCGACCAGCAACCGTCGTTCCACAGTCTTGATGCGTTCGTGCAATGCCGCTTCGTCGTCGCCGTCGAGAACGGGCACGGCTTCCTGAGCCAGGATCGGCCCGGTGTCGACGCCGGAATCGACCAGATGCACCGTCGAACCGGTCAGTTTGACGCCGTGGTCCAGCGCGTCGCGAACGGCGTGCGCACCCGGGAACGACGGCAACAGCGCGGGGTGCGTGTTGACTATCCGGCCGGCGAACGCGTCGAGAAATCGAGGGCCGAGGATCTTCATGAACCCTGCGGTGACGATCAGATCGGGCTCGAACCCCAGTGCAGCGTCGGTGAGCGCCGCATCCCAGGCCGACCGATCGACGAAGTCTCGCAAGCCGATACGAAAATGTGGGATCGCGGCATCGTCGGCATGACGAGCGGCCGCGCACTCTCGATCGACTCCGACGGCCACGATGCGTGCCGGGTAGTCCTCGGCAGTTGTCGCGGCGACGAGCGACTGCAGGAGCGAGCCGGTCCCCGACGCGAGGACGACGACCCGCGCGGGTGTCTCACGCAAGGCAGTCAGCGCACTACTCCTGAGGTATCGAGGGGATCGTTCGAGCCAGCAGAAAGCCTAGTCGCTCCGACCCGCGCCCCTACCGGGCAGGTCCGTCCTCCGCAGTGCTCGACGCGTCGTCCTGGGCCGGGGGCGGAGCGACGATCTCGGCCTCGAGCGGTTCCTCGGATTCGGCGTCTGCCGCGATCGGATCGTCTGCTTCCACTGTCGCGACCGGCTTCTCGTCGACGACCTCGGCCTCGACGACGGTGTCCGCGACAGCCTCGTCCGGCTCCGACGCAGGCGCTCGAATGGCCAGTTCTGCTGCGGGCACGGTCGCCGGCACGGGCTGCTCGGTACCGGATCGGTCGTGGGGTTCGTGGTCGGGTTCCGGGTCTGCTCGACGCCACACGACGAGGGCCGCCGAGGCGGATCCGACGACGCCGAGCCAGGCGAAGGTCAGCAGTGCGAAGCTCCACACGGTGACTTCGACTGTGCCGAACGTGCCCAGGTTCCCGCCTGCGGCGTAGCCGAACACCGCGGCGAGGGCTCCCATGACTGCAGCGACGGCCCACACCGAGGAGACCGCGACCTGGACGTCCACGCTTCGGATCGCGCAGTCGCGTCCCAGGAGTAGCCCGGCTGCGATGGGAACGACGAGCATGACGATCCAGATCGTCTGCGCGGATCCTTCGGGGAGGACGGCGAGGATCGGAAGCGGCGGGAGCGGCCCGCCCGTCGTCGAGAACAGGCTGACCGTTGCGTCTCCGAAGCTCGCCGAGGACCCCGTCGCGACGGCGAGGGCACCGAGGACGATGTTCGGCAGGTACAGCACCGACAGCACGGTCAGTCCCAGCATGCCGACGAGGGTGCGTCCGTTGTCGAGCAGCGAACCGGCGGTGTCCCAGGAGGCGAGCAGAGCCAGCAGCACGATGGCGGAGCCGCCTGCCGTCAGCACCGCAACGGACCGCACGAGTGGTGCGACGAGTGCGCGTACCCAGTCGGGCAGGTGTCGATCGATCACCAGAGTGTCCCAGCGAGCCAGGACCAAGCCGGTGCCCGAAGCCGCTGCGTGTACTCCGGCCACCCACGAGAAAGCAACGAGTGCGTTGGGGCTCGACAATCCGATAACCGTCGACGCATCCTTGGCGACGGCCAGAGCGATGGCCGTGACGGCGAGGGGTCCGGCCATCGACGCGGCGAACACCCACCTGACCATGCGACGGTCGGTGGTCTCGTCCACCGCGTGGTGAACCGTGCGTGCGACGGACCAGGCGACGACGAGGGTGGGAAGCATCGGGGCGACGCCCATCGACGTGCCACCGATACTCAGCGGCACCAGGTGCACCGCGAACCAGGAACCGGCGATGGCACCGAGGGTTCCGGTGAGATCACTGTTGACCGAGACAAGGGTGATCAGGACCAGCGTCGTGGCGATGACCACCACCAACCCGGAGGTTTTGAAGGCCACTGCAGCGAGCGTTCGTGACTGATCGGGCGTAGGCCCGGTGCTCACACGGGAACTGCGTGCGGCCGCGCGTCGAGTATCTCGGTTCAATAGATCGCTCATCACTACGAGATTCGCATCAACGACGCGGCACGCCGGTCAGGCGCGCCGCGAAGTCGAGTGTGACGTGCGAAATCAGTCGCGCTTGTTGTCGTCTTCCGCGGGAGTGGCACCGAACGACTGAGTCGGCGCGCCGTACGGCGTCGACTGTGCGCCCGATTCGGACTCGTCGGGTGTGCTCGACGGCTGACCGTAGCCGGACGGCTGGCCGCCGTACGGGTACTGGTTCGGCGGGTACGCCTGGCCGGCGGGCGGACCGCTCGGACCGGTGTACGGCGGCGGTGAGTAGCCGCCCTGCGGTGCGGTGTTGGGCGCAGGCTGATTGCCGTACGGCGATTGTGCGCCGGGACCGTAGGAATGCTGGCCGGACGCCTGTCCACTCGGCGCCTGTCCGAAATTCGACGAGCCTGCCGTGTTCGACGGGGCCTGACCGTAGGCCGGCGGGTTGCTGTAGTTCTGCGGTCCGGACGGTCCACCGAACGACGTCGTCGGCGCGTTGTACGGATTCTGCTGGCCGTAACCGGACTGCTGACCCTGGTTCCCGAAGCCGGACTGCTTGGGTGCCGGGGCCTTGACGATGCCTGCATCGAGCAGCAGCGCAACCACAGCGGCCGCTGCCTGCACGAAGCCCAACACGAGTACCAGGATCGCGCCGATTCCGAGCGAACTGCTGGTGCTGGCGAACTCGTTGCCCTCGGCACTGGGCAGGCTGAACGACTGGAAGACGAGCACCAGGAATCCGGCGATGGCCAGTGCCGCGATCACGGCCTGGTTCCGGGCGTCTTTCTGCAGCAGCGACGCACCTGCGATCAGACCGGCGGCGAGCAGGAACGCGATCGACGCCGCACTTCCGCCGGACTCGAAGAAGTTGGTGCTGAACGAGGTCTGGATGCCGCTGGGCAGTTGCTCGGACGACGACACTTCGGCGGTGACGAAATCGAGCAGGCCGAGCAGGAAGTTGACGATACCGAGACCGAGCACCACGAAGGTCAGGATCTTCGGCAGTTGTGCGAGCCCGGCACCGGACGACTTCGTCGAGTGCCCGGACGTGCCCGGCGCGGACCCGCTCGGTGCGGAGGTTCCTGGCACGGGCGGGCCGAACGGGTTGGATACCGACGGCTGGTGGAACGGCTGGTTCTGACCCGACTGGGGGTAGGCACCCGACGACGGCTGATTCGGCGTGGACTGATTCGGCGTGGACGGGGGGCCGTAGGACGGTCCGCCTCCGCCGTAGCCACCAGAGTTGGAGCCCCCGTTGTCAGGGCTGCCGGGCGAGTAGGTCATCGCGTCTCCTCATCCTGATAGTGCCGTACCCAGGTCGGTCGGGTCCGAGATCTCACGCTACTGCACGGACCCGACCGCTCGAGGAACTCCAGGTCAGTGGGACGTGACCAACTCGTGGTCGTTCGATTCGGCCGCTTCGAGCTCCCGCACCAGCGGCAGCACCTTCGCTCCGAAGTATTCGATTTCCTCCTGAAAGTGCAGGAAGCCACCGAGAACGAGGTCGACGCCGAGGCGTCGGTAGGCGACGATGCGTTCGGCAACCTGCTCCGGGGTGCCGATCAACTGCGTCTTGAACCCGTCGTTGTACTGAACGAGGTCCTCGAACGTCGAGTCGGCCCACATCCCCTTCTTGTCGGCCGTCGAATTGCCCGCCTGCTGCACCGCACCTCTGAAACCCTCGACGGCACGCTTGTTGGCCTTGTCGATGATCTCTCGCAACGTATCTCGCGCTTCCTTCTCGCTGTCTCGCGCGATGATGAAGCCGTTGAGCCCGAACTTGACCTCACGTCGGTGATCGCGCGCGACCCGACGCAGGTTGTCGAGCTGCTCGGTGACGCCGTCGAAATCCTTGCCGTTACTGAAGTACCAATCCGAGTACCGGCCGGCATTCTCCTGCGCGGCGGACGAGTTACCACCCTGGAAGAGTTCAGGATTGGGCCGTTCCGGGGTGTTGAGCGGCTTGGGCTTGAGCGTGAAATCGTGGATCCGATAGAAGTCGCCCCGGAAATCCACGTCGTCCTCGGTCCAGATCTTGCGCAGCACCTGCAGGAATTCGGCGCTGCGACGGTATCTTTCGTCGTGCTCGAGCCACGGCTCACCGAGGTGGGTGAATTCGTCCTTGAACCAGCCACTGACGACGTTGACCGCAAAACGGCCGTTCGAGAGGTGGTCTGCCGTCGCTCCCAGCTTGGCCAACACGGCAGGCTGCCAGAGCCCGGGATGCACGGCGGCAATGACTTTCAGACGTTCGGTGGCCAACAGCAACGCGAGCGAGAAGCTCGTCGACTCGTGCTGGAACTCGGCCCCGTAGCTCGCCTCGTAACGGACCTGACTGAGGGCATACTCGAAGCCGTTGTTCTCGGCGGTCTGCGCCAGCTTCTTGTTGTACTCGTAGTCCCAACTGGTCCGTTGCTCGATGGTACTGGTGACCAGGCCACCCGAAACATTGGGAACCCAGTATGCGAACTTGATTGCGTCGGCGATTTTTTCGGTGCTCATGTGTGCGTCATCCTTTGTCGGATGAATGTGCCACCCACGCACTCAGATGGCGTGGATGGCACATTCATCCGGAAATCGGGGGTCGGATCGGGGCCGAAAATGTCGGGATTACGAGTACCAGGTGGGCTCGGGCAGCTCACCGGTGAGCACCCAGCGGCCGACTTCGCGTCGCTTGTAGGCAACCGGATCGTGCAGGGTGTGGGTACGGACGTTGCGCCAGAAGCGATCGAACCCGTACTTGCTGGCCGTGGCGCGGGCACCGAGGGCCTCGAACACGGTCGAGGTGATCTCGAGCGAGACGTCGGTGGCGCGAGCCTTGACTGCGGCCACCCGGACCTCGTGGTCACCGCGCTCCTCGGCGGTGACGTTCCACGCGTTGTCGTGAATCTTCTGGCCTTCCAACGCCACTGCGTCGGCCAGCGCTTCGACGGCCCACAGTTTGGCAGTCAGATCGCCGTAGATGTCGATGATGTACGGCTCGTCGACGGCCTTGTCCACCGTGCTGTGCAGCCACGCGCGAGTCTTGTCCTTGGTGTACGACGCGGCCTCCTCGAGAGCACCCCTCGCGATTCCGAGGTAGAAGTTGACGAACACCAACTGAATGGTCGGCACGTTGAGGGTGTTGTAGACGCGGGGCTGAAACACCTTGTCCACGAACCCCGCTGCACTTGCCCAGTCGACGCGAACCTTGTCGATCGTGACACTGCCACTTTCGGTCTGACGCTGGCCGATGTTGTCCCAATCGTCATGGAAGGACAGACCCTCGATGTTCGACGGCACGATTGCGAACACGTGATCGGTGCTGCCCTCGAGCGCACCTTCGAGCACGGTCACGTCCGAGACACGACTGCCGGTGGAGAACGTCTTGGAACCGTCGAACACGATGGTGTCGCCCTCGTCGGTGACCGACACGTCGTTGTCGCGGGGATTGACAGCACCGCCGAAGAACCACTTGTTCTTCGTGGCATCGGCTTCGACGGCCTCGATCTGCTCGGGGGTACCGACCAGACGCGCGGCCCAGAACCAGAGAAGGTGGTAGCCCAGCAGCTGACCGATCGAGCCATCGGCCTTCGAGACGGTGCGAATCACCTGGTAGGCCGTGGGCCAATCCTGGCCGCCGCCACCGTGCTCGACGGGACCGAGCAGCGTGACGAGCCCGGCGTCCTTGAGCAACTGAACCTCTGCGGACGGAAGCTCACGACCCTTGTCACGGGCAACGGCGTCGACAGCGAGAAGCTGCGCTACCTCACCTGCGCGGGAAATCCATCCGGCGGCAGTGGTCGGAGCGTCGGGCCAGTTCTTGGCGAGTGCACGATTTTCGGTAGTTGTCATGACGCACAGTGAAGTCCCGCGTCGAAGCAATGACCACAGTTCGATTCAGCGTGATTCTAACGGGATCACCCACGCAGAATTTTCTCCATCTTCTTGCCCTTGGCCAACTCGTCGATCAGCTTGTCCAGCAATCGGATTTTCTTCATCAGGGGATCTTCGACATTCTCGACGCGGATGCCGCAGACAACTCCGGTGATCAGTATCGCGTTCGGGTTCAGGTTCGCCGCCGCGAAGAAGTCCTCGAATGTCGTCTCGGCCTCGAGATGTCGATCCAGGGTGGCTTGGTCGAATCCGGTGAACCACCGGACGATCTCGTCGACCTCCGCTGCAGTGCGGCCCTTTCGCTCGACCTTGTTGATGTAGAGCCGATGGACCGTCACGAAAGCGGTGGTGAAGATGTTGTGCACGGGGCCAATCTAGTCCACCGACGCGCCCGCGAAGTAGGCCCGCACACGAGGCGTGAACAGCAGCACTGCGACCGCCAGCAGGATGACCATTTGAATCGCTTGCACCACGTGGGTCCACGGAAGATTCGGGGTGAAGATCAGGTAGGAGTAGGCAGCAACTCCGAAGATGCTCCAGCTCAACAAGAGCCGATGTTCGGATGGACTGCGCCTGGAGAGTCGCTGGACAAGATACGAGTAGCCGAAGATCAGGCTGACCGCAGTGATCACCCGCAGCGAGTAGGCCCCGTAGACGATCGCTTTCGCCGAGGCCGGAAGGGAGCCGTCGTCCATGCCCTGTCGATGCATCTGGAAATCCGCCAGCGACTTCGCCAGCGCCACCGAGGCGAGTGCATACAGACACGAGACCACCATGGCCGCGATCATCAACCGGCCGACCGGTCGTACAGCCGGGTCCGCGTGCCACCCCTGTCGATACAGACGGTGCAGAAATTCCGACATCAGCCCTCCCCGAACGGTGTCACAGAGATTGTGACATGATGTCGTTACTTTAGCTATTGACTCCCCTTTACCTTTATTGTGAATTTCAATTACTATGCAACACAACACTTTTCAGGAAGAATGGGGAGCGACATCGTCGAACGGGAGGGCAAGACATGACACGCAAGAGGTTCGAGTACTTCAAAGTCGCGTTGTTTCTGATGTCCGCAATCGTCCTGGCCTGGGCTGCAGGAACTTTCGAATCGCTCTACTACGCACTCGCGGCGGCGCTGTTCGGAGCGATGACAGTGTTCGTCCTGTGGCGAGTGGACAAGTTCGAGACCGAATAGCGCTGCCCATACGTCGTGCGCGTTTTGCGTACCTTCAGGTACGCAAAACGCGCACAAGGGATTGGGGCACGAAAAAGCCCGCCACCGAATCGGTGGCGGGCTTTCGCGTAGTGAAAGTTACTTCACAGACAGCGATTCCAGGATTTCGCGCGCGAGGGCAGCGGTCTCGGACGGCGTCTTGCCGACCTTGACGCCTGCGGCCTCGAGTGCGTCCTTCTTCGCCTGTGCCGTTCCCAGCGAGCCGGAGACGATGGCGCCGGCGTGGCCCATGGTCTTGCCCTCGGGAGCGGTGAAGCCTGCGACGTAGCCGACGACCGGCTTGGTCACGTTGGCCTTGATGTAGTCGGCTGCACGCTCTTCGGCGTCGCCGCCGATCTCGCCGATCATGACGATGATCTTGGTGTCGGGGTCCGCCTCGAACGCCTCGATGGCGTCGATGTGGGTGGTTCCGATGACGGGGTCGCCGCCGATGCCGATGGCCGTCGAGAATCCGAAGTCGCGGAGCTCGAACATCATCTGGTAGGTCAGGGTGCCACTCTTGGAGACCAGGCCGATGGGGCCGGTTCCCGAGATGTTGGCGGGCGTGATGCCGACCAATGCCTCACCGGGAGTGATGATTCCGGGGCAGTTCGGCCCGATGATGCGGGTCTTCTTGCCCTTCTCCACGTTGTAGGCCCACGCGTATGCGGAGTCCTGCACGGGGATGCCCTCGGTGATGACGACGAGCAGCGGGATCTCCGCGTCGATCGCTTCGACGATGGCGTCCTTGGAGAATGCCGGCGGCACGAACGCGATGGACACGTCGGCTCCGGTCTTCGCCATGGCCTCGGAAACCGAAGCGAACACCGGCAATTCGATGTCGTTGCCCTGTGCGTCGACGTGCTTGACCGTGGTTCCGGCCTTGCGTGCGTTGACGCCGCCGACGACCTGGGTGCCGGCCTTGAGCATCAGGGCGGTGTGCTTGGTGCCTTCGCCGCCGGTGATGCCCTGGACGATGACCTTGTTGTCCTTGTTCAGAAAGATAGACATTGTTTCCTCTACTTCGCTGCCAGCTCGGCGGCCTTGTCGGCGCCCTCGTCCATGGTTCCGGCGAGCGTCACCAGCGGGTGCGCGGCGTCGGCGAGAATCTTGCGGCCCTCTTCGACCTTGTTGCCGTCGAGACGGACGACCAGCGGCTTGTTGGCGTCGTCGCCCAGCTTCTTCAGCGCGCCGACGATGCCGTTGGCCACTGCGTCACACGCGGTGATGCCACCGAAGACGTTGACGAACACGCTCTTGACCTGCTCGTCACCGAGGATGACGTCGAGGCCTGCGGCCATGACCTCGGCCGAAGCGCCGCCGCCGATGTCGAGGAAGTTGGCCGGCTTGACGCCGCCGTGTGCCTCGCCTGCGTATGCGACCACGTCGAGGGTCGACATGACCAGTCCGGCACCGTTTCCGATGATGCCGACCTGTCCGTCGAGCTTGACGTAGTTGAGGTCGTTCTCCTTGGCCTTGGCCTCGAGGGGATCGGCTGCGTCCTTGTCCTCGAACTCGGCGTGGCCGGGCTGGCGGAAGTCTGCATTGGCGTCGAGCGTGACCTTGCCGTCGAGGGCGAGGATCTGATCGTCGGGGGTGCGAACCAGCGGGTTGACCTCGACCAGGAGAGCGTCTTCGTTGATGAAGACCTCCCACAGCTTCTGGATGGTCACCGCAGCGGCGTCGAGCACCTCGGCGGGCAGCTTGCCCTTCTCGGCGATCTCACGAGCGAACGCGAGGTCGACGCCCTTGACTGCGTCGACGGGGATACGTGCGAGTGCGTCGGGGTTCTCCTCCGCCGTCACCTCGATCTCGACTCCACCTTCGACCGAACACATCGCGAGGTAGGTGCGGTTGGTGCGATCGAGCAAGAAGGAGATGTAGTACTCCTCGGCGATGTCGGAGGCTTCTGCGACGAGAAGCTTCTTGACGACATGGCCCTTGATGTCGAGTCCGAGAATCGCTTCTGCGTTCTCGGTTGCTGCTGCGACGTCCTTGGAGTACTTGACGCCGCCGGCCTTGCCGCGGCCGCCGACCTTGACCTGCGCCTTGACCATTACTGGCTTGCCGATTTCTTCGGCAATCTGTGTTGCTCCGGCGACCGTGTCGGTGACACGACCGGCGGAGGTGGGTACGCCATGCTTGGCGAACAATTCCTTCGCCTGGTATTCGAAGAGATCCATCAGCTCACCGTCTCGTCTACGTTGACGCCCGCTCCAGGGGTGTGAGCGGGTCTGAGCATGGACTTTATCCAGGTGCCCCGACGGCGCATCGGGCGCATGGATGCTATGTGGTCTATCTCACCGCTGCGGCCGCAGTGAAACCGGCGTCACCGATCGGTGCGACGAGCCGAAAGTGCCGCCGCGACACCGAGAACGACGATTCCGGCGACCGATGGCACCACACCGGGTCCCATCTCCGGGTCGGCTGCGCGAGCGGACGTCAGTGGCCACGACGCGAGATGAACGACGCCCGCGACGGCCGCACCGGCGAGCAGAACGCTGCCACGCGCGGGGCGGGCCCGGGCGGCAACGAGGGCGGCGACGACGACGCCGACAGCGAGCAGCAGCTGCCCCCAGGTGTCCCAACCCCACGGGAACTCGGTGATGGTCGCCGCGGTCAGATCTCTGCCTCGATACAGGGGCAGGACCAATCCGACTGCCAGTAGAAGGGCCCCGACGAGCGCAGTTCCCAGCACCGGGAAGTAAGTGGCCGCATCCTCGGACGTGTCGACGTCGTCACGCTCGGCCGATCCGGCGAACAGGGCCAGCAGTCCGGCGACGGCCGCGAACACGACGCCCGCGATGATCAGCAGAGCACCCGTCCCGGTATCGACGCCCGCGAGATCCTCGGCCAGCACCACCGACTGCAACACGGCCGCCGCGGCCGACACCGCGGCGAGCCAGAAGACGGACAAGAACGGACGAGCCGCCGCAGCGAACTCGGAGAACAGCAGCGGCACCGAGGCCAGAATCGAGACGAAGCCCGCTATGAGCACCACGCGGGTCGCCAGGATCGTGGGCGCAGTTCCTGCGGCGTCGGTTTCGAGAATCGGCAACAGCGACCCCACCACCAGCAGTACGCCGGCAACTACGCCCGCACTGCCTGCTGCCGCATGCCACCTCGTGGTGCCGGGCCCCGAGACCCCGCGCGGACCCCGACCACCCTCGCCGACGGATCGCGCCGCCGCCAGAGCGCGGCGATCACGGCCGGAGGCAATAGGTGCGAGTACAGCGCCTCCGACGGTCAATCCGAGCCCGGCAACGGTGCCGAGGTATGCCCCGAGGCCGGCCTCGATCCGAGCACCAGTAGCCACTCCAGCGAGCAGACCGACACCCGCGAACGAGAGGACCCCGAGACCCGCGCCGAAGGCGGCACCGGACGCGACCACCGGCGAGAGCGACGCCATCGCCGAGGCCGTGACCACAAGTGCGCCGATTCCGACCAGCGCGGACCCCACCGCCACGAACACCGGCGACTCCACCACCGCCGAGACGATCACCACCGGATCGGCCGACCGGTACAGCGAGGCGAATGCCGCTGCGGCGGCCACGACACCGAACGCTCCGAGCAGGATCGACAACAGCGGACCCACCCGGCCCGCCGTCGCCCGTCCCACATGCTCCGAGTAGACCGAATGGCCGTAGCCGTCACCGAGCGCTGCGCGATGCACTGCCGACCACCCCGCCGCACCCGCCAGAACCGACGCAGCGTGACCGGCGAACAGAACATGAGAGCCGAGGGTGGCGTCGAGCATCGCGGCGCTCAGGGGACGGAACAGCTCGAGCCGGTTCGCATCGATCGGATCGGACAGCACAGCGAGATCGAGGATCGCGATTCCGAGCGTCACCGCGCCGAAGCCTGCGAGCAGAGCGGCACCGAATTCGACGCGTCGCATCGCAGCACTGACGGCGGCGGCAACCGCCACCACGACCGGGAGCGCAACGGCCAGCACAGCGGCCGACGAGACCCCGTCGCCCACCGGCGAACCGTCGACGGCCTGGACGACGCCGATCAACGGAGCTGCAGCGGCACACAGTGCGGCGACGACAGCGAGCACGACGGCGACGACGATGCGCGACGTGGGCGAATGATCCTCCACGCCGCCGCGGGCGTCCTGCGGCGCGATACGTTGCGGTTCGGCTCGGTCGGAGCCGTGGGCGGACGAGTCGTCGAAGGTGGGGGTCGGCACCCGTAGGACGGTATCGGCTCGGTCGCGTCCCCAGCCGTCGGTCACGGTGCGTGCCGCATTCGTGTCCGATTACGGATGTGGCGTGTCACCACATAAACCCTGGTCACCCTGTGAGCCATCTCACATATTGCCCTGGTTTCGGCTGTTAACTTGCGCGCGCCGCAACCATTTCGTTACCGTCTGCCGAGTCTTTCAGTAACGGCCAGGTCACAGATATCGGAGGTTGTAGGTCTTGCAGCAGCACCGCGCGTCCTTTACTTCCAGCCGATTCTCTCGCCCGACGGCGGACGACGCGACCACGGTGTACAGCTACGAGCCCACCACCGAGCCGAGTGCATACGAGGCCTATTCCTACCCCACGTACGAGTACGTCGAAGCCGATTTCGCCGGTGCAGTAGCAGCCGACGAGACACCGACCGTCGTCACGACCTACGCAACCACCGCAGACGCCGCACCCGTGGCTCGTCGCGGCGGAGCACATCGCATCCCCGTTCCTCCGACTGCACTGAAGGGTCGCGCCGCCGTGCTGGCCGTGGCCGCCGGTGCCGTCGTGGCCGCAGGGCAAGCCGTCATCAACGACGATGCGCCCACCGCAGTCGCCACCTCCGAGTACGCACTCGCCGCGGGTGAAGCACCGGCCGCCGCAGCACTCGCAGCCACCACCGCACCGCAAGCCGACGAGCCGGTAGCCGACGCTTCGAGCGCAACTCCCTCGCAGGCACCGCAGATCCTCAGCGTCGCCGCACCGGTCGACCTCAGCCAGTTCAACGACCTGCTCGCCAAGGGCCAGCGTTTCAGCGAAGAGCGGGCCGCACGCGAAGCCGCGGCCCGTCGCCCGCTGTTCTCCCTCCCGGCTCAGGGCACGTACACCTCCAACTTCGGCACTCGATGGGGCGTCCTGCATGCCGGCGTCGACGTCGCCAATGCCATCGGAACCCCCATCTACGCCGTCGCCGACGGCAAAGTGATCGATTCCGGTCCCGCGTCGGGCTTCGGAATGTGGGTTCGCCTGCAGCACGCCGACGGCACGATCACCGTCTACGGCCACATCGACACCTCGACAGTCACCGTGGGCCAGGACGTCATGGCCGGCGACCAGATCGCAACCATGGGCAACCGTGGCTTCTCCACCGGCCCGCACCTGCACTTCGAGGTCCACCTTCCGGGCGAGGTCAAGATCGATCCCCTCCCCTGGCTCGCGTCCCGAGGAATCTCCCTCGGACCCGAAATGGACTGAGTCCTTCTCCACCGCTTCACAACAAAGCCGGACCCCGCTTTCGCAGGGCCCGGCTTTCGCGTTGTCGGGACTTCTACAGCTTGGTCATCGGGACGCCGCCGATGAGCATCATCTTGACGCGACCTGCCGAGCCGAAATCGATCAGCACCATCGCCTTGACTCCGGCACCCGTGGATTCGAGCACCGTACCCAGTCCATACTTGTCGTGGCTGACTCGATCACCCACGGCCAGAACCAGATTGGAGTTTCGGCCCTTCGCGGCACCGAAGCTCGGAGACGAACTCTGGCTACGACTCGACGACCCGCCGTAGCTACCGGAGCCGTAGTTGCCCGAGCCGTAACCGCCGCCCGAGCCGTAACTGTTCGATCCGTAGCTGCCGGATCTACCGCCGCCGATTGCGCGGCCGCCGCCGGTGCCCGGGTCTTCGCGACGCCAGTCGATCAGATGTTGGGGAACCTCTTGCAGGAAGCGTGATTCCGGGTTGGCGATGGGCTGACCCCACGCCGACCTCATGATCGCGCGCGTGAGATAGAGCCGCTGCCGCGCGCGAGTGATGCCCACGTACGCCAAGCGTCGTTCCTCGGACAGCTCGTTCGGATCACCGAGCGCACGCATGTGCGGGAACTGGCCGTCCTCCCACCCGGTGACGAAGACGACCGGAAATTCCAGCCCCTTGGCGGTGTGCAGCGTCATCAACGTCACGACGCCGGTGCCCGAGTCGGGGATCTGATCGGTATCGGCAACCAGAGAAACCCGTTCGAGGAACGCGGCCAACGAACCGGGCTCGGCCAGACCGTCGACCCCGCCGTCGTCGTCGTTTCGGTCGTCACCTGTTTCGAGCGCCTCTTCGGCCACTGCGGCCTGGTTACGCGCCTCGGACGTGAACTCTCGTGCGACGCTGACCAATTCGTTGAGGTTGTCCAGGCGAGCACCGTCCTGCGGGTCGCTACTGGCCTCGAGCTCGGCGCGATAGCCGGTGCGGTCCAGAACTGCTTCGACCACGTCGCCGATATCGGCGATGTCGTTGCCGTCTCCGTCGGTGGCCGTCAGTACGGCACGCAACTCGTCGAGCAGTTCCATGAACTGAGCGATCAACTTCTGCTGCCGCGAGTTGAGCAACGCCACCTTGCCCGCGGCCGCGTCGTGCAGCGCTCGCGAGAAGCTGATGTCGCGTTGCTCGGCGTGCACGGCCACACACGCCTCGGCGCGGTCTCCGATGCCGCGTCGGGGGGTATTGAGGATGCGCCGCATGCTGACGGTGTCGTCTTCGTTGGACAGCACGCGCAGGTACGCAACGAGGTCGCGGACCTCCTTGCGCTCGTAGAACCGGACGCCGCCGACGACCTTGTACGGCAGACCCAGACGAATGAAGATCTCTTCGAGCGCGCGCGAGGAGTTGTTGGTCCGGTAGAACACCGCCACCTCGTCGAAACGCACATCCCCGCTGTCGACGAGACGATCGATTTCCGACGCGACGAACGACGCCTCGTCGTGCTCGTTGTCGGCGACGTACCCGACGATCAGTTCGCCTTCACCGGTGTCGGTCCACAACTTCTTCTCGCGCCGTCCGATGTTGCGCGAGATGACGGCATTGGCCGCCGACAGAATGTTCTGCGTCGATCGGTAGTTCTGCTCGAGCAGAATGGTGCGAGCGTCGGGGTAGTCGCGTTCGAACTCCTCGATGTTGCGAATGGTCGCGCCGCGGAATGCGTAGATCGACTGATCGGCGTCACCCACCACGCAGAGTTCACCCGGCGCGACAGTGCCCTCGAGCGCGCCGTCTGCATCGGGCGTGCCGACGAGTTCGCGAACCAGCATGTACTGGGCGTGGTTGGTGTCCTGGTACTCGTCGACCAGTACGTGCCGGAACCGGCGTCGGTAGTACTGCGCCACCTGCGGGAAGGCCTGCAGAATTCCCACCGTTTCGCCGATGAGGTCGTCGAAGTCCATGGCGTTGGCTGCGCGCAGACGCTGCTGATAGATGCGGTAGACCTTCGCGACGAGTCGGGGCAGCTCGGCAGGGTCGCCGTCGGCGTCCTCGGCGGCCTTGTCCGGGCCGATCAGCTCGTTCTTGAGGTTGGAGATCGCCGTCGAGAGCAGACGAGCCGAGAACTTCTTGGTGTCGATCTGCAGGTCTTTGGAGATCATCGTCAGCAACCGGCGTGAGTCGTCCGCGTCGTAGATCGAGAAGTTGGAGTTCAATCCCGGCAACAATGCCGCCTGGGCGCGCAGGATGCGCACGCAACTGGAGTGGAACGTCGACACCCACATCGCGTTCGCCCGCGGCCCCACCAGACCAGCCACTCGCTCGCGCATCTCGGCGGCGGCCTTGTTGGTGAACGTGATCGCCAGGACCTGCCCCGGCGACACCCCCCGCTCCGCGAGCAGATACGCGATGCGACGCGTCAGCACCGCTGTCTTGCCCGAGCCTGCACCGGCCACGATGAGCAGCGGCGATCCCGTGTGCACGACGGCCTCGCGCTGCTGAGGATTGAGCCCCTCCAGCAGCGCGTCGGACGAGGTGTTCTTACGGGACTCGAGGCCCTGGAGGAATGTGTTCATCGTCTGGCCAGGCTACCGGCGCGTACCGACAAACCCACATCCCGTGGTCGTCGGCGTCATCTCCGACTTTTCAGGACGGTTACCCCGTGGCACACTGGATCGGTGATCGAAAAAGTCGTGCGTCATCGCTTGCGTCGGATCGGCCACTGCGCAGCCGGACGAGCGGGAGCCTGTCGACAGTCGTAACGCCCCAGCTTTCCCGGCGGGAATCTCGTCGATCTCGGTCCTTCGAGACGAAACCCAGCCGACAGCCGCTGCAGTTCCGAATACGAAAGGCGTAACGGTGCCGGACGACGCAACGATCCAAGATGTGACCCGAGGAGAGACGATGGCTATGACGACGAAGATCGATTCAGAGACTGCATTGCCTTCCAGCGAAGCCGAGATCAACGACCTGCGTCAGGAGATCGACCGTCTCGACGCCGAGATCCTCGCGGCAGTGCGGCGTCGCTCCGAGGTCTCGCAGATCATCGGACGCACCCGCATGGCGTCCGGCGGCCCGCGCCTCGTGCACAGCCGTGAGATGAAAGTTCTCGAGCGTTTCAGCAGCCTCGGTCAGGAAGGCCACACGCTGGCCATGCTCCTGCTCCGCCTCGGCCGCGGTCGCCTCGGCCACTGACCGAACCCCGGTTGGGCGCGCAGGATGCACGCCCAACCGATGCTCTACTTCAGTGCGATGTACTTGGTCTCGAGGTATTCCTCGATTCCCTCGGATCCGCCCTCACGGCCGAATCCGGATTCTTTGACTCCACCGAACGGTGCTGCCGCGTCCGAGATCACTCCGCGGTTGACACCCACCATGCCGCTGTCGATCGCGTCGGCCACTCGTAGCGCGCGATCCAGGCTCTCGGTGTAGATGTACGACGCCAGGCCGTACTCGGTGGCGTTGGCTGCGTCGATTCCTTCCTGTTCGGTGTCGAATCCGACGATCGGGGCCACCGGGCCGAACACTTCTTCCTTCAGAATGCGGGCCGACGTCGGCATGTCGGTGAGCACGGTCGCCGGGTAGAAGTAGCCGTCGCCACCCGGTGCGCTACCGCCGAGCGCTACCGTCGCACCCTTCTCCACTGCATCGTCGACGAGCTCCTGCACGGTCTCGAGCTGGTCTGCGTTGATCAGCGGGCCGAGCTTGGTGTCGGGGTCGACGCCGGGTCCGAGTTTCATCTCGGACATCTTTGCCACCAACTTGGTGGTGAACTCCTCACGAACGCTGTTGTGCACGTGCAGCCGGTTCGCCGCTGTGCAAGCCTCTCCGCCGTTGCGCATCTTCGCCAGCATCGCGCCGTCCACTGCGTCGTCGATGTTCGCGTCGTCGAACACGACGAACGGGGCATTGCCACCGAGTTCCATCGATGTCCGCAGCAATCTCGTCGCGGACTTCTCGACGAGCGATTTGCCGACGCCGGTGGATCCGGTGAAGGTGAGTTTGCGGAGCCTCGGGTCTTCGAGCAGCGGCCCGGTGACGTCACCGGACTTCGACGTCGTCAGCACTGAGAGCACGCCCTCCGGTAGACCCACCTCGTCGAAGATCTGCGCGAGCAGCAGCATCGTCAGCGGGGTCTCCCGGGCCGGCTTGACCACGATGGTGCAACCGGCGGCCAGGGCAGGGCCGATCTTCCTGGTACCCATCGCCAACGGGAAATTCCACGGGGTGATCGCCAGTACCGGGCCGACCGGAGCCTTGGTCACGAGAATACGGCCGTTGCCCGCCGGGGCCGGGGTGTAGCGACCACCGATGCGCACCGCTTCCTCGGCGAACCACCGGAAGAACTCCGCACCGTATTTCACCTCGGCCTTCGACTCCGCAAGGGCCTTGCCCATTTCCAGAGTCATCAGCAGCGCGATGTCGTCGGCACGTTCGGTGACCTTCTCGAACGCCGCCCGCAGGATCTCGCTGCGCTCACGAGCAGGTGTTGCCGCCCAGCTCTTCTGCGCCGCAGCAGCCGCGTCGAGGGCCTTCATCGCGTCGGCCGGGGATGCGTCGGCCACCTCCGTCAGGGGCTTGCCGGTCGCCGGATCGTTCACCGCGAACGTCTTACCGCCCTCGGCGTCGACGGCCTTACCGCCGATCCACAGTTTTGCCGGAATCGATTCGATCAATGCACGTTGGTCCATACCGTCCATGATGCCTCCGCAAGGCCCGTCGCAAACGACAAACGACGCGCGCGCGGCACCGGCCCGCATTACTGTTGGATCGTATGAGCGTCGATATCACCGGCACGGATGCCTGGCAGAAACTGACCGATCACCACTCCGAGATTGCCGATACTCATCTCCGAACTCTGTTCGCCGATGACGCCGACCGAGGGCGCACCTTCACCCTCGCCGCCGCGGATCTTCACATCGACTACAGCAAGCACCGCGTCACCAGCGAGACTCTCGCCCTGCTGATCGAACTGGCCCGCACCGCCGACGTCGAAGGCAAGCGCGACGCCATGTTCGCAGGCGAGCACATCAACACCTCCGAGGATCGCGCTGTTCTGCACACCGCGCTGCGCCTTCCCGCCGACGCGTCGTTGACCGTCGACGGCCAGGACGTCGTCGCCGATGTACACGAAGTCCTCACGGCCATGGGCGAATTCACCGATCGCGTGCGTTCGGGCGAATGGGTCGGTGCCACCGGCGAGAAGATCTCCACCGTCGTCAACATCGGCATCGGTGGATCCGATCTGGGCCCGGTCATGGTCTACAACGCACTCCGTCACTACGCCGACGCGGGGATCTCGGCGAAATTCGTCTCGAACGTCGACCCCGCCGATCTCGTCGGCGCACTCGACGGACTCGACCCGGCGTCGACGCTGTTCATCATCGCCTCCAAGACGTTCTCCACCCTCGAGACGCTGACCAACGCCACCGCGGCCCGCCGCTGGCTCGTCGACGCGCTCGGTGAAGACGCCGTGGCCAAGCACTTCGTCGCCGTGTCCACCAACGCCGAGCGCGTCGCGGACTTCGGTATCGACACCGACAACATGTTCGGCTTCTGGGACTGGGTGGGCGGACGCTATTCCGTGGACTCGGCCATCGGATTGTCGGTCATGGCCGTTGTGGGCAAGGAAGCGTTCGGCGAGTTCCTCGACGGCTTCCACCGGATCGACGAGCACTTCCGGTCGACGCCTCTCGCCGAGAACGCACCGGTCCTGCTAGGCCTCATCGGCCTCTGGTACAGCAACTTCTTCGGCGCGGAAACCCGTGCGGTGCTGCCGTATTCGAACGACCTCTCGCGCTTTGCGGCCTACCTGCAGCAGCTGACGATGGAGTCGAACGGCAAGTCCGTCAAGGCCGACGGCTCACCCGTCACCACCTCCACCGGCGAAATCTTCTGGGGCGAACCGGGCACCAACGGACAGCATGCCTTCTACCAATTGCTGCACCAGGGAACACGTTTGGTGCCCGCCGACTTCATCGGCTTCGCCGAGCCCACCGACGATCTGCCCACCCGCGACGGCAGCGGCTCGATGCACGACCTGCTGATGAGCAACTTCTTTGCCCAGACCAAGGTGCTGGCCTTCGGCAAGACGGCCGAGGAGATCGCCGCCGAGGACACACCGGAAGATGTGGTGCCGCACAAGGTGATGCCGGGCAACCGACCGTCCACCTCGATCCTCGCCCCCAAACTCACCCCGTCCGTCGTCGGACAATTGATCGCCCTGTACGAACACCAGGTCTTCGTCGAAGGCGTCATCTGGGGAGTCGACTCCTACGACCAGTGGGGCGTCGAACTCGGTAAGACCCAGGCACTCGAACTGACCCCGGTACTCACCGACGCCGAAGCCCCTGCCGTGCAATCGGATTCATCCACCGACGCCCTGGTGCGCTGGTACCGATCGCAGCGAGGTCGTTCGGTCTGAGGTCGGTCGGCCTGAGGTCGGTCGGTGGATCTACGGCCCTGGTAGGAATCTACGCACCCTGCAGGCGGTGCGAATTCCCGGACGGGCCGTAGATTGCCGCTCGGCGGATCCAAACAGGTCGGTCGTGCGTCCAATCGAGCATGGACTTCGACCAACGCGGGCTCTTCACCCGTGCCGATGCGCTCGCGTCGGGCTTCACCGATGACGACCTTCGCCGGGCACGCGCACACAAGTCCATCGTTGCAATCCGGAGAGGCTGGTTCGTACGCGGGGATGTGTTCGCAACACTGGACTCTGCGCAGCAGCATGCACTCCTGGCTCAGGCGACCTATGCCGATTCCGGCGACGACGTCGTACTCAGCCATATATCCGCAGCAGTGGTTCTCGGACTCGACGTGTGGAACTTGCCGCTCGACACGGTGACGATGACCAACCGTCGTGGCCACTCGGGCAAGCGCAGTCGACGCCGGTTCCTCCACGGCACCGATCTACTGGACGACGAGTGGCTTCATCTCGACGGTATGCGTGTCACAGGCCCAGCGCGCACAGTCGTCGACGTCGCCAGGACTCATCCACTCGAGGTTGCGGTGTGTCTCGGTGATCGGGCATTGCGCCACGGCCTCACCACGATCGAGGAACTCGAGAAGTATTGCGACGCAGCGCAACACCGAAGTGGTGCCGGACGCGCCAGACGTGCTGTCAGCGCGATGAGTGCGCGCAGCGACAGTGTCGGCGAAAGTCGATCGCGACTGATCCTGCAGACAGTGTCGACTCCGCTGTCCAATCAGACGATCTTCGACGAAGGCGGTCGACGCATCGCCCGTACCGACTTCCTGTTTCCCGACCTGGCCGAGGTGATCGCCGAGTTCGATGGGGAAGACAAGTACGGTCCGCAGCCACGGCAAGCAATCATCGCGGAGAAGAATCGCCACAACCGGCTCGCCGAGCAAGGCAGAACCGTCTTCAGATTCGACTGGCGGGACTTGTCGACTCCGCACGTCATCATCGACCGGCTTGATGCTGCCTATCGGCGCGCGTTGCTCCTCGGCCCGCCGAGTGGACGGTACGCCGAGCTACCCCTCCCCACAGCTACGGCGCTCGTAGGAATATGCGCACCCTACAGGCGGTGCGAATTCCCACGAGGGGCGTAGATCAGCCGCATCACACCCGCGCCAACACCGCTGAGGTATCGACTCCGACGGGCAGGGTGCCGAAGGCGATGCCCCAGTCTCGGTCGAGTCGACTGGCGCAGAAAGCATCGGCAACAGCGGAATTCCCGTGCATCACCAACTGTGCGCCTTGGAAGGTCAGTGCCATCAGTTCGACGACGCGGCGGGCGCGGTATTCCATGTCGGAGGTGTCGGAGAGTTCTTTCCCGACGCGGGCGATGGCGTCGTCCAGTCGAGAGTCCACACCCGACGCCTTGCCGATCTCACCGAAGAAGGCCTCGACACTGTCGGGTTGACGGGCCAAGGCACGCAGGGAATCGAGTGCGGCGACGTTGCCCGACCCTTCCCAGATCGACATCAATGGCGATTCGCGGAACAACCGAGGCATGCCCGATTCTTCGACATAACCGTTGCCGCCCAGGCATTCGAGTGCTTCGGCCGCGTGGGCCGGTGCGCGTTTGCACACCCAGTACTTGGTGATGGCCAACGCAATTCGGCGCAGCGAGCTCTCCTGCTCGTCGCCGCGAGCGGAACCGTCGGTGGCCTGCGCCAGGCGGATCATGGCCGCGGTCGCCGCTTCGGATTCGATGGTCAAGTCTGCCAATACGTTTCGCATCAGAGGCTGATCGATCAGTTGCGCACCGAAGGCAGCTCGGTGACGTGCGTGATGCACCGCGCGGACGGTGGCATTGCGGATACCGGCAGCAGAGCCGATGACGCAGTCCAACCTGGTCATGTTCACCATCTCGATGATGGTGCGCACCCCGCGGCCCTCCTCGCCGACGAGCCAGCCGGTCGCACCGTCGTATTCCAGTTCCCCCGAGGCGTTGGATTTGTTGCCGAGCTTGTCCTTCAAGCGCTGCAGCATCATTCGGTTACGGGTGCCGTCGGGCAGCACCCGCGGCAACATGAAGCACGAGAGCCCGCCGGGTGCCTGAGCCAACGTCAGGAACATGTCCGACATCGGTGCCGAGGTGAACCATTTGTGGCCGACGATCGAATAGGTGCCGTCCGACGACGGGGTGGCCGTGGTGGTGTTGGCGCGAACGTCCGATCCGCCTTGCTTCTCCGTCATCGACATACCGGCGATCAGTCCGCGTTTGCTCGACGGTTCGCGCAGCCCGAAGTCGTACTCCCGGGACGCGAGCAGAGGCTCGAACTGCGCGGCGAGAGAGGGGTTGTGCCGCAACGCCGGTACGACGGCGTAGGTCATCGAGATCGGGCACATGTGGCCTGCTTCGGCCTGTCCCCATACATAGAATTTCGCGGCGCGGGCCACGTGCGCACCCACTCGGTCGTCCGTCCACGGGCTGGCGTGCAGTCCGTGCTGCACCGCGACGGTCATCAGATCATGCCAGTGCGGGTGGAATTCGACCTCGTCGACGCGATGGCCGTACCGATCGTGTGTTCTGAGCACCGGTGGGTTCTCGTTCGCGAGCCTGCCCCACTCCTGGGCCTCGACTCCGCCTGCGAGAGCGCCCAATTGACGGACCTCGTCGCGCGCCCAGCCGCCGCCGGCTCGGTCGAGACCGTCCAGCAGCGAGGCGTCGTCGGACACGTCGTAGGGCGTCAGGTCGGTCGCCTGATTGAAGACCTCATGTGTGTTCATCTCGAACTCCTAACGCACGCAACGAATAAGCGACGAGACCGGGGACCACGTCCACGGACTCGTGCGAGGACAACGGACCGACCAGCACTTCGCCGACGGCACCCACGAGGCCGGCGGCCGAGATCGCCGCGTCCTGATCGGGAATTTCCCCGGCCGCGATTCCTGCCACGATCGCGTCGGAGAACGCAGCGGTGAATTTGCGCCGGAACACCAACCGCTCGGCGTCCACTGCTGGATCGACCGGTTCGGCGAGCAGCGCGTAGGCCATCGTGCGGTTCTTCAGGGCCCGCCCGGCGAAGGTCTGCACCACCGCGGCGACTCGCTCGGATGTGCTGCCGTGTGCGGCGACGGCGACCACCGCAGCCACTTCACGGGTGCAGACCTGCCTGAAGATCTCGACGACCAGGTCGGATTTGCCGTCGAAGTGCGTGTAGACGCTGCCCGCGGACACGCCGGCGGCAGCGGCGACCGAGGCCACCGACAGGCCCGCGTATCCCTTGGTGGACAGGACCTCGACTGCGGCAGCAAGCAGTTTCGTTCGGCCGGCATCGAGCCGGGCCTGCACTGCGGGTGTTCGCCGGTAGGGCATTGAAGGATTGAAGCACTGATTCAGTGCTTCACGCAAGGGGACTCGAGTAGGTTCGTAACCATGCCGGTACGGATCGAACGATCAGGCCCCGTCACCACCGTGGTCCTCTCACGCCCGGAGGCACGCAACGCCGTCGACGGGCCCACTGCTCAGGAACTCACCCAGGCCTTCGAGGAATTCGATGCCGACGAATCCGCGTCGGTTGCCGTGTTGTGGGGCGAAGGAGGGACCTTCTGCTCGGGTGCCGACCTGAAGGCGCTCGGCACACCCAGGTCGAACCACGCGACCGAACACGGCGACGGTCCGATGGGCCCGACGCGAATGCGGTTGTCCAAGCCGGTCATCGCCGCGGTGTCGGGATACGCCGTCGCGGGCGGGCTCGAACTCGCGTTGTGGTGCGACCTACGCATCGCGGAGGACGACGCCACGTTCGGCGTGTTCTGTCGGCGCTGGGGCGTGCCTCTGATCGACGGCGGCACAGTGCGATTGCCGCGCATCATCGGTACCGGGCGAGCGATGGACATGATTCTCACCGGACGCGCCGTGGCCGCCCAGGAGGCGTTGGACATCGGTCTGATCACCCGGGTGGTTCCGGTCGGCCGTGCCCGATCCGAGGCCGAGGCGCTGGCCGCCGAACTGGCATTGCTGCCCCAGACCTGTATGCGCGAGGACCGGCTGTCCGTCCTCGAGCAGGACGGCCTCGACGAGGAAGCCGCACTGAAGAACGAGTTTCGGCACGGTGCCATCTCGATCACCGCCGACGCGCTCACCGGAGCGAGTCGGTTCGCCTCGGGCGCGGGGCGACACGGTACCCCCAGTCCGTGATCTCGACCCGCCTGTCGGTGATCGACGAGATCTTTCTCCGCACACATCGCGGGTACGGCACACCGATTGCACTGCAGGGCATTTGGCGTACTGCCGAGTCGGTGACCCAGGACGAACTCGAACGGGTACACGCTGCGCTCGCACGCGGGCAGCTGGGTCGGCAGGTCGGCGTGCCTCGCATCCCCGGTGCCCGGCTCCGATGGGACGTCTGTTCCACCTCGCTGCCGCTGACCGTCGCCTCCGAGCCGGTCGACGACGCCATCGAGTGGGCCGACCACCAGGCCGATGTGCAGTTGGATCCGCAATACGGACCGGGCTGGCGGTTGACGGCAGCTCCGCTGGCCGACGGCGGTACCGTCGTATCGCTGGTGTGCTCGCATGCACTCGCCGATGCCCGTGGCCTCATCGACGCTGCCGCACAGTCGTTTTCAGGCTCGGTAGAGACCGAGCCGATCGCCTCCCCCGGTTCGGACGCGGCGGACGCTCTGCGCATGATCGTCACCGTGCTCGTGCGGTCGATCGTCGCGACCGCTCGACTGTGGGTGAGCGCGAAGGCTCGGGCCGAGCTGCGCGCGTTCACGGCATCCGACTCGGATCGCACACGCCCCCACCGTGTTCGACGGGCCTTCTCGGTGGTCGTGGACGTCGATGCAGCGCAGTGGGATTCGGCTGCCGAGCTCGGTGGTGGCTCACCCAATTCGTTGTTCGTGTGCGTCGTCGCCGCGACCATGGCAGAACTCGGCTCACCCACGGTGACCGTCGACATCCCCTTCCGCACCGGATCCGGCGACGCGAACTCGATCGGGATGGCCACCGTCGACGTTCGCGGAGACGATTCACCGGCGGCAGTGCGCGCGGCGTGCAAAGCTGCTTTCGCCGCGCCCGTCGGAGCGCCCGCGGGGTACCCGCCCGAGGTCGTCCAACTGCTCCCCCACCGCCTTGCGGCGAAGTTGACCTCGACGCCGGGGCGCGGAGAAGTGTTGTGCTCCAACATCGGCGACATTCCGCATGCGCTGACGACCCTCGGGCCGCATCGATCCTGCGGTCTGGCCACCCGCGCGATCCACCCCGCACCGACGGGACCGATCCCGCTGTCGAAGATCAGGCTGTCGACCTACCTGTCCCGGATGGACGGGCGCTACACACTCTCCCTGGTGTGCACCGACGACGCGCTGGTCGGATCGGCGGCAGAGCTCACCGCAGCGGTGCACCGCGCTCTGGCGCGGCGAAACCTGGCCGGTACACCCTGGTAGGTCTACCGTTGCAGCCATGAACGAGCACGATATCCACACCAAGATTCAGCAGCTGATCGCCACCGAGCACAAGCTGCGCACCGACACCCAGGCCGGGGAGATCGACCCCGACACCGAAAAGGCGCAGCTCGCGTCACTCGAACACGCTCTCGATCAGTGCTGGGACCTGCTCCGGCAGCGCCGCGCACGCATCGACGCAGGCAAGGACCCCGACTCCGCGACGGCCAACAGCGTCAACCAGGTTGAGGGATACCTGCAGTAACATCCGGGTCATTCCGCAGGCTCCACTCCTGCAGTAACCGGGTCATTCCGCAGGCTCCACTCCTGCATCGAACCGGTCATTCCGCAGGCTCCACTCCTGCAGTCAGACCATTCGATCCGTCAGCACGTTCGGCAGGAACCGCAGCGCCGCGTCGATGCCTCGCCATTTCAGGCCGGGCAGCGCGGCGCGGCGCGTTTCGCTTTCGATGGCACGGACCATCGCGGTGACGCCTTCGTCCAGAGTGGCTGTGAGAGCAGCACTGTCACCTGCGCCGGCCGACATGTCGGTGGCGATGAAGCCCGGCAGCAGCGTCGTGACGACGATGTCGGTTCGAGCCAACTCGGTGGCCAACGATTCTCCCAGAGAGGCCACCGCCGCTTTGCTGGCCGAGTAGGTCGCCTTGGCACCGGGCAGACCCCGATCGGCGCTGATGGACGAGACGAACACCAGGTGCCCGTGCTTCTGGGCCCGGAATATCGCCAACGCGGCCTCGGCCTGCGACAGCGCACCGACGAAATTGGTGCGCGCGGTCTGCAGATTGGCGTCCGCGCGACCGGATCCGATTTTTGCACCCTTGCCGAGTCCGGCATTGACGACAACTCGATCCAGGCCGCCCAACTCGTCGCGCAGTTCGCCGAACACCGTCACCACGGCATCGTGATCGGTGACGTCGAGGGCGCGCACCGCCACGGTGATCCCGGGATGCTGCGTCATGAGTTCGGAGCGGAGCTCGTCGAGCCGCTCGCCCCGTCGCGCACAGAGCGCGAGATCCCGGCCCATGGCCGCGAAGCGGCGTGCCATCTCCTCGCCCAGTCCTGAACTCGCGCCGGTGATCAGAATCTTGCTCCGAGTGGTCGCCATAAGCGGGGAGCCTATGTCACTGTGGAGCAATGGCCCCAGAGAGCTCGGAATTCGATGTGATCGTCATCGGCGGAGGACCCGTCGGTGAGAATGCCGCGCAGTACGCGATACAAGGCAGCAGCCGCACCGCCGCCATCGTCGAACACGAACTCGTCGGCGGCGAATGCTCGTACTGGGCATGCATGCCCAGCAAAGCGCTCCTGCGGCCCAGCGAGGTGCTCGATACCGCCCGAAACATGCCGGGTGTGAAAGAACTGGTCGGCGATCAGCCCCTCGACGCCGACGCCGTACTGGCCCGACGCGAATCCTTCACGCACGGCCTCGACGACTCGTCGCAGGTGTCGTGGGCCGAGTCCGCGGGCATCTCGGTGATCCGGGGCCACGGACGGCTCAGCGGCGTCAAGACCGTCGAGGTCGACGGCAGAACGCTCACAGCTCGGCACGCGGTGGTGCTGGCTACCGGCACCACCGCGTCGGTACCGAACACGCCCGGCCTTCGCGATGCCCGACCGTGGATCTCCCGCGACGCCACGAACATTCACGAGACCCCCGGCCACGTGGCCATCATCGGCGGCGGTGTCGTGGCGAGCGAGGCAGCGACGTGGCTGCTGTCCCTGGGGGCGAAAGTCACGATGATCGTGCGCGGCTCGTCCCTGCTGGCCGGCTCCGAGCCGTTCGCCGGACAGCTCGTCGCCGATGCACTTAAACAGCGCGGCGCAACGATCATGCTCGACGCGTCCCTGACGGCTGTGTCGCGGCAAGATCCCGCCGACACCGGCGTCGGCCGAATCCACGGTGGTCCGGTCACTCTCACGGTCGGCGGCGACGACCTCGTCGTGGACGAGGTGCTGGTCGCGGCGGGCCGCTCCCCGGCGAGCTCGGATCTGGGACTGTCCACCGTCGGTCTTCCCGACGGCAGATACGTCGACGTCGACGACCACCTCACTGTGGGGGACCACGACTGGCTCTATGCCGTCGGCGATCTCAACGGCCGGGCACCGTTGACGCACATGGGTAAGTATCAGGGACGGGTGGCCGGTGACGTCATCGCCGCCCGGGCCGAGGGAAAGCCGCTCGATCACAAGAAGTTTCGCGCCACCGCCGACCACGGACAGATTCCCCAGGTCGTGTTCACGCCCCTCGAGGTCGCCTCGGTCGGGCTCACCGAGGCCAAGGCGCGCGAAGCCGGTATCGACGTCGAGATCGCGGCCCAGGACATCGCCGTCGCGGGTTCCTCCCTACAGCAGGACGATTACTCGGGTCGTGCGCAGTTGGTGATCGACAGGGCCACCGACACTCTCGTCGGGGCGACCTTCGTCGGGCCGGGGGTGGCGGAATTGGTGCACGCGGCCACCGTTGCCGTGGTCGGGAAGGTATCGCTCGACGATCTGTGGCATGCGGTGCCGTCGTACCCGACGGTCAGCGAAATCTGGCTCCGACTACTCGAATCGCGCCGGTGACAGGTTCAGCTCCGCGCATATGCCGCAGCTATGCCTGCGTAAGTTGTCGGGTCGGTTCGCCTCAGGCGTAGAGCCACCAGGACCCCCAGGATCGCTGCGAGGATGAGCACCACAGGTACCGCGTTGACGACGGCAGAATCGGATCCGGTGAGCACGCTGTAGTGCGTTCCGGCGAGGATCAATCCGGTCGTGAACCCGAGAAATCCGATGCCCGGGGCAATCGCGGTGCGCCACACGGATCGATCGGGATGGCCGATGAAGAACACGACCACCGACAGTGCCGCGGCGGCCTGCAGCGCGATGACACCCAGAGTGCCGAGGCCGATGGCACCGGCCGCATAGCTGAGGTAGGGGTCGGCACCTGCCACCGCGAAGCCCGTCAGCGATAACGCTGCCACCACCGATGCAGTGATGCTCCCGATATGCGGGCTCGCGTGCCGCGGGTGAATTCGGCCGAGCCACACCGGAAGTACCCGCTCACGCCCCAGCGCGAACAGATAACGACTGGCGGCGTTGTGCACCGCCAGATACGACGCGAGCACGCTGGTGCACAGCAGCACTGCGGTGCCGTCGTACAGCACGGTTCCGCCGTACTCACGCGCCAGCGTGAACAGTAGGTTGCCCAGTTCGGTCTGGGCCAGCGCCGGAGCGTCGACGCCGCCTGCCGCACCGACGACGATCCAGCTCGTCGAGACGTAGAAGACCGCGATGATCGACACCGCAATGAACGTCGCACGCGGGATGCTCCGCCGCGGGTCCTTGGTCTCCTCCCCGTACAACGCTGCGGACTCGAACCCGATGAAGCTCGAGAAGGCGAACATCATGGCAATACCGAGCGAACCGGAGAACACCTGAGTGGGTGTGAACGACTCCAGTGGCACTGCGGCAGCACCCTTCTGCCCGACGACCAAGCCGTCGAACACCACCAGAAAAGCGAACTCCAGCACCATCAGTGTCCCCAAGACCTTGGCGGAGAGGTCGGCATTTCGGAACCCGAGAATTGCCACGATCACCACGGCAACGCCGGTGAAGACGTACCACGGAATATCGATGCCCGAATCGGCGAAGACCAGATGGGTGAAATAGCCGAATGCTCCCGAAAGCCCGCACGCAAGTGACGTATACGCGACAACCGCGACATATGCGGCAGCAATTCCGGGCGGTTTACCCAACGCGAGACCGATGTAGGTGTAGAACGCCCCGGTGCTGTACACCTGCTGTGCGATCGCCGCGAAACCCACCGAGAAGCACAGCAGCACAACTGAACTGATCGCGTACGCGGCAGGTAACCCAGCTCCGTTTCCGCGAATCAATGCCAGTGGCACATTACCGATCATGGCCGCCATCGGTGCTGCGGCAGCAACCACCAGAAATACCACTCGCCCGGTGGTCAGAGTACGTCGCTCGGACATCGTTGGGACGCTACCCGTACTGGGAGCACAATGCTGACACCGAACGCGATCACTCGGGTCGTCTCCCGCGTTGCCGAGTAGATTGGTCGAGTGACCGAGAATTCGCCGAAGCAGCAGCCGCTTCTCGTGCTGGGCAAGATCACCGAGATTCTCGATGCGTTCTCGTTCGATCGCCCGGCCATGACGCTGGGCGAGATTCAGCAGAGCACCGGGCTGCCCACCTCGACGGTGCAGCGTCTGGTCACCAACCTGGTTCAACAGGGCTTTCTGGATCGAGGCGGCGATCGCATCCGCATCGGGGTGCGGATGGCGTACTGGGCCGCGACGGCGACCAAGGATCTCGACGTGTTGTCGGTCATCAATCCGATCCTCAAGGACATGCGCGATCTGACGACCGAGACAGCGTGCTTCTTTCGGCCCGAGCAGAACTACCGCGTGTGCGTGGCCATTGCCGAGACGCGGCATGCGTTGCGACGAGACATGTACGTCGGCAAGGTCATTCCGCTCAGCGCAGGATCGGCCAGCCGTGTCCTACTGGCCTGGGACTCGGAACTGGCCGAGCGTGTTCTGTCCCGCGAACTCGAATCGCTGACCGAGCAGACGGTGACCGAGGCCGAGACGATGCGGGAACTGTTGGCGCAGACAAGGTCCGACGGCTACGCGATCACCACCGGTGAGCGCGAGACCGGCGCATCGGGGCTGTCCGCTCCGGTGTTCGATTCGGCCTCGGACATCGTCGGTGCCGTCACCATCAGCGGCCCGACATTACGGATGCCGCAGTCGCAGTGCGAGGCCTGGGTGGACCTGCTGATCTCGCATGCCGAACAGATCACCCGGACCCTCGGCGGCCGCTACCCCGCCTGACCCCAGGCCTCGGGATTGACCGGGTGCGGCGGGAGCTCACCGCGCAGCATCGCCACGGCATTGGTGGCGCACAGGCGCGCCATCTCCGAGCGAACCGAGACCGTCGCGCTGCCCACGTGCGGTAGGAGCACGGTATTGGACAGTTCGGCCAGACCCGGTTCGAGCGCAGGTTCGCGTTCGTAGACGTCCAATCCTGCTGCAGCGATAGATTTCTCACGTAGAGCAATCACCAGCGCTGCCTCGTCGACCACTGGCCCACGCGCGGTATTGATCAGAATCGCCGACGGCTTCATGGCCTCGAACACGGCAGCATCGACCAGATGCCGGGTGGAGTCCGACAACGGGACGTGCAGCGACAGAAAGTCACTCGTTGCGACGATCTCGTCCCACGCCGCATGTTCGACGCGGCCGGCGAACTCACCGAGTTCGTCGTCGGAGACCTCTCGGTCGCCGGGCGGCCGGGGGCAGAACTTCACCGTCATTCCGAAACCCAGTGCCCGCCGAGCGGTGGCCCGAGCGATACGACCGAAACCGGCAAGGCCGAGCACACGGCCCGAGACATCGCTGCCCAGCAACAGTTCGGGCTCCCACCCGGTGAAGGATCCGGACCGAACGAAGGCATCGGCCTCGACGGCGCGGCGGGCCGTGGACAGAATGAGGAGCATCGCGATGTCTGCGGTCGAATCCGTCAGCACACCTGGAGTGTTCGCGGCGGTGATTCCGTAGCGTGTGGCGGCCGCGATGTCGATGTTGTCGAATCCGACGGCATAGTTGGATATCCCGACGAGTGATGCCGAGGCCAGCAGCTTCGCATCGAACCGGTCGCGTAGCTGGGAGACCACGACGGAGTAGTCCCCCGAGGCGCATGCCTCGACCAACTGCTCGTGGTCCAACTCGCGGAGGTCGACCTCGCCGGCGGCCCGCAGAATGTCCATGCCGGGAGCAGGGATTTCCGACGTGACGAGAATGCGGCTCATACGACCCACTCGAACACGTGCGCCTCGGACCTGGCACCCTGCACGGTTTTCGATCGCATGGGCTCCTCCAGTTCGGCCAGCAGGCCCTCCGACAGAGAGACCATGCGTGCCAGCGTCTTCGGCTCGAACCAATCCGGCCTCGTCGCGAAGAGAATGTCCTCGGACGAGGTGTTGCCACTGGCACCGGGGGCGAAGGGGCAGCCGCCCAGTCCCCCGAGCGAACCGTCGACCATCGCGGCTCCGGCCGAGATGGCGGCCAGAGTGTTCGCGACGCCCAGACCCCACGTGTCGTGACCGTGGAACACCAACCGGCGATCCGGCGTTTCCGCGCGCACCCGTGAGATCAGCGACGACACCTGAACCGGTACCGCCTGTCCGAGGGTGTCGCAGATGACAATATCCGTTGCGCCCGTGGCTCGTTCGTCGTTGGCGATCTCGATGACCCGATCGGGCGGTACCTGTCCCTCGAAAGGACAGGTGAACGACGTTGCGATACACAGCTCGATCTGTCCGCCCACCGAGCGGGTGATGTCGACGGCATCGGGCATCGCGGCCAGCGACACCTCGGTGGTGCGCCCGATGTTGGCCTGGTTGTGCGAGTCCGACGCGGAGAAGCAGTACTGGAAGTTGCGAGCCCCTGCAGCAGCGGCCTTCTCGACGTGGCGTGGAGTGGCGACCCACACCCAGCATCGCTCGAGTTCCTCGGCGGTCAGCTCGCCGATGACCTCGAGGGTGTTGGCCATGGGCGGCACTTTGTCGCCGCGTGCCATCGAGCCGATCTCGAGTGCCGGCACGCCGAGTTCGATGAGGGCCCTGATGATCTCGAGTTTGCGTTCGGTGGGGAGCATCTTGCCGGTGAGCTGCAGTCCGTCGCGCATCGTGACGTCGCGTAGTTCCGCGGTGCGGGTGAAGCGGTACATCTACAGGCCCATCTCTTCGTCGGTCCGGCCGAGCAGCGTCGACAGTACTTCTCTGGTGTGCTCGCCCAGATCCGGCCCGACCGAACGGATCGGCAGGGATGCGTCACCGATCACCGGGACGACTCCGACGAACCCGACGTCGGTGGGCTCTTCCTGGCCGGTGTCGACCGGAAAGTGCTGAATCATGTTGCGGGCCGCGTACTGTTCGTCGGCGACGATATCCGCGGCGGTGTAGATCGGACCCGACGGCACCCCCGCGGCATCGAGGATCTTCAATGCCTCGGCGCGCGAACGCAATCCGGTCCAGGCCGAGATAGCGGCGTCCAGCTCGTCCCGGCGACGCCACCGGCCGGCGTTGGTCGCCAGGTCCGGATCGGCTCCCAGATCGGGACGGTCGATGGTCTCCATGTAACGCTGGAAGATGGCGTCGCCGTTACCGGCGATGATGATCGAGTGACCGTCGTTGCACGGGTACGCATTCGAGGGCGCGATGCCCTCCATCCGGCCGCCCGTCCGTTCGCGTTCGACGCCGTACGCCAGATAATCCGGGATCAGAGACTCCATCATCGACAGGATGGATTCGTTCAAGGCCACATCGATGGAACGCTGTTCGAGCGACAACGGGTCCGATTTCTCTGCTGCGCGCTGCGTCTGTCGTTGGAACAACGCCATGACACATCCGAACGCCGCATAGAGACCGGCGATCGAGTCACCGATCGACACACCGACCCGCACGGGCGGCCTGTCCGGATCACCGACGAGGTTGCGGAAACCGCCGTACGCCTCTGCCACAGCGGCAAATCCGGGTCGCTGCGACATCGGACCGGTTTGCCCGAATGCCGAGATACGCGTGATGATCAGCTCCGGATTGGCGGCACTGAGCACCTCGGGCGAGATGCCCCATTTCTCCAGCGTGCCGGGCCGGAAGTTCTCCAGCACGATGTCGCATTTGGCGGCGAGATCGACGACGTCCTTGCGACCTTGTTCGGTGCGCAGGTCCAGCACGATCGATTTCTTGTTCCGGTTGATCGTGCGGTACAGCATCGACGTCGTACCGGAATACAGCCGCCAATTGCGCAATTCGTCGCCGGTACCCGGCCTTTCGACCTTGATCACCTCGGCACCGAAATCGGCGAGCATCCTGGCCGCCGTGGGTGCGGCGATGTAGTTGCCGAGTTCGAGAACTCGAACTCCACTGAGCGGCAATGCCATTGTGTTCCTTTCGGTATTCGCGGAAGAGGTCACAGGATCCAGCTCATCGGCACGATCAAGGCGATGGCGATGACCGATGCCACCGACACGCCCACCGAGCACGTCTTGAGTGTGCCCCTCGTCGACTGGCCCATCAAGGACTGCAGCAGCCAGAACGTGTTGCTGGTGACGTGCACGGCGAACAGTGATCCGGCACCGGCGGCGAGCGCGATGAACACCGGGTCGAGACCGATCAGCGGCGCGACAGGCGCGAGGATGCCGGCCGAGGTGATGGCCGAGATCGTCACCGATCCGACGGCGATGTGCAACGCGGCAGCGATGACCCACACCATCAACAGTGGTGCCGCGGTACTGGCCGTGAAGTACTGGCCGAGTATGTCGCCGAGACCCGCCTCGTTGATGACGGCTGCGAGCGATCCGCCGACACCGGTGAGGATGAGGATCTGACCGCTCTCGGCGAATCCACGAGCGAGAGCTTTCTCCACCCGCTCCTGACCGACGTGGTAACGGCCGATGAGGCACGTCCCGACCAGTCCGAGGAGCAACGCAATGACCGGGCTGGCGATGAATTCGACCACCGGAACCGAGATCTCGGCGACTTCGAGAACGGCACCGATCGCAATCAGAACGAGCGCGAGCAGCAACGGCGAGAGCAACACGAGCAGCGAGGTCTGCTTCTCGGTGCGCACCTTCTGGGCCACGCCGCCGCCGGCATCGAGGGGCTCGTCGTCGGACTCGACGGGCTCCGAGACCACCGGCTCCGACACCGCGATGATCTGTTGCTCGTCCTTCTCCTCGTTCCACCAACCGTGCCGGAAGACGAACGACATGATGGCCACCGACAGCACGACGACAGGAACGATGAGGATCAGTCCGTAGATCATCATCTTGCCCAACGGCACGCCGAGCAGTCCGGCCAACGCGAGCGTCGCGACTCCGGGAACCATGAACACGATGCCGCACTCCAGGGCGATGGCCAGCGCCGTCGCCAACCTCGCCGTGCCGTACTTGCCGATCTTGGGGGCGAGGTTGCGGGCGAGCGGTGCAGAAATCACCAACAGCACGTCGAGGAAGATGGACTGCAACAGAGTCGCGATGGTCAGCGACAGCGCGTACGGGAGCCGCTTGGGGCCGAAGGCTCTCAGCAAAGTGCCGACGAGACGCTGGATGGCGCTCATCTCCTGCAGCACCGAACCCATCAGGACGCCGAACGCGATGAGCAGCCCCACCTCGGCCATGATCTCGCCGAATCCGCCGGTGATCGTGTCGACAGTGGTCGACACTCCCAGCTTGGTCGCCAGGCCCAGGTACGCAGCCCCGAGCACCAGCGAGATCACCGGGTTGAAATGGAAACGAACGATGAAGACCACCACCGCCAGTACTGCGACGACGGTGTTGATCACGATCCACAAATCGGACATCGGTAGGTCTTTCCACCTGAGAGTGACCGCCGCCATGCATGACGGGCCGGTGTGATGCGTCGCACCATTACTCACATTATGGGCACAGATTTACTTCGTGAGCAAGATTGACCCCCGTCTTCGCGTTAGATGGGCTGCGCGCGCCGAATCGACAGCGCAGCTCGCGAGGCATCCAGTTCGACCGGGGAACGCACCGACAGCGGCCCGACTCGCAGGATTCCGTCCGAGAGCGGCTCGACCCGCAATCCACCGCGACCGATCAGTGCCTTGCGAGCGCCGTCGACCACCATGCGGTCCATCCACGCGCACGGATGGGCAGGTCGGCCGCCCCGGAAGCGAATCCAGCCGTCACCGGAATCGAGCTCGAATTCCAGTCCGCGCAGTGGGTCGAGCTCCAACCCGCGGACCACAACGTTTCGTCTGGCCACGGCCGGGTCGGGAACGTCGACGCCCAGAACCTCGCCGACGGCGTCCCAGGCTTCGAGTGCCAGAAAGCTCACCGCTGCCTCGGTATGAGCCTTGACCCCGAAGAACCGATCGCCGCGGATGCCCTTGTGGGCGACGATCTCGACGCTGTCCGGCAATTCGGTCGGCACCTCGGCCGGGCCGTCCTTGGATCTCCCGAAGTACGCGTGCGAGGGCGCTCGCAGCAGCTCCACTATCTCGGCTCGATACTCGAAAGGCATGCTTTCGAGTCTGCCCGGTACCCGACCCTGCCGGTTCTTACCACCGGGTAAGAAGCGCCCGGTAGTATCGCGAAATGGCTGTGAAAACACGCGTGACCACTACGGACCGCATGATCGAGGGAAAGCCGGTCGGAAATCTCACCACCTGGCGGGGCATTCCCTACGCCGCCCCTCCCGTCGGTCCCCTCCGGTTCCGCGCACCTCAACCCACCCAGCCGTGGCAGGGCGTGCGCGACGCGACCGAGTGGGGCAACGCATCCGTTCAGCACAAGCGGGGCACGATGCTCGCAGTCGGCAAGTACCAACCGTCGAGCGAGGACTGCCTGACACTCAACGTTTTGGCACCGAGCACGCCGAGCACGACACCCAGACCGGTCATGGTGTTCATCCACGGCGGTGCGTACACCCTCGGCACGTCGGCCACCCCGCTGTACGGCGGGGGTTCGCTGGTCCGGCGCTCGCTGCAGGACGGCGACGGCATCATCTACGTGTCGGTCAACTACCGACTCGGCGCTTTGGGCTACCTCGACATGTCGCGATTCTCGACCCCCGAGCGGCCGTTCGATTCCAACCTGGGACTACGCGACCAGGTGGCGGCATTGGAGTGGGTAAAGCGCAACATCGCCGAGTTCGGCGGAGATCCCGACAACGTCACCGTCTTCGGCGAGTCCGCAGGCGGCAATGCCGTCACCACCCTGATGACAGTGCCCGCCGCGAAAGGCCTTTTCGCCCAGGCAATTGCCGAAAGCTCGGCACCGGGCATGACGACCGCCAAGCACCGGGCGGACCAGTGGGCGAGCGAGTACGTCGGGTACCTCGGAGGCACCGCCGAGACCGCGGTGGAAACCCTGGAGAACGCCAAGGTACTGGCACTCGGCCGAGCAGGCACCAAGCTCGGACTCACCACGCTGCACCGCACTCCGGGTCTGCTCCCCTTCGGCCCGGTGATCGACGGTGATTTCCTTCCTGTCGATCCGGTCGAGGCGTACGCGAACGGCACCGCACACGACGTGCCGCTGATCATCGGCACCAATGCCCGTGAGGGAACACTGTTTCCGAAGTTTCTGGACGCGTTGCCCACCAACCCCGAACGCATTTCCAAACTCTTCTCCCTCACCGATCCCGCGGCAGAACCGGTTGTCACCGGCGGATACCGGGGATACCCGAGCGAGCGGGCTGCCATCGACTTCGGCGGGGATTTCACGTTCTGGAAGCCGTCTCTCGAAGTGGCCGAGGGACATTCGCGTCACGCACCGACGTACTTCTATCGCTTCGACTTCGCCCCTCGGTCGATGAAGTTGCTGGGCCTCGACGCCACCCACGGGTTCGAGTTGTTCGCCGTCTTCGGCATCAACGAGACGTTGTTCGGCAAGGCTCTGACCGCGACAGGGGGACGAAAGTCGTTCGCGGAGGTCACCGAGCACGTGCAGTCACACTGGATTGCGTTCGCCACCAACGGAAAGCCGTTGGAATCGTGGCCGGCCTACGACGAAGCCGAGCGCAAGACGCTGATCTTCGACACGCGCACTCGGGTGCAGAAAGATCCGCGCAGCGATCGCCGCAAAGCGTGGGAAGGCTATCGCGGCTACGCCAGCCAGACGCTCGAACCCGCTACTTGAGCAACCGCGACATCCGGCGGTCGGCAAGAATCTTGCCGGCCGTCTGGCACGTCGCGCAGTACTGAAAAGAGCGGTCCACGTAGGCGACCTCCCGCACCGGATCTCCGCAGACCGGGCACGGCAGCCCGGTTCTGGCGTGCACCCGCATGCCGGATCGCTTCTCCCCCTTCAGACGCGCCGCATCCTGCCCGGCCGAGCGGTCCACCGCGTCGGACAGGACCGAGCGCATCGCGGCATAGAGAACCGCGACGGATTCCGCGTCGAGCTTGCTCGACGACGCGAACGGCGAGAGCTTGGCGACATGCAGAATCTCGTCCGAGTAGGCGTTGCCGATTCCGGCGAGCAACGATTGGTCCACCAACGAGGTCTTCAGACGCGCGGTGGTGCTGCCCAGTATCTCGGCGAATTCGAGCTCGGTGACCGTCATCGCGTCCGGCCCGAGCCGGGCGATGCTCGCAACCTGCTGAGGATCACGGACCACCCAGACCGCCAATCGTTTTTTGGTACCAGCTTCGGTCAAGTCGATGGCCGGGGTTGCGCCCTCGGGAGTGAAGAAGTGGATCCGCAGCGCCAGCGGCCCCTTGCCCGGTTTCGGCGGAGCAACACTGGGGTTGTCCACCCATCGCAGCCAACCCCCACGCGATAGGTGGGTGATCAGCCAGAGGTCACCCGCCTGCAGCGCCAGATGCTTTCCGAAGCGCGCGGCATCGGTGACGTCGCGACCCTGCAGATCGGTGATCGGCGGATCGAATGTCTTGAGAACACTGAGCGCCGCGATGTCGATGCGGCCGATCACGGCACCGACGGCATGCTCGCGCAAGAAGCCGGCAAGGGCTTCCACCTCGGGTAATTCCGGCATGCGTCCAGTATGCAGCTACGATGGCCGTCGTGATGGTTCCGACTCCGTACGAAGATCTGCTGCGCCGCATCCTCGACACCGGTACAGCCAAATCCGACCGGACGGGAACCGGGACGACCAGCGTGTTCGGGCATCAGATGCGCTTCGATCTGGCCGCGGGCTTCCCGTTGATCACCACCAAGAAGGTCCATCTCAAGTCGATCGTCTACGAACTGCTGTGGTTTCTGCGCGGAGACTCCAATGTCACGTGGCTGCAGGAACACGGCGTCAGCATCTGGGACGAGTGGGCAGCGCCGGACGGCGAACTCGGCCCCGTCTACGGAGTGCAGTGGCGTTCGTGGCCGACCCCGTCGGGCGAGCACATCGACCAGATCAGCCAGGTCATCGAGACTCTGAAGACCGATCCGGATTCGCGGCGAATGATCGTCTCGGCGTGGAACGTCGGTGAAATCCCGCAGATGGCCCTGCCGCCGTGCCATGCGTTCTTCCAGTTCTATGTCGCCGACGGCAAGCTCTCGTGCCAGCTGTATCAACGCAGCGCAGACATGTTCCTCGGCGTCCCCTTCAACATCGCGAGTTACGCACTCCTGACCCACATGGTCGCCGCACAGACCGGCCTCGACGTCGGCGAGTTCGTGTGGACCGGCGGCGACTGCCACATCTACGACAACCACCGCGACCAGGTTGCCGAGCAGCTCTCCCGCGAGGCGTACCCCTACCCGACTCTGAAACTGGCACAGCGGGATTCGATCTTCGACTACACCTTCGACGACGTCGAGATCGTCGACTATCAGCACCACCCTGCAATCAAGGCCCCGGTAGCGGTGTGAGTGCACCGAGAGAGGTCGGCCTGATCTGGGCACAGAGTTCCAACCTCAAAATCGGCGAAGCCGGCAGGATTCCGTGGGAAGTACCGGAGGACATGGCCCGGTTCAAAGCCGCGACGATGAACCATCCGGTCATCATGGGACGCAAAACCTGGGAGTCTCTGCCCGAAAGATTTCGACCGCTCCCGGGCCGACGCAATATTGTGGTCACTCGCAATCGCTCGTTCGACGCACCCGGCGCCGAGACCTGCGGCGGGGTGGACGAAGCCCTGGCGCTGGCCGGAGGCGAGACCGCGTGGATCATCGGCGGCGGTGAAATCTACCGATCGGCAATGCCATTCGCCACAACCCTGCATGTGACCGAGATCGATGTCGAGGTACCGGGCGATACGGATGCGCCAACGGTGGAAGGCGATTGGATCAAGAAGACGGGCGACTGGCTCACCAGCAGAGTGGACGGTAGGCAGTTCAGATATGTGGAGTACGGGAAGCCTACCCAAACTGTTTGAGCGCGTTCATGATTCCCCCATCGCGGCTGCGGGTGGTGCGTCATACTGGCGGCTATGGACAAGAAGTCACTCACCGCACTTGCCCGTCAGCAACTCAAGCTCGCAGTCGGCGCGTCGAGTGGCCGCAGTTCGCAGACGGTGTACGGCGGCCACAGTCGCAAATTGAGGCAGACCGTCGTGGCGCTGGCCGCGGGTAACAAGCTGGCCGAACACGATCTCAGCGGTGAGTCGACCGTCCTCGTCCTCAGCGGCAAGTTGGAGCTGATCAGCGGTGAGAAGACCTGGAAGGGCTCGACCGGCGATCTCCTCGTCATCCCCGACGCACGGCACAGCGTCGAAGCCCTCGAAGACGTCAGCTTCTTGCTGACCGTCGCTATGTGACCGCTTTCCTGACGACCAACACCGGGCAATCTGCGGTGTTGACCAGCGCGAAGCTCGTCGACCCGAGCAGCATTCCTCCGAATCCTCCGCGCCCCCGGTTACCCACCACGATCACCGCTGCCGTTTCGGACAGTCCGCTGAGCACTCGAACGGGGCGATCCTGGGCGACGACGCGTTGGACGTCGACCTCCGGGAACCGCTCTTGCCACCCGGCAAGACTTTCCGCCAGCAACGCTTCCTCGGTGTCGGCGATGGCCTGCCAATCCGCAGGCGCGCGACCGAAAGAGCGCGTCAGATCCACGTCGGACCACACGTGCACCGCGATCAACGGAGCATCACGTGCCGAGGCCTCGGCGAACGCCCACTCGACCGCTACCTGATTGACGTCGGATCCGTCCACGCCGACGACGACCGGGCCCTCGGCGACCGGACGGCCGTCGATGTCCCGGCCGCGTACGACTGCGACGGGTGACACGCTGTGGGCGGCCAGAGAGAGTGTGACAGCGCCCGTTTCGCTCGCTCCGATCACCAGGAGCTCGGCTTGGGCCGATACGCCGATGAGTACGTCCATCACGCCGCCCTCGACGGCACTCGAGGTCACCTCGAACGTCGGGTCGTCGACGACCGACACGGCCAGCGTTTCGGCCGCTGCGAGACGCGATTTAGCCGTGGCGACGAATTCCGTTGCCTCGCCCGCGAATTCGCTCAGATCGACAACGCCCGGCATGTCGACGGCCGTCACGATGTGCAATCGCCGATCCCGTCGCCGAGCGCACAGGGCCGCCCAGATCACAGCCTTGTCGGCCGCAGCGGAACCGTCGATGCCGACGATGATCGGTCGATGCCCTGTCACGTGTCGGCCTCCGGTAGTAGCCCCGAGCCCGGTGGCTCGGTGAATGACGAACAGGGGTTCAGGCTAGTCGATGAATGGTCGCCGAAGGCGTGATGCACTCACGTCAGCTGGCGCGCAGCGCGTCTGCGTACCCCGGAGTTCGGGTGCGGTTCGCCTCGGCTGCCGCGGCCCGGGTGTCGAGATGGACCAGGTAGTCGGCCAATTGGTCGCGGCTGCGGACACCGACGCCCAGGTCGGTCCGCTCGAAGACGCGCCACCGAGCGAGCGTCGGCAGCAGCACCTCGTCGAGATGACGTCGAAGATCGAAGATCCCGTCCCGCTCGATGAGCATGGCGCTCCGACCGAAGCCGGGCAGGTTGGCACCCGGCAACTGCGCGTTCATGACTACTTCGGTGATTGCCGTGACGGTCGGAGCGGGGGCGACGTCGAGCGCTGCCGACACCAGATTCGCAAAGAAGGTGACGTGCAGTTTCTGGTCGTCGACTATCCGGCCGAGCAAGCGATCGGCAACCGGATCGTGGCACTGGTGCGCGGTATTCGTATGGCAGACGCTACTGATCGTTTCGTCGAGGGTCACCTGCGCCAGAGAGCGAAGGAGGTGAGCGCCGTTCATCGGGGAGTCGAATCCCACCGTCTTGCACTGTGCGCGAGCTCGACCGAGTGCCGTCGGATCGACACTGCGGGTGGCGACCAGATAGTCGGTGACGGCTGCAGCATGCCGGGTGCGCTCGGCGCTCCACTCGGCGAGCCAGGCAGGCCACGAGCCGGTGCCCGACGCCGCGACCTCGCACCGATACAGCGGAATGTTCTGCTCGGTGAGGAGATCGGTGACCAGTGCAGCCTTGGCGGCTTCGGTCAGCGGTGACGTACGCGTTCCCCAGTACATCTCGGTCCGGACGAAATCCGTGGGCTGCCAGGAGACAGCTGTCGAGCGGTGGCGCGCGAGGTTGTCGTCGATCGTCGGCT
This sequence comes from Rhodococcus sp. 06-1460-1B, assembly GCF_002258475.1. Lineage (NCBI taxonomy): Bacteria > Bacillati > Actinomycetota > Actinomycetes > Mycobacteriales > Nocardiaceae > Rhodococcus > Rhodococcus sp. 06-1460-1B. Next base: position 318,439 of record NZ_NOYS01000041.1, read on the forward strand.
GCAGTTCCCGTAGAACCGTGAACTGCCCGATGTCGCTGCGCATACTCGTCCTCTCACCCCGCTCGTCCGGACCGATCCGAGATCAAAGTAGGCGCGTAGCGCAGGCGATGGGACCGCCTTCTGCATTGTTTAGGGCAAGTCGCAAGGCCCCTCATGGCCCGCTCGAGATAAATCACAACGAGTTTTGCCGAAACCATGGATCACACGTAGATAACAACCTATGATCGATCCTGTTAGAGGCCAGGAAACAAACTCAAAGTTTGAAAAACCTGCCATTTCGGCTGAAGTTGCATACATTCACGACAGGAAGCGCGTTTCTACGCGTGAGTACGTTAGCTCTCTCAAAACCTGAAGAATCCAACACGAAGGGTTGATCTGTGACCGTTCACAACTCGACTGGCCTCGGAATCATGGTCGCAGGGCAGCCTGCTTCGGCTCCCCTTCGCGATTTTCGCGCAGTGGCGCGCCTCCTGGTAGGCCACTTCGCCGCCAATACTCCCTGCGGTTCACTTCCCGGTGAACAACTCCACGGAGACGTCACCGAATTCACAGTCAAGTGCATCAGCATCGCCGTGCAGATGCTCGACGAGCGGCGCGCACCTGCCGAGTCCGACTTGGCCGAACTGCGTGCCAAGGCCAGTCAATGGGCTCGTGAGGGTGTCCCGCTCGAGTCCGTCCTCAGCGTCTACCACGAGGGCATTCAGATCGGTTGGAATCTGGTGTCCAAGCGGGCAGGAGAAGGCGACGCCGCCCAGTTGATCGAGGCTGCACGCATGTTCGTGCTGCTGTCGGAGAAGGTCTCGATCGCGGCCAGCAAGAGCTACGTCGAAGAGCTTCAGGCAGTGGCGAGCGAGCATCACACAGCCGCGCACACGCTGGTCACCTCGTTGCTGAGCGGACACAACGCCGTCTCGATGGCCCGCCAGTCGGGCATCGAACTCGCCGACAGTTACCTCGTGCTCGCACTGTCGGTACCGCCGCACCCCGACGAGAACGACCCCAACATCCAGAAGACGGTGGCTGCACGACGCAAGCTGCGTCGCGTGCAGGCCGAACTGGCCACCGTGTGCGGACGCACTCCCCTGTCGCTGCTCAGCACCGAGGGCGGAACCGTCCTGATCCCCGGCGTCCACGACGACGAGTGGGTCGAGGCGCTGGTGCACCGCATCGGTACCGCCGCAGAGGTCCCCGTCACCGCCACCGCCGAGCAGGCTGCGACAGCCGACATTCCCACCGCAGCAGACCAGGTCCACGAACTGCTGTCCCTGGCTCATCAGCTGCACCGCCCGTCCGGGTTGTACCGGATGGACGACCTGGTGCTCGAGTACCAGCTCACTCGTCCCGGACCGGGTCGACGCCACCTCACCCAGATCCTCGAACCACTCGATTCGTCACCCGAGTTGCTCGAGACCCTCGAGATCCACATTTCGCACGACCTCAACCGTCAGCGCTCCGCCCGGCAACTCCATCTGCACACCAACACCGTCGACTATCGCCTCAAGCGAATCGCACAACTGACCGGGTTCGACCCGACTCGTCCCTCCGGTATCCGCCACCTCCAGGCGGCACTGGTGGCCAGACGGCTCGAATCTTCGCGCGGCGCAGCGTGATCTGAGAACTCCGACCGGTTTCTCGACCCGACGGCAGGTAGCGTCGGAAGTATTCGAGAAGCAGGGGATCATGCATGACGAAGTTGAAGCTCCAGTTGTCCGGCGTGGTCAAGGAGTACCCCACCGGCGAACAACCGGTCCGCGCGTTGGACGGCATCGATCTCACGATCGACGGTGGGCAGTTCGTGTCGCTGGTCGCGCCGTCCGGAGCAGGTAAGTCGACACTGCTGCACATGCTCGGCGCGCTGGACACCCCGACGGCCGGGTCCATCCGATTCAACGACGTCGAGGTCACCACCCTCGACGACAACGCACAGTCCGATTTCCGACGCCATCAGGTGGGCTTCGTCTTCCAGTTCTTCAACCTGCTGCCGACCATGTCGGCGTGGGAGAACGTCGCCGTTCCGAAGCTGCTGGACGGAACCCCCATCAAGAAGGCGAAAGCCGACGCGATGCGGCTGTTGGACATGGTGGGGCTGGCGCAGCGGTCCGAACACCGCCCGGCACAACTGTCGGGCGGCCAGATTCAACGCATCGCCATCGCCCGAGCCCTGATGATGGACCCGGCGCTGCTGATCGCAGACGAACCGACGGGCAACCTCGATTCCAAGACCTCCCACAACGTCCTCGAGATACTTGCCGACGTAGCCCACGGCAGCGAGGGGCGTCGGGCAGTGGTGATGGCAACCCACGATCTCGAGGCGGCTCGGTCGACCGATCGCGTCGTCAGCATGATCGACGGCCGCGTCGACACCGACACCGCTGGTACACCTCGGTGATCGGTACCGCGCTCAGCAGATTTCGCGTCATCAGCCTCCGAGACCTCCGAATGCACTGGGTGCGTTCGCTGGTCTCGGCGGGAGTCGTGGCCGTCGCCGCGGGTTTGCTCATCGCCGTCCTCGGCACCTACGGATCGCTGACCGGATCCGTCGAACGTCTGGCGGTGTCGATCGCAGGCAACGCGCAGTACGAAGTGGTCGGCGTGACCGATTCCGGATTCGACCAGAACGAACTCGACGTCGTACGCGGTGTTGCGGGCGTCGATGCGGCGGTACCCCTGCTCCGCAGCATCGTGCGATCCGATGTCGGCGAGCTGACGGTACTGGGTGTCGATTCATCGATCACGGCACTGCAGTCCGATCTGCAAGGTGCGGTGGGCAGCGCAGCGGGTCTGCTGTCCGACCCGTCGGGCGTATTGGTCGGAGCAGCAACGGGATTGACGCAGGGTGACACGGTCACGATCGCCGACCGACCCACTGCGGTAGTGGGCGTGATCGACGGCCCTGGCACGCAGCGCATCGGTGGGGGCATGTTCGCCGTCACGTTGCTGCCCACCGCGCAGACCTTGACCGACCGGCCGGGCCAGCTCGATTCGATCTTCGTTCTCGGTGGCGGGGACGACCTGCGATCGGACCTCGACGCGGCGTTGGCCGGCCGAGTGTCGGTGATGAATCCGGAATTTCGGGCCGACAGAGCCGATCAGGCCATGAGCCTGACGCGCAATGCGACGCTGATGGTCTCCCTCATCGCGTTCGTCGTCGCGGCGTTCCTGGTGTTCAACGTCATGAACATGGCCATCGCCAAGCGTCGCCCCACCATCTCCCTGCTCCGAGCGGTCGGCGGTCGGCGCGCGGACATCGTCCGCGACCTGTTGGTCGAGTCGGTACTGGTGGGTCTCGTCGGCGGTGCCGTCGGGGTACCTCTCGGAATCATCATGGGCCGCATCGCCATCGAGAGCCTGCCGCCGTTCCTGTCGCAAGCATTCGATGCGCGAATCGAATACGTGTTGCCGAGCTTCGCCATTCCCGTCGCGATCGTGGCCTGCGTGCTGGCCTGCGTCGGCGCGTCCGCGCTGGCTGCCGTTCAGGTGTATCGCATCTCGCCGATCGAGGCATTGGCGGTCGGCGGCGGAGAAACATCCGGCGGTCCGAAGCTGTCGTTCACGTTGGCCGCCACCGTGTTCGGCCTGTTGGCCATCGCCGGATCGTTCGTGTTCGCCGTCAACGTCGACGGGCAACTGACCCTCGGTGCCGGTGCCCTGTTCATGTTCGGAGTCGTCGCACTGTGTGTCGGTGGAACCGGACCGATCGTGTGGGCCACCGGCGCTGTGCCCCGCCGATGGGGTGGTGCCGGACGGCTCGCCACCGCGACCATCGAACGCGCTCCGCGGCGCATCTGGGCGACGGTGATGACCATCGTCATCGCCGTGGGAGTCAGTGTGGGAGTGTCCGGTTCGTTGACGAACATGACCGACTCCGCCGCCGAGTCACTGTCGTCGCTCGCCGACACGGACCTGTACGTATCGATGAGCTCACCCGACGCCATACCGTCGGGCCCGATCGTTCCCACCGCCGTCGACGAGGCCGTGCGGGCGACGGCCGGCGTCTCCCGCGTCGTCGAAGGGCAGTGGGCCTACGCGACAATCGACGACGAGCTGGTCTCCATCCAAGGCGTCGCCGACGGAAGCAACGCGGTGACGCTGGCCTCGCTCCCCGCAGACGTACGCGCGGGATTGCTCGCGGGCGACGGGGTGGTGCTCTCGAAGGCGCTCGGTACGACGCTGGGAGTGACGGCGGGTGACACCATCGATCTACCGACGCCGACCGGGGTGCAGAACGTACGCGTGCTCGATCTCGTGGACTACATCAACGCCGCTGGCGGCACGATGGCGATCTCATTGGAATCGATGCAGCGCTTCTACGACCGCCCGGGTGCGACGTACCTCGAGATCACCGTCGACGGAGACGTTGCCGCCGTACAGGATTCGCTGCGATCGACACTGCCGCCCGAGGCATTCGTGTACACGGGCGCCGCGGCACTCGAGGGCACCAGCGCGGCCATTCGCCAATCCGGTGCGCTCGCCATCGCACTGCAGTGGATCGTCGCACTGGTCGCTGCCGTCGCATTGCTGAACACATTGACACTGTCGGTACTCGAACGTCGACGTGAACTCGGCGTACTGCGCGCCATGGGCGGCGGCCGAGGAACCCTGGCACGCATGGTGCTCGCAGAGGCACTGTCTGTGGGCATCGTCGGCGGTGTGCTCGGCCTCATCATCGGTGCCGGCCTGCAATACCTGAGCACCCTGATCCTCGGTGCCAGCATCGGAATTCCAGTGCAGTACAACGCCAGTTGGACGGTGCTGTTGTACGGACTCGTCGCGTTGGGCCTCTCGCTACTGGGATCGGCTCCGCCTGCGGTACACGCATCACGCCTGAACATCGTGGATGCAATTGCCGCGGATTAGGTGGTGGGGATCGGGCTCGTTCTGCGGTGCTGGGGCCTAGGGATCCGCAAACGCGCGCGCGTTTGTCAGGTGCGAGCGAAATAGACAGCCAGCGGCTGACGACTCTGCGCGCGTCTGGCAAATGCGCGCGCGTTTGTACGAGGATGACCGACGTGGCCACATTCAGCGTCGAAGTAGAGAAGTACGCGGTCGAGACTCTGCGCGACTGTGTGGGTGGTCCCGAGTGGGAGTTGCGGCCCGAGCGCGCGGCACTTCTGGTCCACGACATGCAGCCGTACTACCTGAACGTGCTGCACTCCTCGGTTCATGCGCGGGTGGCTGAGGAAGCGTCGGCGGTGGTCGCGCGCGCCAGGTCTGCCGGAGTACCGATTCTGGCGAGCGGTCCGCGAGCGGCTGAGGCGATCGAACAGCGTGGACTGCTGGGGCCGATGTGGGGGTTGGGCCCGTCTACCGAGGACGTGGCGGTCACCGAATCGGACTTCGTTCCGATCGCGAAGCGCAGCTACAGCGCGTTCTACGCGTCCGATCTCGAGGTCGAACTACGCCGACGAGGCCGTGACCAGCTGGTCATCGTGGGTGTCTTCGCCTCGGCGGGAATTCTCGCGACGACGTTCGACGCTTTTGCCCGCGACATTCAGTGCTTCGTCGGCATCGAATCGGTCGCCGATTACACCGCCCACCAGCACCGCACCGCCCTGAATCTGATCGCATCACTGACCGGTGTGGTGACCAGCAGCGCGAACCTGCTTCACGATCTGCGGTGCGGACCGCTAGACTGACGACCGCGATGTGGGCCCGCTGTGCAGTACGACAGCGACCTACCCGCAACCCGATTGTTCGATTGATCGAAACCTCTGTCCGACAGGGGCTTTAGAGCACTCGTTCGATCACCAGCCTTCGTAGCTCAGGGGATAGAGCAACCCTCTCCTAAAGGGTAGGTCGCAGGTTCGAATCCTGCCGAGGGCACCAGCATCGCTTTTCGGCGCGCACTCTCAGATTTCACACCCCGCCCTGTTGCACTACCTCCCGAACCGGCGTACATTCGAACATGCATTCGAGTACTGGGGAGGAGCTCGTGGTCACAGCTATACCAGAATCACCGCTCACATCCGCTGAGGTGTTGAGGTTCGTTGCGCGTCTGCAGGCGTCCGACATAGTCGTCGACGCAGCAGCAGGCATCGATCTCATCTCTGCTCTCGAAACCGTCAAATGCGTAAGCGTGGCGACCCAAGCCGTGGTGACCGATGCCGTTGCAACCGTGATCAGCACCGAACGTCGTGAACGTGGCAAGCCGAAAGCGCAGTGGCGCACAGGAATTGCGTCGCAAATCGGCCTGGCTCGACGAGAGTCACCCAACCGCGGCGGCACTCATCTCGGGCTCGCTCGTGCGCTCGTTCACGAAATGCCACACACCCTGGCCCGCCTCAAAGCCGGCGAACTGAACGAGTGGCGCGTCATGATCCTCGCTCGCGAAACAGCGTGCCTCACCGTCGAGGATCGCCGGACCATCGACGAACGCCTGTGCGCAGACCCCGCCACCCTCGCCGGTGCAGGAGATCGCACCATCGAGGGTCGCGCCCGCGCACTCGCCAACGAACTGGACGCCGCCTCCCAGGTCAAGCGACGCGCAAAGGCATACGCCGCACGCCGAGTCAGTACGCGCCCCGCACCCGAATTGATGGGATTCTTCACCGCGCTCACCTCGATGGAGAAGACCGTCTGCATGTGGGCGACGCTGCGGCGCGACGCCGACACCGTCATCAACGCAGGTGGCGACACACGCAGCCGCGACCAGATCATGGCCGACCTGGTGTTCGAGCGAGTCACCGGCGCATCGGCCGCTCAGGGTCCACCGGTCACCGTCGACATCGTCATCTCGGATTCGACCCTGCTCGCCGGTGGCGACACGTCCGCATATCTGCACGGCTACGGCGACATCCCGTCGGACGTCGCACGCCAACTCGTGCGCGACGCACTCGACGATGCGCAGGGCAATGAGACGCGCGTCGCATTACGTCGCCTCTATGCCCACCCGAAAACCGGCGCACTGACAGCCGTCGAATCCACATCCCGCGCATTTCCCACCGCATTGGGACGCCTCATCGATCTCCGCGATCGCACGTGCCGCACCCCGTGGTGCGACGCGCCCATCCGACACCACGACCACATCACCGCACACACCGCGGGCGGAGCGACCAGCGCCGAAAACGGTGCAGGCCTCTGTGCCGCATGCAATTACGCGAAAGAAGGCGACGGCTGGACGGCCGAAGCACTACGAGACAAACGGAACGCGCGACATCGCTACAGGCTCATCTCACCCACCGGGCACACGTACGATTCGAGCGCGCCGCCGATGCCGGTGGTCGAGCTCTACAGCTCGCCGGCGGAGAACGTCTACATCGACGGACTGTTCGGCTCCGACGCCGCGTGACCGTCGACCGCGGGAAGAGATCGGGTCCGCACTCGGTTACACTCGGTACAGACGCGCGTAACTGCACGTCAGACGTCGTGGAATGCTCCCGAATCACCATGTGCACCCCGCACAGGCTTCTCTTACGGCGATCGAAACTGCCCACCGGCAGTCTCGCCACCTTGCATCTCGGCCCGAAGGCCCGCAGGTGCAACACCCTGCCCGAAAGGCACTTTTCATCACAATGACGACCCCACAGACTTTTGCTGCACTCGGAGTGCCCCAGGCCATCGCAGACGTACTCGCGAGCCAGGGCAAGACCGAGGCCTTCCCCATCCAGGCCGACACGCTCCCCGACACACTGCAGGGACGCGACGTACTCGGACGCGGAAAGACCGGCAGCGGAAAGACACTCGCATTCTCCATCCCGATGGTCGCGCGCCTGGCCGGCCAGCTCCCCGGCAACCGCAAGCCCGGCCGCCCGCGCGGACTGATCCTTGCGCCGACGCGTGAGCTCGCCACCCAGATCGCCGTCGCGATCGAACCCCTCGCCGCCGCATACTCGTTGAAGGTCACGACGATCTTCGGCGGTGTCTCGCAGGTTCGCCAGGTGTCCGCACTCAAGTCGGGTGTCGACATCGTCGTCGCCTGCCCCGGACGCCTCGAAGACCTCATGAAGCAGCGACACCTGACGCTCGACGGCGTACAGATCACCGTCCTCGACGAGGCAGATCACATGGCCGACCTCGGGTTCCTGCCCGTCGTCACCCGGATCCTCGCCGCTACCCCCGACAAGGGTCAGCGGATGCTGTTCTCGGCGACCCTGGACAACGGTGTCGACAAACTGGTCAAGCGCTTCCTGCACAACCAGATCACGCACTCCGTCGACGAGGCCACTTCACACGTCGAGGCCATGACTCACAGCGTGTTCGAGGTCGACGGCGTCGAAGCCAAGAAGAAGCTGGTTCACCAGCTCGCCTCCGGCACCGGACGTCGCATCCTGTTCATGCGCACCAAGCACCAGGCCCGCAAGCTCGCCAAGCAGCTCACCGACGCCGGAATCCCGTCCGTCGACCTGCACGGCAACCTCTCGCAGGCCGCACGTGACCGCAACCTCGCGGCCTTCTCCTCCGGCCAGGCCCGCGTCCTCGTCGCCACCGACGTCGCAGCCCGCGGCGTCCACGTCGACGACGTTCAGCTCGTCGTCCACGTCGATCCCCCGGCCGAGCACAAGGCTTACCTGCACCGCTCCGGCCGCACCGCGCGCGCCGGAAGCGCAGGCGACGTCGTGACCGTGGTTCTGCCCGAGCAGCGCAAGGACACCGCAGTTCTGCTGCGCAAGGCCGACATCAAGGTCACCCCGATCCGCGTCACCGCCGACTCGCCTGCAGTGGCGAACCTCGTCGGCGAGCAGGCCCGCTACGTCGAGCCTGCACCGAAGGCAGAGCCGGCACCGGCACGCACCGGAGCCCCGCGCAACAACAACGCGCGACGCGGCGGCCCGGCCCGCTCGGGTGGTCAGCCGCGCAGTGGTGGACAGCCGCGCAGTGGTGGACAGCCGCGTAGCGGTGGCGGCGGCCACAGCCGTCGCGCAGCAGGCCCGGCCACGAGCCAGCGCAGCCGCTGACCCGAACCTCGGAAACAGGAAAGCCCTCGCTACGAGGGCTTTCCTGTTCTGATGCTCACCACGGCAGCAACCGCGCACAGGCCGGCCGCGCCGAACCACGCCATCGTGTATGCGCCGGTGGCGTCACGCACGATGCCCGCGACAACGGACGCGATGCCCGCTCCGATCTGGTGTGAGGCGAAGACCCACCCGAACACCAGAGAACCCTTGTCGCCGAACACCTCTCGGCACAAAGCAATCGTGGGCGGAACTGTTGCCACCCAATCCAATCCGTAGATCACCACGAAGATGACGATCGACGGTTGGATGGTCGCCGACAGCAACCACGGCAGAAACAGCAGCGAGATTCCGCGAAAGCCGTAATAGGCCGCCAACAGATACCGCGGATTCACTCGATCGGTCAGCCAACCCGATGCGATCGTCCCGACGATGTCGAAGATTCCCACCACCGCCAGCAGACCCGCTGCGGTGGTTTCGTGCATTCCGTGGTCGTGCGCCGACGGTATGAAGTGAGTTCCGATGAGCCCGTTGGTCGTTGCGCCACAGATCGCGAATCCGAGCACCAACGCCCAGAAGGTTCGTACTCGGCTCGCGTCGCGTAGCGCCTGCACCGCTGCGCGCGCGGGGTTCACGGTCGACACCGCCGCCGGCGGGACGTAGTCGGCGGGTGCGCCGTATGGAGTCACGCCGATATCGGCCGGCATGTTGCGCAGCCACCGCAACACGAACGGCACCACGATCAACGAGCCCCCGGCGATGAGGAACGACGCTGCGCGCCAACCGGATCGGTCGACCAGCTGTGCGATCAACGGCAGAAAGATCAACTGCCCCGTCGCGCTGCCCGCGGTCAACACGCCCGAGACGAGCCCGCGACGCTGCACGAACCATCTATTCGTCACCACCGCCGCGAACACCAGAGCCATCGACCCGGTGCCCAACCCGATCATGACGCCCCACGTCAACACCAACTGCCACGCCTGGGTCACGAACACACTCAGAGCGCTGCCCGCGGCCACGACGACCAACGCCGTCGACGTCACAGCTCGGATCCCGAAGCGCTCCATCAACGCCGCGGCGAACGGTGCCGTCAGACCGAACAGCACCAGGTTGACGCCCACCGCCAGCGACAGCATCGACCGCGGCCAACCGAACTCTTCCTGCAGCGGCACCATCAACACGCTCGGTGCGGCCCGGAACCCCGCCGCACCGACGAGAGCGAGGAAGGCCACCGCGGCGACGATCCATGCCGGATGAAGTCGCCTGCGGGTCGCGATCTCGGAAGTCACGCAGACAGTGTGCCTCAGTCGAGCTGGCACACTGGAGCGGTGACCGTCAGCGCTGCCCACCGTCCCGAGTCCGGGCCCCTCGGTCCGCAAGAATTGGCGACCGCTGCGGTGATGAGCAGCTTCACCGTCGCGCTGACGGTGATCGGCGTGCTGGTGCCGATGGCGGCGATTCTGCAGGTTGTCGCCGCTATTCCGATGTCGGTGGTGGCCCTGCGCTATCGGACGCGAGCATTGGTCACCTCAGCGGTGGCGGGCATACTCGTAGGATTCGTCGCGGCCGGCACTCAGACGGCGCTCACCGTGGCCAGTGCGGCATTGCTGGGCGGTCTGGTCGGCCGGGCGAAACGCCGGAAACAAGGCCTGTTCGGCGTGCTCGTCACGTCGGCAATCGTCGGACCGGCACTCGGAGCCCTCGCGGTGCTGTTGCTGCTGATCCTCGTCCCGTTACGGCAGCTGTTTCTCGAGACGCTCCGCAACACCATCGAAGGCATCTCTCGACTGTTCGAGCGGGTATCCGCCCCGCAGGCCATCCCCGATGTCATTCGCAGCAGCAGCACAGCGGTACTCGACAACTGGTGGTGGTGGGTCGGCGGGTCCATCGCATTCGGCATCGTCACCGGAACTCTGTTCGCGTGGCTGATCCTCACCGCCATCCTCGATCGCCTCTCGGCCATCCCGACACCGGAGCCGTTCGTCTCGGGCATCGACGACGAGATCGCGCCACTGCCCGTCACCCTGACCGCCGTGGGCTACCGATATCCCGGCAGCAGATCGGCAGCGTTGAGCGGCATCGACCTGCACATCGAACCGGGAGAATTCGTCGCGATCGTCGGCCACAACGGATCCGGCAAATCCACGCTGACGCGCATTCTCGCAGGCCGTGAACCCTCCGAGGGCTCGGTGACTCGTCCCGGCTCCACCGGACTCGGCCGGTACGGCGGCACCGCAGTGGTGTTGCAGCGACCCGAGAGTCAGATCCTCGGCACCCGCGTCGCCGACGACGTCGTATGGGGACTGCCACCCGGCGACTCCCGCCCCGACGTCGACGCCCTGCTCGATGAGGTGGGGTTGAGCGGCATGGGTGCTCGCGACACGGCCTCGCTTTCCGGCGGCGAGATGCAGCGACTCGCTGTCGCCGCGGCCCTGGCTCGGCGTCCCGCTCTGCTGATTGCCGATGAGGCAACCGCCATGATCGACGCCTCGGGCCGAGAGCATCTGGTCTCGCTACTCGCGGCACTGCCCCGTCGGCACGGGATGTCGGTCGTACTCGTCACCCATCATGTCTCGGAAACCATCGCCGCTGATCGCGTCGTACATCTACACGAGGGCATGCAGGTGGAGCACGACACTCTGTGGATGCAGACCAGGACCGGCAACGCTGCTGTGCTGCACGACAATTCGATCCCGCGCCTGCTCGAACTACGCGACGTGCGGCACGTCTACAACAGGCGCACCCCGTGGGCACAATCGGCGTTGAACGGCGTCGACATCACCGTCAAGCGAGGCGAGGGAGTTCTCGTTCTCGGCGGAAACGGTTCGGGCAAGTCGACTTTGGCGTGGATCATGGCCGGCCTGACCGGGCCCACCACCGGCGTCGCGCAGCTCGACGGCAACGTGATGACGTCGCGAGTCGGGGACGTCGGGCTGGCCTTTCAGCATTCGCGCCTGCAGTTGCAGCGGCGCACCGTCTCCGAGGACATCGCCGCGGCCGCGGGGCCCGAAACCGGCTCTGCCACAGTGTCGGCCGCGATGGATGCCGTCGGTCTCGACCGGTCACTGGCCGCACGCGACGTCGACTCGCTCAGCGGCGGGCAGATGCGACGCGTGGTGCTGGCCGGTCTGATCGCTCGTCGACCCCGCATCTTGGTGCTCGACGAGCCGCTGGCCGGACTCGACCCGCCCGGACGCGACGACATCATCGGCGTCCTCGCCGGCCTGCGTGAGCGCGGCGTATCGATCGTGGTCATCTCGCACGACGTGGACGGTATGGACGCCGTCTGCAGTCGAACCATCACGATGGCCGACGGCCACATCGTCTCCGATTCGATTCATGGGAGCGTGCATTCGTGACGACCGTCGTACTGCGCCAGGTTCCGCGGTTCTCACCCATTCACCGGCTGTGGGCGGGCACCAAGCTCATCGTGGTGTTGCTGCTCAGCATCACCCTCGTCGTGGCTCCGACGTGGCCTGCCCTCGGCATCGTGTTCGCGCTGCTGATCGTCGCGGCTGTCATCGCCCACATTCCGATCACGGCTCTACCTCGGCCACCGTGGTGGATCTGGGCGCTCTTCGGCGTCGGAGCACTGATCAATCTGCCTATCGGCGGCGCAGCGGTTCTGCTGTACTTCCGTGCCACGCTGTTCGTGTTCGTTCTGCTGGGTGCATCGATGATGATCGGGTGGACGACGTCGATGAGCGACATCGCTCCGGCGGTGTCGAAACTCGGTGCACCGCTGAAGAAGCTGAAGCTGCCGGTGGACGAATGGGCGATTGCCGTGGCGCTGAGCCTGCGGTCGCTTCCGCTGCTCATCGAGGAGATGCGCACCCTCAACGCCGCCCGACGGCTGCGACCGAAACCCGTGGTCAACAGTGCGTCGGACAATTCGCTGGTCGACATCGTGACCACGGTGATGTCGGTGGCCATCAGGCGCGCGGACGAGATGGGTGAGGCCATCACCGCACGCGGGGGCACCGGCATGATCACCGCCACCGAGGCACGTTTCAAGGGCTCGGACGCGGCGACACTGGTGGTGGTGACGCTGGCCTGCGCGGCCGCGATCACGATCAGCTTCCTGCTGCGGTGAGCTACTCCCCCGCGAGACGCTCGGTGCGCGAGTTCAACGCCTTGACGAACACGTCCGGGATGTCGCGGGGATCCTCGGCGACATAGCTCGTACCACCGGTGGCCGCGGAGATCTGCTGCAGCGCAACCGGATCGGCATCACTGGTGACACCGACCGTGATGATCACGATGGGACGCACCGGATCCTGCTCCTTCTGCAGGGCAGCGAGAAGCTGATCCAGAGAAATGCTGCCGTTGTCCTCGTTCGCGCCGTCGGTGAGGATGATGACGCTGTTGACGTAATCGGGGTCGTAGCCCTCCTTGACACGTCGGAACGCCGCCAGCGTCGTGTCGTAAAGTCCGGTCCCGCCTCCGACCAGAGCCGGTAGCCCACGGACTGCATCGAGAATGGCCTGACGCTGCGGCTTACCGTCGAACGTGTTGCTCACCGGGCCGAGCGGCACCAGTTCTCGGTAATCCTGCTTTCCACCACCGAGTCCGATGGAGAAGGCCCACAGCCCCATCTGCGTCTGGTCGCTGAACAGATCGTTGGCACCGAGCGACGCATCGACGGTCAACGCGATGCGGGTGGAGTCGCCGGATTTCGCCGCCATCGAACCCGATACGTCCTCGACGACGAGGGTCCGCAGCGGCAACGCGAGCACCGCCCAGTCGCGCAGCGTCGTCTCGATCGACAGCGGATTCTTGATTTCCAACGCGGCGACCGAGCCGACGCCTCTGCCGTCGGCCAAGGGGGTTCCACTCGACGTTCGGAAGCCGGCTGCAACGAGTGTGTCCGTCGCCGACTGCGAGGCCAGCACCGACGCCAACGCGGCCCCGGCGGCCTTGACGCGGTCGTACTCCGGCCCGGCCGGAGCCGTGACGGCGAGGGGGTAGTTGAGGAAGTAGCTGCCCGTCGGCGGCACCGACTCGGTGAGCGACGATCCGGGGTTCGCTGCCTCGTAGGCCAGCACGGCCTGTTCGGTGGCGACGCTGGTTCCGCCCTCGGTCGCCACCTGGGCGACGAGGTCCGGGGTGTCGTGGGGCGTGTCGGCTATCCGGCCGAAGTCCTGTGCCATGGGCACCAGAGCGGCGGACACGGCTTTGGCGTCGGAGATCGCGACCTCGGACTCGGCCAGCGCACCGAGGATCGCAGCGTTGGACGCACTACTGGTGAGCGGATCGCCGATGCGTTGGCCCGGCATCTGCAGCACGCTGAGCCAGGTGTCGGTCACCGGAGCGGCCTCGGAGGCCGACACCAGCACGGGAAGTGTGTTCGCCACCGACGTCTTGGCGAGTTCGGGCAGGGCTCCGGTCGAACGCAAAGTCTTGAGCAGCCACAACGTGGAGTCCGGGATCCACAGGTCGGGGCGGTTCTCGTCGGTACCTGCGATCTCGGTGGCCGTGTCGGTGGGGCGCTCGGCCCGCACCTCGAAGTCGACGCAGCCGCGGTCCACCTCGCCCGCCTGGGCCAGGATCTGCTGCACCGGTTCGGCGATCGAGGTGTCCACCGCGAGCGAGACCGTGTCCAGCGATTCGCACGAGTCCGAACCCGCTGCGCGTACGGCCTGGACGCCGAACCAGCCTCCGGCCGCGACCACGACTACTGCCAGCGCGGCCGCGCCCCAGGTCACGGCAGGACTGAACCTGCGACTACTGCCGCTGTGACGTCCCGACATCGCTGGCTCCCCCTACCTCTACCCCCGACACGACTGTATTGCGGGACTTCTCCGCACTACCCCACGTGACGGAGAGCACGCGGCGCACAGCATAGCCGCTCCCGTCACCGACCGGAACGGCTTCTCAGCGCATTGACGAAGACGTTCGGGATCTCGGCCGGGTTCCGAGCGACGAAACTCGTCCCACCGGTGGCAGCCGAAATCTGCTGAAGAACTCCGGCATCGGCGTCGTCGGTGATACCGATGGTGACGATGACGACCGGACGAGACGGGTCCTGTTCGGTGCGCAGTGTGGCCAGCAACTCGTCGAGCGAGATGCTGTTCGGATCCTCGTTGGCACCGTCGGTGAGGATGATGACGCTGTTCACCGCATCGGGGTCGTAGCCCTGCTGCACGGTGCGGAACGCGGCCAACGTGGTGTCGTACAGTCCGGTTCCACCACCGACCAGGGACGGAAGGGTGCGGGTCTGCTGCAGCAGTACTTCCCGCTGGGTCGTGTTGCCGACCTTCTCGTCCATGCGCCGGATCGGTGCCAGCTCACGGTAATCCTGGTCGCCGCCGCCGAGTCCGATGGAGAAGGCCCACAATCCCATCGACGCATTGTCGGGAAACAGTCGATTCCCGGTCTCGCTGGCCTGCACCGTCATCGCGATCCGGGTGTTCGCCCCGGCGCTGTAGTTCATCGAGCCGGACACGTCTTCCATCACGAGCGTTCGCGACGGGAGCGCCAGCACCTGATATTGACGCAGCACCGATTCGGCAGCCTGCTGGTCGCCGATCGCCAGACTCTCGACGGCACCGATACCACGATCCGAATCGAGGGGCGCGTTGTCTTCCGACCGAAAACCGGCCTCGGACAACATCTCCCGACCTCGACCGGATTCGATGACCACGGCCAGCGCGCTGCCGACCGACTTCGCGCTGTCGTGTCGCTCGCCTGCAGGCTCGGTGACGGCCAGCGGGAAGTTCAGAAAGATGCTGCCCGTCGGCGGCACCGTCGCACCGAGTTCGGCACCGGTGTCGTTTCGGTACTGCAACATGGTCTGCTCGGACACCACGGCCACGCCGCCGTCGGCCACCAGATCGTCCAACCGGGTGGCGGGATCGGCTTCGCCGCGGGTGGCGGCCTGAGCCTGAGCGATCGGCACGAGCGCCGTCGACACCGCATCGAGGGCCTTCTCGTCCTCACCCGCCTCGGCCACCGCCCCGAGGATCGCCGCGTCGGAGATGGTGTTGGCCAACGGATTACCGATGCGCAAACCTTCGAGCTTCAGTGCGGTGAGCCACGTGTCGAAGAACGGAACCTCGTCCTTGCGGGTTGCGAGGACGGCCGGGGTGCTCGCCACCGACTGGCTCGCCAGGTCGATCAGCGACGCGGTCGATCGCACTGTCTTGCCGACCCACAGCGACGAATCGGGAATCCAGAGCGAGGGAACGTCGTCGCCTTTGGCCACTGCGGCCGACACCTGACCCGACTCCATCGCCGTCACCGCCACCTCGGCACAACCGAGATCCTCGGGCGCGGAGTCGTCGACGATCTTCTGCAGTACCGGTGCGATGGCGGGGTCGGCAGCCAACGTGTAGTTCGACGTGTCACCGCAGTCGCTGCCGAAGACCTTCTGCGCCACGAACACTCCGCCTGCGACGATCAGAAGCAGGACGACGGCAACGACGACGTACTTGGCGAACCCTCTGCTGCCCGTCGCGGACGACGGCGCACTGTGCCTACCGGGCATGCATCTCCACTCCTACACCGTCAGGCGTAGATCTTGACGAACGTCTTCAGCGAGTTCTCGATGTCGCCCTTGAGTGCGCGAGCGACACCGGACCCGATGGGTCCGAACAACGGGGCACCGCCCAGATTGACGTCGATCGTGATCTCGGACCCGTCGCCCTTGGACTTCACCGACAGGTCCAGACCGATCTTCACTCCGCCCTTGCCGTTGCCCTTGAGCTCGAGCTTCCGGGGCGGGTCGTAGGACTCGATCTTCCACGAGACGCGGTTGCGCATGCCCTTCACGCTGGCGATGGAGTCCAGGGTGGTGCCGACGGCCAGCTGCTCGGGCAGCTCACCGCGCCACGCTTCGTGGATGGAGAGCCACTGCTCGTAGCCGGACAGATCGGACGCATGCGCCCACGTCTGCTCGGGGGTCAGCGGGACGTCGAGGGAAACCTTCAGCTTGGCCACAGCAGGGATGGTAACCGCTGGACGAAAAATGCCCGTGTGAGGCCTTGCTCACACGGGCACTTCGCGAACAGTCCTACAGGTGGATCAGTGGGCGCTGGCCTTCTCCGCACCGATGCCGGTGAGAGAGCGAACCTCCATCTCGGCCTGCTTGTCGGTGTTCTCGGTGTCCTTCGAGATCAGCGTTCCGACGATGCCGAGAATGAATGCCAACGGGATCGACACGATGCCGGGGTTGGACAGCGGGAACCACGCGAAGTCCGAGCCGGGGATCATCGACGTCTTCGATCCCGACACGGCCGGGGAGAAGATGATCAGCACGATCGTCGAGATCAGGCCGCCGTACATGCTGAACAGTGCGCCAGTGGTGGTGAAGCGACGCCAGAACAGCGAGTACAGGATGGTCGGCAGATTCGCTGCTGCCGCGACGGCGAACGCCAGCGCCACCAGGAAGGCGATGTTCTGCCCGTTTGCGAGGATGCCGAGGCCGATGGCCAGGATGCCGATGACGACGGCCGTGATGCGCGAGACCTTGACCTGCTTCTTGTCGTCGACCTGGCCCTTCTTGATGACGCTCGCATAGATGTCGTGAGCGAACGACGCCGACGCGGTGATCGTCAATCCGGCGACGACGGCGAGGATGGTCGCGAAGGCGACCGCAGAGATGACGCCGAGCAGAATGACGCCGCCGAGCTCGAAGGCCAACAGCGGAGCCGCGGAGTTCTGGCCGCCTGCGGAGGCCAGGATGCGGTCGGGTCCGACGATCGCTGCGGCACCGTAGCCGAGCACGAGGGTGAACAGGTAGAACGCACCGATGAGCGCGATGGCCCACACGACACTGCGACGAGCTTCCTTGGCGGTGGGCACCGTGTAGAAGCGCATCAGCACGTGCGGCAGACCTGCCGTGCCGAGGACGAGTGCGATGCCGAGCGACAGGAAGTTGATCTTCGAGGTGGCGCTGCCGCCGTACTGGGCACCGGGTTCGATGACGTCGCGAGCGCCGACAATCGGGTCGGCCGAGCTCGACACCATCGCCTGCGCGCTACCGAGAAGCTCGGAGAAGTTCAGGCCGAACTTGGCGAGCACGAGCACGGTCATGAATGCGGCACCGGCGATGAGCAGAACCGCCTTGATGATCTGCACCCACGTGGTGCCCTTCATGCCGCCGATGAGCACGTACGCGATCATCAACACACCGACGATGGCAATGACGATGGACTGCCCGGTGCGGTCGGAGATGTCGAGCAGCAGTGCGACGAGTCCGCCGGCACCTGCCATCTGAGCCAACAGGTAGAACAGCGACACGGTCAGGGTCGACAGTGCGGCCGCGGTGCGCACCGGGCCTTGCTTGAGCCGGAAGCTCAGCACGTCCGCCATCGTGAATTTGCCGGTGTTCCTGAGCAATTCGGCGACGAGCAGGAGCGCGACGAGCCAGGCGACGAGGAACCCGATGGAGTACAGGAAGCCGTCGTAGCCGTAGACGGCGATGGCACCGGCGATACCGAGAAAGCTTGCGGCCGAGAGGTAGTCACCGGCAATGGCGACGCCGTTCTGCGGTCCGGAGAATCCGCCGCCCGCGGTGAAGAACTCCGCAGACGTCGCGTTCTTCTTGGAAGCACGAATGACGACGGCCATCGTGATGAGAACGAACGCGCCGAAGATCGCGATGTTGACGAGCGGTTCACCGACGGTGGTGTCGGCGGCCTGGGCAAGAATGTTTACGGCTTCTACATTCACGGCTTCGCTCCCTGGGAGGCTTCCATCTCGGCGCGCAGGGCTGCGGCGCGAGGATCGAGTTCACGGTTGGCGAACCGCACGTAGATGCCGGTGATGGCGAACGTGGTGACGAACTGGCCGAGGCCGAGCAGCAAACCGACGTTGATGTTGCCCCACACCTTGGTCGACATGAAGTCGACGGCGTAGGTGCTCAGCAGCACGTAGACGACGTACCAGACCAGGAAGAACCCGGCCATCGGGAACACGAAGCTACGCAGGCGGTGCCGGAGTTCCTGGAACTCGGGACTGGCCTGCATGTCGACGAACGCTTGCGCGTCCGGTGGCGAATTGGTTTCCGGTGCGGTCACCTTGGACTCCTGAAGTTGATGTGAGCTGTAGCTGACTCGGAACAGTAGTGAGAGTCAGGTCACAACATCAGGGGGTGGCGTCGATCACACGACGGGCTGCGGGAGTGTGCGACGAGCGGTAGCGCAGACCCGACGAACGGCCTTCTCTCGCTACAGCTCGCGCTCTCGGTCTTTGCCCATGTCGAGGCCTTCGGGCAGGTGCAGTCGGGCGAAGATTCGGGAAATGTCCGATGGCACCGTTCGCCGGGTGGCGAGGCTGACGACGATCATCGCGGCGAAGGCCACGGGAACGCTGACCGCGGCCGGGTAGCCGAGTATCGCTGCCGCCCAGCCCCCGAGGACGCCGTCGGAGATGGGGGTGACGACGGAGATCGACGCGGCGACGAGGGAGAGTCCGCCGCCGAGGAACAGCCCGGCCGCGGCTCCTGCTGCGGTGAGTCCGCGCCACCAGATGCCGAGCACGAGCAGCGGACACAGCGTGGACGCGGCGACGGCGAACACGAGCCCGACGGTACGCGAGAGATCCAGCGAGACAACGCCGATCGACAGTGCAAGTGGCACTGCGCCGGCAAGGACGGCCGCGACACGGAAGTCTCGGACCTTGCCGGAGAGCACGTCGGTGCTCAGGACGCCCGCGATGCTGACCAGCAGGCCGGACGACGTGGACAGGAAGGCGGCGATGGCTCCGGCGGCGACGAGTGCGGCCAGCAACTGGCCGGGTACCCCCGACAGCACGGAGCCGGGCAGCAGCAACACTGCGGCGTCGGAGGCACCGGTGATCAGCAGTTGCGGCACGTAGAGCCGGGCGAACACTCCGAGGACCGTCGGGAACAGATAGAACGTGCCGAGCAGCGCCAGCACGGTCAGCGAGGTCAATCGCGCCGCTCGGCCGTCGGGGTTGGTGTAGAACCGCACCAGCACGTGCGGCAGCCCTAGGGTGCCGAGGAACGTGGCCAGGATCAGTGAATACACCTGGTAGAGCGGGTGCTGACCGCCCAGTCCCCCGCCGGGCATCGCCCAGGCGCGGTCGGTGGTCGGTGCGCCGGCGACCACCGGAACCGGCGAGCCTGCGTCGAGGGTGAGCAGTGTCCCGGACCCGAGCCGGTGTTCGCCTGCATCGAGATTCACACGTCCATCGACGCTCTGCTCGTCCAGGGTTCCTGCCACGGACACCACGATCGGTGAGTCGACCTGCACGAGCACGTCGGTGGTGATGTCGACCCGGGTCTGCTCGGCGACGGTCGGCGGGGCCGCGCTACCGACGCTGCGGTCGTCGGCGACGAAGTGGACGGTCAGCACCAGTGCGGGGATGGCGATCGCGGTGAGCTTGAGCCAGTACTGGAACGCCTGCACGAAGGTGATCGAGCGCATTCCGCCGCCGACGACGTTCGCGATGACGATCAGACCGACCGCGAGCGCTCCCACCCAGCCCGGCACTCCGAGGAGGATGTTCAGCGTCAGGCCTGCGCCCTGGAACTGCGGCACCAGATACAGCGCGCAGATCACCACCACCACGAGCATGGCCACGGTACGCAACCATGGTGCGCCGAGCCGGAATTCGACGAAGTCGGGCACCGTGTACGCACCGCTCCTGCGCAGTGGGGCAGCAACGAACAGCAGTAGACCGAGATAGCCTGCGGTGAAGCCGACGGGATACCACAGCGCATCGGCACCGTACTTGGCGATGAGACCGGCAACACCGAGAAATGATGCCGCAGAAAGGTACTCGCCACTGATGGCCGCGGCGTTCCACCGCGGTCCGACGGTCCGCGAGGCCACCAGGAAGTCGGAGGTGGTGCGCGCCAACCGAACTCCGTAGACACCGATGCCGACGGTAGCCACCGCGGCCACGATCAACGCAATCAATGTCGCGACGGGTATCGATCCGTTCACCGGCGCCTAGTCCTCGACCAGGCCGACGAACTCGGCCTCGTTACGCTCGGCGCGGCGCACGTACGCGCGGCCGACGCCGAACAGCAACGGATAGATGGCCACCCCCAGCAGTAACCACGGCAACCCGATACCGAACGGCGCGACATCGGTGAAACGGGTGAGCAGCATGCCCAGTAGGGGAATCGCGAACAGGATCGACAACGTCATCACCGCCAGCCGCAGCGACAGCAGGAGTTGCGCACGCACCAGGCTTCGCACCAGCGCGTCGCCCACCTCGGTTTGCTCCTGCACCTCGACGCGGGTGCGCACCAGGCGCGCGCCGCGGCGCTGCGAGAGCACCACCCGCTCCCGGTGCGGCTGACTCACCGCGCACCTCTCGTCACCGCGACGACCACGACTGCAGCGGACCGCGCACGAGCCGGTCCTTGAGTTCTCTGGTGTGCCGCCGGCTCACCGGGAGTTCACAGGCCGGCAGCGCGCCGGTGGCGCGCAGACACACCACCAAGCCCGAACCGACGCTTCTGATTCCGGTGACCAACGGAAGCGACACCAGATACGAACGATGCACTCTCAGGAAACCGGCATCGGCCCAACGGCTTTCGAGAGCCGAGATGGGAATGCGCACCAGGTGCGAACCGGTGGCGGTATGCAGCCGCGCGTAGTCACCGTCGGCCTCCACCCACGCCACCGACGACCGGTGCACCAGCGTGGTGGTTCCACCGAGCTCGACCGGGATGACCTCGTCGGCAGTCGATTCGCCCGACTCGGCGGGCCGACGACGGGCGAGCAGAACCCGTCGGACGGCCTCGGCCAAGCGGTCGTCGCGCAACGGCTTGAGGAGGTAGTCCACCGCGCCCAGATCGAAGGCAGCCAACGCCCGATCGTCGTGCGCGGTGACGAACACGACCGCAGGTGGCCGAGCGAACGCCGACAGGATCCCGGCGAGCTCGAGGCCGTCGAGGCCGGGCATGTTGATGTCGAGGAACACTGCATCGACCACGGATTGGCCGGAGGTCTGCTTGAGTTGGCGCAGGGCTGTGGTCGCGTCCTGCGCGGTGTACACCTCGGCCACGGCCTCCTGCTCGCGCAGCAGGAAAGCCAGCTCGTCCAGGGCAGGCCGCTCGTCGTCGACCGCCAGCACGACCAGCCCGCGCGCCGAACCGGAGTTCGCTGGATGCGTCATGCCCGCACCCCCGGCCTGAACTTGGGCACCCGCATGCTCACTTTCGTGCCTGCTCCCGGTGCGGTGTCCACGACGAGACCGTAGTCGTTTCCGAAGGCCGCCCGCAGCCGATCGTCCACGTTCGCCAGTCCGACGTGGGCCGCATCCTCGGTGTGCAGGCTGCCCGATCGCAGTACCTCGGGGTCCATTCCCACTCCGTCGTCCTCGATGCTGATCACGGCGTCGGTGCCCTCGTCGGCGGCAATGATCGTGACGCGACCGCCGTCGGCCTTGCCCGACAACCCGTGCCGGACGGCATTCTCCACCAGTGGCTGCAGCGCCAGAAACGGCAGCGCCACCCCGAGCACCTCGGGAGCCACCTGCAGGGTGACCTGCAGCGAATCGCCGAACCGGGCCCGTTCGAGCGTCAGGTACCGATCGATGTTGCGCAGCTCGTCGGCGAGCACGGTGAATTCCCCGGCGTTGCGGAAGGAGTACCGGGTGAAATCGGCGAATTCGAGCACCAGTTCCCGTGCCCGATCCGGATCGGTACGGACGAACGACGCGATGGTGCCCAGCGCGTTGTAGATGAAGTGCGGGCTGATCTGGGCCCGGAGTGCACGCACCTCGGCTCGGTCCAACCGCGCCCGCGATGCGTCCAGTTCGGCGAGTTCGATCTGACCGAACGCGTAGCGCGCGACCTCGGCGATGGCCCCGAGCATGCCCGGCCCTGGTTCGGCCACCACCGCGGCACCGAGCACCCCCGCCACCGGCGAATCCTCGTCGATCAACGGCTGCACCACCAGCGCTTTGACCTCGTGAATCGAGCCGAGCGGAAGCCTCACGAGCACGCGGCGCTGCCCGTCGACGGCGCGTCTGGCCGCCTCCACGAACGCCGGCGTCAACTCCGGCCACGGCCCGTCCCAGGCGAGCAGCGACGCACTCGGATCGCAGATACCCAATGCATCCGCCCCGGTCAGGACCCGAAGATGGGGAGCAGCGGCGGCAGCCGAGCGGGCGTCGAGACCGTTCCGCAGCGGCTTCGCCGCCAACGAGGCGGTATGCAGGGTGGCGTGAACCGCGCGCTCCTCCGGGGTGGTCAGATCGCGTCGGCCACGCAGGCTGATCAGCGCGATGGCGGTGACGATCGCCGCCACGATCACCGCCATCCACGCCAGTGCCGCGGTCATCGTGCGCAGGTGGTCGAGTTGGGCACGTTCAGGAAACGCTCGACGAGCCAGTCGACGCCGATACCGTTGGCGGCCAGATCCGCGTGCCCCTGCTCGGGTTCCGAACGCAGTTCCACGTCGTCGCCGAGTCCGCAGGCTTTCGCCACGGCGTCGCGGGTCCACTGCGGATCGATCAGGTCGTCGCGCTCGCCGACCAGAACGAACAGCGGAACATCGGTGCGGGACGTCGGCAGCGCCACCGATCGGAGCCAGTCCGTCATTCGATTCGCGGCCCGGTCATCGGCCGGGACGGCATCGGCCGGATCGATGACGGCACCCGCGTCGGCCTTGGAGAAACCGAGCAGATCGCTGCACGCCGTCAGCGCGGTCACGTTGTCGGCGAAGGTGCCGCGGATGTAGTCGGAGCGCTCGACGCTCGGATCCGTGACGTGCAGACCCTCGTAGAGAAACGGCACCAGCAACTGACGGGACAGGGTCTGTTCGGTGTCGGCTGCGAAGTACCGCGTCAGATCGGCTGCGGGCGACAGCGCGGCGACTCCGACCAGTTCCAAACCGTCGCCGTACTCCGCATTACGCTCGGCAGCGGCCCAGACCGCTTGTCCCCCTTGAGAAGTGCCGATGGCACCCCATCGGGTTCCGACGTCGGGCACCACGGTACGCGCGGCGCGCACGGCATCGATGACGTCGTAGGCCGCAGCATCGATATTCAGATACGCCGGATGACCCGGAGTCCCCAGACCCTGGTAATCCGTCACCACCACGACGGTGCCGCGCTCGAGGAAGGGCGTCACCAGGCCGATGGTGCCCAACAGGTTCGGATACAGCGAGGGCGCACACTCGTCGGTGACACCGGTGGTGCCGTGCCCGACCGAGACGATCGGCCAGCCACCGGCAGGCGCAGAACCCTTGGGCACGAACACGGTTGCCGATGTCTCGGTTCTGCCTCCGGTGACGCCGTCGGTGGTGCGGTAGACGATCTTCGTGGCGGATCCACCCAGGAAGGCGACACCGATGTCGACCTGACCGAGCGGCATCGACGACACGATCGACCCGCGGTCGGAGCCCTCGGGTGCCGGATTCGACGTGGAGGCCGGAGCCACGGGAGGCACGGCAGGCGAGCCGCACGCGGCGAGGGCGAACACTAGTGCCGCGGCGGCCACCAGTCCGGTCGACCTCACTGTCTCAGCGCTCCCACTGTGTTCGTCGTCTACGTCGTGCGTCGTTCGATGCGTGCCTCGGCCGCGATCTCTTCCACGTCCAGACCATTCAACACTGCGCGGAGGGCTTCGTCGTCCAACTCCCCCGAGTCGCGGGCGGCGATCAGTGCGGCCCGCTGCGCGACCAGGACATTGTGCCGCAGGGTGTCGAACAGCGCGCCGGCCGCCGCGATTCGCTTCTCGCGGTCCTCGGTCTCGTCCGCGTCCATGCGGGCCCGCACCGACCGTCGCACGCGCGCGATCACCTCGGCTACCCGATCACTGTCGACGCCGGAGATGCCGTCCTTCGCGGCCCGCTCGAGGTACGTCTCGGCAGCCGTGCGGGCGATGGCCTGCGAGAGCAATCGTTGGTTGTCGTTGCGTTGCTGCTCGAGTGGATCGGCGACGTCCAATCGTCGAATAAGGAGCGGAAGCGTCAGGCCCTGCAGCAGCAACGTTCCGACTGCGACGACGAACGCGACCGCTTGAATCACCGCCCGCCCGGGAAATTCGTCGCCGAGCACGGTGGTGAACGGGACACCCGCGGCTGCGGCGAGAGTCACCACCCCGCGCATCCCGGCCCACGACAGCACCAGGTTCTGCTGCCACGTCAGGCCGTCGGCCACCCCCTCGCGGCGAAACACCGTGCGAAAGAGCAGGTTTCTCCCCGAGTTGAAGAAGATCCAAGCCGGACGAACGGTGATGACCACGAGCAGCACCAGCAGCGCGTACCCGAAGATGTGATGCACCGGAAGACCCTCGCGCTGCACCTCGGAAATGACGAACTTCAGCTGTAAACCCATGTACGCGAACACGAATGCTTCCAGCAGCAGGTCCACCGTCGGCCACACCTGGCGCTCCTGCACCCGGGTCGAGACCGACACGTCGGCCGTGACACGGCCCAGTACGAAACCTGCGGTGACGACGGCCAACACGCCGGACGCGTGAATCTCTTCCGCTGCCAAATACGCCGCGAACGGTAGGACGAGTCCGAGCACAGTCTCGAGCGCCGAGTCGGCGATCCGGTTTCGCACGAAACGAACGATGCGCGAGAGGACGAATCCGACCAGCACGCCGCCGACGATCTCGTACAGAAAGAACAGGACCGGTGAGCCGAGTTCGATACGACTGCCCGTCACCGACGCAACGGTCAAGGTGAACAAGGTCAACGCAGCCGCGTCGTTCACCAGGCTCTCCCCGGTGAGGATGGCCATCATTCTCGCGGGCAGGCCGAGCTTGCGACCGACGGCGATCGCAGAGACCGCGTCGGGTGGGGCCACGACGGCACCGAGCACGAGGGCCGCGCCCAGGGTCAGCTCGGGAACGAGCAGGTTGGCGAAGTACCCGACGGCCACGGTCGTCACGATCACCATCACCAGACCGAGGCGCAGGATCTGGCCGATGTTGCGGCGAAAACTGACGAAGGAGTAGTTCAGCGCCGCGGAGTACAGCAACGGCGGCAGCACGACACCGAGGATGAGCTGGGGCGAGAGACTGATGTGCGGTACGCCGGGCACGAACGATGCGATGGATCCGACGGTCACCAGAACGAGCGGGACCTGCAGGTCCAGACGCTTGGCGAATCCCGCGACCGCGATCGCGAAAATGACTACGAGAAGAAGTACCGGTCCGTCCACCCGCCCGATTCTGCCGTCCGCAGCGCCCTACGGCACCACCGACGACCCGAACACCGGGTGGACGGCCCGAATCGACCTACTTGTCCGGAATTGCCTTCTTGGCGGCTTCCTGCACCTTGTCGATCTTGTCGGCGTACTTGCCACCGGTCTTGTTGTCGATGAAGTCCCCGGCCTTCTCCACGACGTCGTCGATCTTGTCCGAGTTCTCTGCCGCAAGGTTCTTGCCCTTGTCGACCATGCCCTTCAAATTGTCTGCGAAGCCCATGAAACTCTCCTGCCAGTCGGGTGAAACGGAACACCTGCAGTTTACGTTCGCTCCTGCCGGTTGCGTAGTACCGATCCGAATCGGTGAGCAATCTCGACGAGTGCGATACCGACAGCGCCGATGATCAACGCGCTCGTGGTGGCACCGACGTTCGAGGGATCGAGCTTGAAGAAGGTGCGGCAGAACGGGATTGCGAACAACAGCAGGTATCCGCCGACGGATCCCGCGAGCAACACCACCTTCCACCAGGTGTACGGCCGCGCGACGACGGCCAGGACCCACAGCGCGATCATGATCAACGTGATCAGTGCGGTGGTGCTCGCCTGGGTCACCTGTGTCTCGGTGGCGTTCGGACCCGCGTAGGCCAGCAGATACGACACGAACGTGCACGAGCCGACGATCAACCCGGACGGAACGGCCAACCGCATCACCCGCGAGACGAACCCGCTGCGTGCCCGTTCGTTGTTCGGGGCCAGCGAGAGCACGAACGCCGGAATGCCGATGGTGAACCACGCGGCGATGGTCACGTGCCTCGGCAGGAAGGGATACGGGATCGGCTCGAAATGGAAGACCTGCGACAGCACTCCCGAGAGCCCGATGAGAAACGCCAGCAACACCGAGTACACGGTCTTGGTCAGGAACAGGTTGGACACGCGCTCGATGTTGCCGATGACGCGTCGCCCCTCCCCCACCACATAGGGCAGCGTGGCGAACTTGTTGTCCAACAACACGATCTGCGCGACGGCACGCGTGGCCGCACTACCCGAGCCCATCGAGACACCGATATCGGCGTCCTTCAGTGCGAGCACATCGTTGACGCCGTCACCGGTCATCGCAACGGTATGACCTCGAGACTGCAACGCGCCCACCATCGCACGCTTCTGGTCCGGCCGAACGCGGCCGAACGTCGTCGAGTTCTGGACGGAGTCGGCCAGTTGCTCGGAATCCTCGGGCAGGTCACGTGCGTCGATCGGGGCGTCGCCACCGGGAAGTCCGAGCGAGCCGGCCACCGCGCCGACCGACACGGCGTTGTCCCCGGAAATGACCTTGACCTGAACCTGCTGACTTGCGAAGTACTCCAACGTGTCTCGGGCGTCCTCGCGCACCTTCTGCTCGAGAATCACCAGAGCCCGCGGGGTGACGACTCCCGGCGCCGCGGTGTCGTCGACGGCGAGGTCACTGCTGGCGAGCAGCAGTACCCGCAGACCCTTGGAGCCGGCATCTTCGGCCTGTCGAGCGGTCTCCGAGGTCGGGTCGAGCAACACGTCCGGGGCACCGAGCAGCCAGTTACCGTGCTCGCCGTACGACAGACCGCTCCACTTCTTGGCCGAGGAGAACGGAGCTACCGCGCTCTGCGTCCACCCCGGCGCGTCGGGATACGCCTCACCGACGGCCTGCACACTGGCATTGGGACGCGGGTCGTCGTGCGCCAGAGACGCCAATACTTTTGTCACCGAGTCGGAGTCGTGCTCGTCGATCAACACCAATTCCGAGAGCCGCATGCCGTTCTCGGTGAGAGTGCCGGTCTTGTCGGCGCATACCACGTCGACTCGGGCGAGCCCTTCGATCGCAGGCAGCTCCTGCACCAGACATTGCCGCTGACCGAGCCTGATGACGCCCACGGCAAAAGCGATCGACGTCATCAGTACGAGACCCTCGGGGACCATCGGGACCAGGGCCGCGACCATGCCGTTCAAAGCAGGCCGCAGAGCCTGCCCGCTGGAGAACAACTGGTTGTAGATGATCAGCGCCCCGGCCGGAATCATCAGGTAAGTGATGAATTTCAAGATCTTGTCGATACCGCTGCGCAGCTCGGACTTGACCAGGGTGAACTTGCTGGCCTCCTCGGCGAGCTTGGCCGCATAGGCGTCGCGTCCGACCTTCGTCGCCCGGTAGGCCCCACTGCCCGAGACGACGAAGCTACCCGAAAGTACCTGCGCTGCTTCGAGTTTGTGCACCGTATCGGCCTCACCGGTGAGCAGCGACTCGTCGATCTCCAGGCTTGCCGTCTCGATCACCTCGCCGTCGACGACGATCTGATCGCCCGGTCCGAGTTCGACGATGTCACCGAGGACGACCTCGTCGGGCGGAATCTGTTGCGAGACACCGTCGCGTCGCACCTGCGGCTTGTTCTGGCCGACGATGGCCAGCCGATCCAGCGTGCGCTTCGCGCGGATCTCCTGAATGATTCCGATGCCACTGTTCGCGACGATCAACAGCCCGAACATGCCGTCGATCACCGAACCGGTCGAGAGCACGATGATCAGCAGCACACCGAGAATCGCGTTGATTCGGGTGAACACATTGCCCCGGACGATGTCGCGAACCGAACGTGAAGCGCGAGCGGGAACGTCGTTCGATTTCCCCTCGGCCCGCAGTGCGGCGACCTCCGCCTCGGTCAGCCCGGTATCCCGCTGTGCATCGGCGTCGATAGACATGGGTGCAGCCTAGTGCTGCCTCAGCCCAGACGGGTCCACCAGCGATCGTCGTGCAGGGCCCTCGTACCGTCGACGCGTTGACCCGGCATCGGTACCGCAACCTGCACACCCACGTCCTGGGCGGCGGCGTGCAGTCGCACGATCGGTTCGGACCACGGATGGAACGCCAGGTTGAACGTCGCCCAGTGAATCGGCACGAAGATTCCCGACGGCGTCAGATCGACGTGCGCGGTGACAGCCTCCTCGGGATTCATGTGAATGTCCGGCCAGCGCACGTCGTAGGCCCCGACCGGAAGAAGCGTCAGGTCGAAGGGTCCGTACTTACTGCCGATCTCGGCGAACTTCGGTGTGTAACCGGTGTCGCCGCCGAAGAAGACACGCCGCACCGGACCGGCGAACGCCCAGGACGCCCACTGCGTCGAATCCCGGGTCAGGCCGCGTCCGGAGAAGTGACGAGCCTCGGTGCACGTGACGGTGAGGCCACCGATCGCCGTCTGCTCGTCCCAATCGAGTTCGATGATGCGCTCACCCGGCACCCGCCACTTGCGCAGGTGCGCGCCGATGCCCAGAGGCACGACGAAGGGGGCCGACTGCGTGCTCGCCAGCTTCTGCACCGTCGCCTTGTCGAGATGGTCGTAATGATCGTGGGAGATCACGATGGCGTCGACCCGAGGTAGGTCCGTCAGGTCGACCGGCGTCGGATGCAGCCGTGCCGGGCCCACCACCGAGGACGGGGACACGCGATTGCTCCACACCGGATCGGCCAGAATGCGATACCCGTCGACCTCGACGAGCACACTCGAATGTCCGTACCAGGTGACCGCCAGCTCGCCCGCGTCCACCGGCGCGATCGGCGGTGCCAGTGGGATCGGCCGCTGCGGCCTGCCCTTACCTCGCTCGGTGAACAGCGAGACGAGCATGTTCTTTCGCCCCTTCTCGCCGCGACCCGGGACGTAACTCGAACTGGGGTCGGAGTTGTGGAATCGGCGGTCGCGGTAGCGCGGGGACCCGGCTGCGTACGGAGTGATGTGCACTCTCCTGGCACCGATGGCCGACGGAAGACCCCACAGCGCACGCGCCAACCATGCCCCGCCCAACGCTGCGGTTGCTCCTGCTGCCAACTTCGTCTTCGTCACGGGCACCACAGTAGGCGGCGCCGACGTCTTCGCAGCTCACCCGTAGCCTTGCCGTAGAATATTCGCGTCGGTTTTGCTGCTAGAAGGGGAGACATTGAGTACCGAACAGCTCGAATTCCAGGCGGAGACGCGTCAGCTCCTGGATCTGATGGTGCACTCCATCTACTCCAACAAGGACAGCTTTCTCCGTGAACTGATCTCGAACTCCTCGGACGCGCTGGACAAGCTGCGCCTGGAGTCGTACCGCAACAAGGATCTGGACGTCGACGTCTCGGATCTGCACATCGAGATCGATATCGACTCCTCCGCTCGTACCCTCACCATCCGGGACAACGGCATCGGAATGTCGCGCTCGGAGGTCATCGACCTCATCGGCACCCTCGCCAAGTCCGGCACCGCCGAGGTGCGCAAGAAGCTCAAGGAAGCCAAGGACGCCGCCGCCTCCGAGGAACTCATCGGCCAGTTCGGCATCGGCTTCTACTCCACGTTCATGGTGGCCGAGAAGGTCACGCTGCTCACCCGCAAGGCCGGTGAGAGCACGGCCACCAAGTGGGAGTCCACCGGCGAGGGCACCTACGAGATCACCGACGTCGACGACGCCCCGCAGGGCTCCTCGGTGACGCTCGCTCTCAAGCCCGCCGACGAGGAAGACCACCTCCACGACTACGCGTCCGAGCGCAAGATCAAGGAACTGGTCAAGAAGTACTCCGACTTCATCGCCTGGCCCATTCGCATCGACGTCGAGAAGCGCGTCAAGAGCGAAGAGGAGGGCGGCGAGGACACGGTCACCATCGAGACCGAGACGATCAACTCGCAGAAGGCGCTGTGGACCCGATCCAAGGACGAGGTGTCCGAGGAGGAATACAAGGAGTTCTACAAGCACGTCAGCCACGCCTGGGACGAGCCGCTCGAGGTCATCCCGTTCAAGGCCGAGGGCACGTTCGAATACCAAGCGCTGCTGTTCATTCCGTCGCAGGCACCGTTCGACCTGTTCATGCGCGAGAGCAAGGCCGGCGTACATCTGTACGTCAAGCGCGTGTTCATCATGGACGACTCGCAGGAACTGCTGCCCGAGTACCTGCGCTTCGTCAAGGGTGTCGTCGACGCAGCGGACCTCTCGCTCAACGTTTCTCGCGAGATCCTGCAGCAGGACCGGCAGATCCGCGCGATCCGTCGTCGCCTGACCAAGAAGGTGCTCTCGACCGTCAAGGAGCTGCAGAGCGAGCAGCCCGACAAGTACAAGACGCTGTGGTCGCAGTTCGGCACGGTCCTCAAGGAAGGCCTGATCTCCGACTCCGACAACCGCGAAACCCTGTTGGGCATCTCGTCGTTCGCGTCCACCCACTCCGAAGAGGGTCTGACGACCCTCGCCGAGTACGTGGACCGGATGAAGGACGGCCAGCAGCAGATCTACTACATGACGGGCGAATCGCGTCAGCAGATCGAGAGCTCGCCGCACATGGAGGCGTTCAAGGCGCGCGGTCTCGAGGTGCTGCTGCTCACCGACTCGGTCGACGAGGTGTGGGTCGGCAACGTCACCGACTTCGACGGAAAGTCGTTCCAGTCCATCGCCAAGGGTGAGGTGGACCTCGACACCGAGGAAGAAAAGAAGGAGTCCGAGGCCAAGCGCGAGGAGCAGGACAAGGAATTCGCGGACCTGCTCACCTGGCTGACCGACACCCTCGGCGAGGACGTCAAGGAGGTGCGTCTGTCGACGCGCCTGACGACATCACCGGCCTGCGTCGTCGGCGACGAGTTCAGCTTCTCCCCGCAGCTCGAGAAGATGTACAAGGCCTCGGGCCAGTTCGTGCCGACCTCCAAGCGCATCCTCGAACTCAACCCGAACCACGACCTGGTGACGGGACTGAAGAAGGCCCGCGAGGATCGCAGCGACGATCCGCACCTCGCCGAGACCGCCGAATTGCTCTATGCGACGGCACTTCTCGCCGAGGGAACCGAGCTGAAGGATCCGGCAAAGTTCTCCAAGCTGCTCGCCGATCGGTTGACGCGCACCATCTGAGTGCCTGCGGCAGTGGTGTGGTTAGGTGCCCCAGGCGGCACATAACCACACCACTGCGGCGCAGCCGCACTCACTGAGGCGGGAGAATGTGCTCCCCCGTCTTGTCGGTGCTCAGTGACAGCGAACTGATGTACTGCTTTTCTCCGTTGGGCCCCGGCACGTTGGACGCGATCATGTCGGGTCGCTCGAATTCCATGCCGCTGACGTGGCACATCACGAGCTCGTCGGACGGGTTGCCGTGCTCGTCGAACATCGGCAGGTCGATGCCGTCGTCGGTGCGTCGCAGGTAGTACTTGCCCTTGGTCGCCACCGCCAGGATGGGCGGAAGCACCAGTGCGAGAACGAGAGCCACGATGGGCGAATACGGTTTGATCGCAGACCCGAATGCCCCGAAGAACACCAGAATCGACAGGATCGCCGACACCGCCATCGATCCGAAGCCGACCGGATTGATGTTGTAGAGCATGCCGCGTCGGAACTCGGGCACCTTGGGCGAGAGCTTCAGGATGTACTTGTTGAACACGATGTCCGAGGCCACCACCGCGATCCACGCGATACCGCAGTTGGCGTAGAAGCCGAGGATGCTGTTGAGGAAGTCGAACATGTTGGCTTCCATCAGGATCAGCGCGATGGCCAGGTTGAACAGCACGAACACCATGCGGCCCGGATACGTCTTGGTGAGGCGGGTGTAGGAGTTGGTCCACGCCAGCGACCCCGAATACGCGTTGGTCACGTTGATCTTGATCTGGCTGATGACGACCAGGATCACCGCGAGGGTCATGGCGAGCCAGCCGGGCATGAAGTTCTCGTAGATCTCCAGGAACTGGTGCACCGGCTCGTTGGCGATGCTGGATCCGTCGACGACGTTGGCGATCAGGTACACGGCGAGGAAAAGGCCGACGACCTGCTTGAGTGCACCGAAGATGACCCAGCCGGGGCCGGCGAGAAGCACTGCCGTCCACCAGCGTCGGGAATTCTCGGGAGTCTTGGGCGGCATGAAACGCAGGTAGTCGATTTGCTCGGCGATCTGCGCGATGAGCGAGAGACACACGCCTGCGGCGAGCATGACCGACCCAATATTGACGCCCTTGCCGTCGGCCCCGTCCTGACCGCCGTAAGCGAAGAACTCGCCCACCGAGTCAGAATTGCTGATCACCAGGTAGACGAACGGCAGCACCATCAGGACGAGCCACAGCGGGGTGGTCCAGACCTGAAGTTTGGCAAGGGCTTTCATGCCGTAGATGACCAGCGGGATCACCATGATGGTCGAGACCGCGTACCCGATGGGCAACGGAATGCTCAGCCCCAGTTCGAGTCCCTGCGCCATGATCGAACCTTCGAGCGCGAAGAAGATGAACGTGAACGTCGCGAAGATGACGTTGGTGACCACCGACCCGTAGTAGCCGAAACCGCTGCCACGCGTGATCAAATCGAGGTCGATGTTGTAACGGGCCGCATAGTAGGCAAGCGGAAGGCCGGTCAGGAAGATGACGACGGCGAACACCAGAATGCCCCACAGTGCATTGCCGGTTCCGTACGAGATTCCGATATTGGCACCGATGGCGAAATCCGCGAGATACGCGATGCCGCCGAGCGCGGACGTCGCGACAACACCGGTCCCCCATTTACGGTAGCTACGCGGCGCGAAGCGCAGCGTGTAGTCCTCGAGCGTCTCTTTCAGCGCGGTATCTGTCGGCGCTGGCTGTACGGCGGTCATGGATCAACAACGTAGAACCGCCACGTTGCCGACGTGTCTTGAACCGATGTAGCTGGTGTTAATCGAACCGGCTTATCGGACATACGTCTCGGACACCCATCCACCGGGCGATGTCAGGCAGCTGTGCGGGCCGCCAGTAGCGAGAAGTTCGACAGTTCGGCGCGCAGCATGTTCATCGCCCGGTGCTGGGCCACCCGCACTGCACCGGCCGTCATTCCCAGAGCTTCGCCGGTCTGCGGTGCCGTCAGGCCCCACACCACTCGCATCAGGATGATCTTGCTGTACTTCGGGGGCAGGGTGTTCATCAGGGCCTGCGCATGGGAGCGGAGTTCGTCGCCGAGCGCGACCTGCTCGGGACCGTCCTCACCCGACACTTCCTCGGGCAGCTCGGCCGTCGAGAACGTCTGCCGCAGAGCCGATCGTCGGCCGGCATCGGCCAGTTTGTGAGCAGCGATGCCGTAGACGAAGGCCATGAACGGTTTGCCCATGTCGCGGTACTTGGGTATCGCGGTGACCAGAGCGAGGCAGACGTCCTGCACCACGTCGTCGGCCGCGACATCGAGATTGCCGATCCGAGAGGCGCAGTAGCGGCGAATCGGAGGCTGGATCAACACCAGTACGCGTTCGAGTGCGGCGCGGTCACCCGCGACGGCCCGCGGTACGACGTCTTCGAGCGTGTCCATGGAAGTGCTCATGGCCGATCTCCTTCTTGGCAACGCGCGCCCTCACCTGAACGCTCACCAGTACTTCGAGGCAGCCGACCGTTCGGCTTGGTCGGATCGGCTACCACAATCGAGAAGAATGTGACTCAGGTAACACGGCGTGTCGTCCGAGCGACGTACCGGACAACATCCACGTCGCGTCACGTGACCCTGACACCGCGGAGCGCACATGAGTACGAGTGAGCAGAACCACCTGGTCGGTCGCCGGAGCACCGTCGCCGCAGGGGACGGCACCACGCTCGCAGTGCGCGAGTTCGGACGGCCCGATGCGGCTCTGACCGTGGTGTTCGTCCATGGACACTGCCTGCGGATGCAGTCGTGGACCGAGCTGCGCACCCACGTCGAGGATGTCTGGGGCGAGGACACGCGAATCGTTCTGTACGACCACCGCGGCCACGGCGAATCCGGTGCCGCAACGCCCGACAGCTGCACCATCGATCAGCTCGGCGAGGACCTGGCCGACGTGATCCGCGCTGTCGTCCCGGTCGGGCCGTTCGTTCTGATCGGCCACTCGATGGGCGGCATGACGGCGCTCTCCTACGCGCGTCAGTACCCGGATGCCGTCGGCTCGCGCCTCGTCGGGGTCGGGTTGATCGCGACGTCCGCAGGCGGGATCACCGACGACGGGCTCGGTCGCTGCCTCGCGCATCCGGCCGTGTCGGCGTTTCAGGCAGCTGTTCGACGGGCCCCTCGATTGATGTCGGGTGCCAAGAGGCTCAGTCGCGGGGTGTGCGCGCCCATCGTCAGGACGGCGGGATGCGGCTCCCACAAAGTCAGCCCGCGGGTGGTCACTCTGGCGACGGCGATGCTCGGCGACACGTCCATCGTGACGATGGCCGGCTTCCTCGGCGCGTTCCGCGGACTCGACGAGGTGGCCGGTCTGGCCGCGCTGGCCTCGATTCCCACGCTGGTGCTGTGCGGTTCGGACGACCTGATGACGCCGATGCGACACTCGGAAACCCTTGCATCCCACCTGCCTGATGCACGGTTGGTACGTATCGCGCAGGCCGGACACATGGTGATTCTCGAACGAGCACACGAGGTGGCGGACGCCATCGTCGAACTCGTGACGGCAGCTCGGCGAGCTCACGTGGGGGATCTCGCCTTGGCTCGCTAGACCTTTCGACGACTGTGGCCCGCACCGGATATCCGATGCGGGCCACAGCACTGTTGTCGAGGCGGTGTTACTTCTTCACTGCGGGAGGAGCGTTGAGCAGCTGGATGAACTGTCCGGCGTTACCGATGACTGCGCCGAGGCCACCGGCAGAGGTGCCGGCGAGCGATCCGATGGCACCGAGGGCGATTGCGCCGATGACGCAGCCGCCGATGGGGCCTGCTCCGAGAAGAGTCGCGACCGGTGCGGTCACGACGACTCCCGTGATGATTCCGAGGATGCATCCGCCGACGATTCCGGTTGCAGCACCGAGGAATCCACCGACGGAGGCGGTGAGGCTGAGGTTGTCCTTGACGCCTGCGACTGCGGCGGGCAGGTCGACCTGCTGCAGGCCGGGAAGGGAGGTGGAGACCGGGGTTGCCGCGGCAGGCGAGACATCAGCGGTCAGAGTGGCGTGGTTGCCGTCGATGTCGGCAGCGACGGGGTGCGAGAATCCGTCGGCGGCGATGGCGAGCGGTACGGAGTCGACGAGTGCGC
This sequence comes from Rhodococcus sp. 06-1460-1B, assembly GCF_002258475.1. Taxonomy (NCBI): domain Bacteria; kingdom Bacillati; phylum Actinomycetota; class Actinomycetes; order Mycobacteriales; family Nocardiaceae; genus Rhodococcus; species Rhodococcus sp. 06-1460-1B. The sequence goes on from NZ_NOYS01000041.1 coordinate 354,376, forward strand.
CGTTGGCGTCACGGACGACCAGGTGGTTGTCTTCGTTGCTCAGGGTGCCGGCCGTCGTGTCGACGAGGACCTGGTTGCCGGCCTGGGTGACGTTCCACCCGACGGCAGCGGCGGGAGCCGGTGCCGGATCCGCATAGGCGGTGCCCATGGCGGTCGTCATCGCTGCAATGACCAATGCGGACGTTGCCGCGAATCGAGTCAGCTTCATGTTCCTCAGTCTTTCGTCGTGTCCATCTCTCGATACCGAGCAGCGAAAAGCTATGGGCACAACGAGCGTGAAGAGCGAACCGAAGATGAACGAGAGGGGTCGAACCGAACAACGATCGATCGCATCAACGCGAAAGGGACAGAACGACTTTCAGCGACCGATCGGTTCGTAAAGGACGCGCAGGGTTTGCCCCTACTTACCGAAAAGACCAGGCTTGTTGCTGCCTCCGTGGCCCACTCCGAAGTCGTAGGCGGACTCGGCGTGCTCGTGCTCGTCCAGGCCGTCGGCCTCGTGCTGCGCGTCGGCGCGCACGCCCATGACGGCCTTGATCGCGAACGCGATAGCGGTGGTGACGACTGCCGTGTACGCGAACACCGCCACGACGGCGATGGCTTGCACCCAGAGTTGATGCAGACCGCCGCCGTACAACAAACCGTCCTTGCCCGCCGGCATCTGCGCACTGGCGACGAGTCCGACCATCAGCGTTCCGACGACACCGCCGACGAGATGCACACCGACGACGTCGAGTGAATCGTCGTAGCCGAAGCGATATTTGAGGCCGATCGCCAACGCGCACAACGCACCCGAGACGATGCCGATCGCGGCTGCACCGATCGGTGTGACGGCAGTACACGACGGCGTGATCGCGACGAGTCCGGCCACCACTCCGGACGCCGCGCCGAACGACGTCGCGTGCCCGTCCCGCCATTTCTCGACGACGAGCCACGCCGCCATCGACAGCGCGCCCGCGCCCATCGTGTTCACCAGCGCCACTGCGGCAACGCCGTCGGCCGCCAACGACGAGCCCGCATTGAAACCGAACCAGCCGAACCAGAGCAGTCCGGCTCCGAGCATGACGGCCGGAAGATTGTGCGGACGCATGGGATCTCGCGGCCACCCGCTCCGCTTGCCGACCACGAGGGCCAGCACCAGCCCGGCCACACCCGCGTTGATCTCCACGGCCGTGCCACCGGCGAAGTCGATCGCGCCGAGCCTGTTGGTGATCCACCCGCCGAACTCACTGGTGAGCCCGTCGAGCGAGAACACCCAGTGCGCCACAGGGAAATACACCAGCGTGGACCACAGGGCCGCGAACAGCACCCACGGCACGAACCGCATCCGGTCTGCGACGGCACCGGAGATCAGCGCGACCGTCACCATGGCGAATCCCGCTTGAAATGCCGCGAACACCAACGCCGGAACGGTTCCCACCAACGGAATCGACACCGTGCCCGCCGCCGAGGTGTATACGCCGCCGAGCAAACCCTCGAAACCGGCGTACTGCAACGGGTTTCCGATCCAACCGCCGATCACGTTGTCGCCGAACACCATCGAGAACCCGAACGCCAACCACAGCAGCCATACGACGGCGATGGCCGACAGGCTCATCATCATCATGTTCAGCACGCTCTTCGAGCGCACCATGCCGCCGTAGAAGAAGGCCAAGCCCGGCGTCATCAGCAAAACCAGCGCGGTGCTCGCCAGCAACCAGGCCGTGTCGCCCGCGTCGGGCGCTCCGTTGATCACTTGCCCACGAATTTCGGTGCGCGCTTCTCGGCTCTCGCGCGGCGCGCTTCCTTCATGTCCGCACTGCTCCACGCGGCCTCGAATGCCGCGCGCTGTGCGGGCGTCGGATCGTCGTGCGCGCCGTCGTCGTTGAACACCAGTTTGAGGTGTCGCAGCGCCAAGGGGGCAAGGGCAGTGATCGAGTGCGCCCACTGCACGGCAACATCGCGATCGCCGAGCTTGTTGGCCAGACCGCATGTATACGCCTGATCGGCGTGCACCCGTTCGCCGCCGAGCAGGATCGTGCGCGCCACGCCGCCGCCGGCCAATGCCGCCAGCCGCTTGATCGTCCAGTTGCTCACTGCGATTCCGAGACGCGTGGAGGGAATCTCGAAGAATGCCTCGGGTGCGACCACCCGCAGGTCGCAGGCAATGGCCAGTTGCGTCCCGGCTCCGACGGCAGGCCCGTTGATCGCCGCCACGACTGGAACGGACACTCTCTCGATGGCGTTGAGCATGCCTTCCAGCGTCTCGCCGAATGCGTCAGGAAACGCATCTCCGGTCAGGTCGGCACCGGCGCAGAAGCTACTGCCCTGTCCGGTGATCACCACGACCCGCGCGCCGTCGGCATCCGCCTGCTCGACTTCGCGTCGTAGGGCGACACAGAGATCCGTGCTCAGCGCATTGCGCTTGTCCGGTCGCTGCAATTCCAGGATGACGACATCGCCGTCACGAGTGTGTCCGATCACGCCGAGCAGGTTACCGGCTGGTAGCGGCGGTCACAGGGCGGGGCCTGATCTACTGATACTCGTGATCGACACTCGGGTTGCTGTCATCGGTGCCGGCCAGGCCGGGCTCTCGGCCGGCTACCACCTCCGGCGGGCCGGACTTGCCGCAGGTGCGGGCTTCGTCATGCTCGACCGCTCCCCCGGACCCGGCGGTGCCTGGCAGTTCCGGTGGCCGTCGCTGACGCTCAGCACCGTCAACGGAGTGCACGATCTGCCCGGGATGCCCTTCGCCGACACGCTGGGAAACGAGCCACCCGAATCCATCGCGGCAGCCGACGCGGTTCCCCGCTACTACCGCGCGTACGAGGAACGGTTCGAACTGAATGTCCGACGCCCCGTCACGGTGACGGTCGTGTGCGACCGCGAACCACTCTTTCGGGTCGAGGCCGGGGACACGGTCGTCATGGCCGAGGGCCTCATCAATGCGACCGGAACGTGGGAGAAGCCGTTCGTTCCGCACTACGACGGAGCCGAGACCTTCACCGGTAGACAACTGCACACCAAGGACTACCGAACCGCGGACGAGTTCGTCGGCAAACACGTCGTCGTGGTCGGCGTCGGAATCTCGGCCGTGCAGCTACTCGACGAGATCTCGCAGGTGACCACAACAACATGGGTGACGCGTCGACCACCGGTGTTCCGGGACAGCCAGTTCGACCACGACGCCGGACGCAAAGCCGTCGCCATGGTCGAGGAGCGGGTGCGAGCGGGCCTGCCGCCGGGCTCGGTCGTCTCGGTGACCGGCCTGTTGCTCACTCCGTCGCTGGCTGCCGCCCGCGAGCGCGGGGCTCTCGAACGCAAGCCGATGTTCTCGTCCATCACCGCCGATTCCGTTGTGTGGGAGGACGGTTCGGCCCAGCACGCCGACGTGATCCTGTGGGCCACCGGATTCCGCAGCGCCCTCGATCACCTTGCCCCGCTGCGACTGCGCGGGCACGGCGGCGGAATCGTCATGGACGGCAGGCTGACCACCCGGGTCGCCGCGAACCATCGCGTCCACCTGCTGGGGTACGGCCCGTCCGCGAGCACGATCGGGGCGAACCGGGCCGGGCGAGCAGCGGTGACGGAGTTGCTCGAGACTCTGGGTTAACCCAGCTGCTCGACGACGAACTTGGCCAGGGAACCGAGACGCGCACGGCTCGGCATCGACGTCGGAACGCCCAACGCATCCAACGGGGCCGACGTCACCGGCCCCACGCAGATCGCGGCGACGGGGCCTCGAAGTGCGGCGAGGAAGGCGTCGAGCATGCCGTTGTCCTTGGCCGTCGACAGCAGGGAGGCGACGGCGGGAGCGCTCGTGAACGTCACTGCGTCCACTCGATGCTCGATGATCTGTGCCAACAAGTCCATGAGCGGGGCCTGATCGACGGGGCGGATCCAGCGGTACACGGGGATCGGGCGTACATGCGCGCCGAGTTCGCTCAGAGCATCGCTCAGGTGAATCGTCGGTTCCCATTCGGTGATGACGCCGTGCAGTTGCACGGCGATGTCGGCACCGGAAATACCCTGGGCAGCAAGATGATCGGCGACTTCCTGCGATGCTTCGGTGGCGGGCGACCATTCATCACGCAGCCCGGCACCCCGGATCGCACCACGCGCTTTGGGGCCACGCGCAATGATTCGCGTGTGCCCGAGCGCTGCCAGGAGGTCGTCGCGCACACCCCATTCGGCCGCCGCATCGAGCCAGCCACGGAAGCCGATACCGGTGCTGATCACCACGATCTGCGGGGGACGATCGACGATGCCTTCGGTAGCCGACTTCAGCTCCGAGTCGTCGATCAGGGGCAGAACATGAATCGCCGCGGCGTGAACGATGTTCGCGCCGCGGCGTTCGAGCATGGTGGCCAATTCGTCTGCACGCCGCTCGGCGGTGAGGGCAACGGTCTTGCCTGCGAGCGGTTCCGACATGGGTACAGACTAGGCCCCCATGTGCGCACTGTGCCCGCGGTCGTTCCGCAGGCTCCACTCCGGACTTCGTAGTCCACTACGAAGTTCCACTCACACGGCGGGTCAGCTGCTGAACTTGTCCGGGTCCGGGCCGGTGCGGCCGTCGGCGGTGTCCAGAGCGTTGATCTGCTGAATCTCGTCGTTGCTCAGCTCGAAGCCGAACACGTCGAAGTTGCTCGCGATCCGCTCCGGGGTGACCGACTTGGGGATCACGACGTTGCCGAGCTGGATGTGCCAGCGCAGAATGACCTGGGCCGGGGTGACGCCGTGTGCCTCGGCGATGGGCGCGAAGGCCGGGTCGTCCAGAACGGTGCCGGAGCCGAGCGGGCTCCAGGCCTCGGTGGCGATGCCCTTCGAGGTATGGAAAGCGCGCAGTTCTTCCTGGATGAAGCGCGGATGCAGCTCGATCTGGTTGACCGACGGGACCTCACCGACGGCGTCCATCAGCTTCTCGAGCGTGGGGATGGTGAAGTTCGAGACGCCGATCGAACCGATGCGGCCGTCCGACTTCAGCTTCTGGAACGCCTTGAACGTGTCGATGTACTTGTCGCGATCGAGCTGCTGCCAGTGAATCAGGTACAGGTCGAGGTACTCGAGGCCCAGACGATCCATGCTGGCGTCGAAGGCCTTCAGGGTGGAGTCGTAGCCCTGATCGTCGTTCCACAGCTTGGTGGTGACGAACAGTTCGTCGCGCGCGATGCCGGACTCCGCGATGGCCTTGCCGGTGCCGGCCTCGTTCTCGTACACCTTGGCGGTATCGATGCTGCGGTATCCGACCTTCAGCGCCTCGGCCACGGCGGCCTGCGCACCGTCGTCGGGAACCTGCCACACACCGAACCCGAGCTGGGGAATCGACGTGCCGTCGTTGAGCACGATGGTCGGGACAGTACTGGTCTCGGCTGAATACGTCATACGAATGCCAACGGACGGCGCTGTGAATCTGTTCCCGGTCCCGGGGATACTGGTCCGGTGACTGCCACGCTCCGCATCGACGATCTGGCCGCCTTTCACGGCGATCGAACCCTGTTCTCCGGACTCGATCTGACGGTCACCGAAGGTGATGTGATCGGGTTGGTCGGTGCGAACGGTGCCGGTAAATCGACGCTGTTGACGCTGCTGGCGGGCGTGGGAACGGCCGATCACGAGGGTGAGATCTACACCAGCCCGCCCGACGCAACCGTCGGTTATCTGGCGCAGGAGCCCGAGCGCATCGCCGGGGAGACGGTGTTGGATTTCCTCGGCCGGAGGACCGGGGTCACTGATGCCGAAGCCTCCATGAACGCAGCCGCCGAGGCGTTGGGTGGCAGCGACTCCGGTCACTCCGCAGGCTCCGCTCCTGCCGACGAGGACCTCTACACCCCTGCGCTGGAGAGGTGGCTGGCGCTCGGCGGTGCCGACCTGGCGGAGCGGACGGCGAAGGTACTCGCGGATCTGGGCCTCGATGTCGACGGCGGCGCATTCATGACGGATCTATCGGGCGGGCAGGCTGCCCGCGCCGGTCTCGCCGCGATTCTCCTCGCTCGCTACGACATTCTGCTGCTCGACGAGCCCACCAACGACCTGGACCTCGCGGGCCTCGAGCAACTCGAACAATTCGTCGTCGCGACGCGGGCGGCCATCGTCGTCGTCAGTCACGATCGCGAGTTTCTGGCCCGGACGGTGACGGGAGTCGTCGAGCTCGATCGAGCGCAGCGTCGCATCGATGTGTACGACGGCAGCTACCAGTCCTACCTGGCGGAACGAGAAATTGCGCGCCAGCATGCCCGGGAGAAGTACGACGAGTTCGCAGACACCAAGTCGGCGTTGGAGTCTCGCGCGCAGATGCAGCGGAACTGGATGGAATCGGGCGTCCGCAATGCGCGACGCAAGGCCACCGACAACGACAAGATCGCCCGCAAGACCCGCGCCGAGTCGACCGAAAAGCAAGCCGCGAAAGCTCGTCAGACACAGCGCCGCATCGAGCGACTCGAGGTGGTCGAGGAACCCCGTAAGGAATGGGAACTGCGGATGGAGATCGCGGCGGCTCCTCGCAGCGGGACCGTTGTCGCGGTGTTGGGCGGAGCCGTCGTACGCCGATCGGAGTTCACCTTCGGTCCGGTGACGACGCAGATCGACTGGGGCGATCGCATCCTCATCACCGGACCCAACGGCTCCGGCAAGACGACGTTGCTCTCGGTACTGCTGGGCCGGTTGACGCCGGACGAGGGAACGGCCTCACTGGGTTCGGGTGTGGCGATCGGCGAAATAGACCAGGCACGAGCATATTTCGTCGGCGACGGAACAGTGTCCGACGCCTTGAGTGCAGCAGTTCCCGAGTGGCCCGACGCCGAGGTCCGCACACTGTTGGCCAAGTTCGGGCTGCGCGGCGACGACGCACTGCGGCCGGCGTCGTCCCTGTCGCCGGGTGAACGAACCCGTGCCGCACTCGCATTGCTACAGGCCCGCGGCGTGAACCTGCTGGTGCTGGACGAGCCCACCAACCACCTCGACCTGCCCGCCATCGAACAACTCGAACGCGCGATGGAAAACTTCGAGGGCACCCTGCTGCTGGTGACACACGATCGCCGCATGCTCGACACGGTTCGCGGCACTCGTCACTGGACGATGAACGATGGGCAGCTGAGCGAGAAGTAGGTCGCGCTGAATCGGGTGCAGCTGCACCCGATTTTCGTCAACTGAGAAGAATTTCGTTCACCTCGGCGGCGGGAAGCATCGGCATCGTGTGATGCGTGGCTCCGTCGAGTATCACGGTCCGCGCTGCAGGCAGGGCGGTTCGGACCGCCGATTCGATCCGAGCGGCATTGTGCACCTTGCCATTCCCTGCCAGCACCACGGTTGTCGCTACACCGAAGTTCGCGAACGCAGCAGAATTCGGCCGCTTCGGAACAATGGTTTTTGTGGTCGGAGCATGCGCGGCTCCCAGAGCAAGTACGTCGAGCCAATCCGGATCCAACTGCGCGTCATCGGTTTCCCATCGGACGAAAGCACGCTGCCGTTTCTCGTTGGGAGACAGCAGTATCGGTAGGGCGTGCAGCAGGTACCGCGGACTCATGGAGCCGAAGCATGCGTTGGGATCGAGTAGCGTCAGCGCATCGACGCGGCTCTCGTTGCGCAAGGTGTACGCCAGAGCGATCATCGCGCCGTAGGAATGGCCGCACAGTGCCACAGCTCGAAGGCCCAGTTCATCCAGCACCGCCGTCACCCAGTTCAGCAGCTCGTCCACGGAGTCGACGGACTGCTCACCGGGAACACTGCGCCCGACGTCGCCCATGAGGTCGACCGCGTACACCCGATAGTGGTGCGAGAGCGCCTCGACGTTGGCGAACCAAACGGTCGACGTCGCACCCGCGCCCGGCAGCAACACCAGCGCCGGACCGTCGACGGGCCCGCAAGCGTTGATTCGTGTGGCACCGTGCACCGTGTTCACGTCGATGGCCCGGGTATCAGCCGGCCACTTCCGCAGCACTCGGTCGTAGGCGGAGAAGAATTCGTCCAGCGTCACTGCAACCCTCCATTCTCTCGATGATCGAGATAGTAGACAATAGAGAGACTTCCCGTCCAGCATCTCCCGAGGGATCAGCACATGACCGAGCCCGCCTCCACCGTCCATCAGCTACGCGCACTGACGGTCGACCTCGATCTTCTGGGCGCAGAATTCGCGCAGAGACATGCGCTCCACCCGACGGATATCCGGGCGCTGATCTGTCTCCTCGACGCGGACCGAGCCGGAACGCGCGCTACGCCCGGTTGGCTAGGAACCCAGCTGGGCCTGGAATCCGCGTCGGTCACGGCCCTGATCGATCGAATGACCAAGCGTGACTTGGTGTTACGCGAACCCGACCCGTCCGACCGCAGGCGAGTACTGCTGCACGTGACTGCGCACGCGTCGGAACTCGGGACAACGTTCTTCGGCCCCGTAATCGGCCAGGCCGTCGACGAGCTCGCCCGCTTCACGCCCGAGCAGCGGGCAACGATCGATGAGTTTCTGACCACGATGCGCGCCATCGTCGCCTCCGCTCGGGAGCAGCAGACACCGTAGACAAATCAGCAGTTTTGTTATTAACGGTTGACACATCGTTGGGTTTATACAACACTTCATTGTCATGAGCCCCGTCAAGCGCGGTACCGCGCTCCCGATCTACAACAGGGTGGGTGTTCTGCGGGCAGAACGAAAGATGAGCCGCGCGCAACTGGCCGAACTCGTCGAAGTGAATCCCCAGACGGTGGGAGCCCTCGAACGAGGCGACCACTACCCGAGCTTGGACCTCGCGATGCGCATCTGCGACGTCTTCGATCTGCCGATCGAAGCGGTGTTCTCACGCACCGAACTCGGACCACTCTCGGCCGAACTCTTCCGAAAGGAAAAGGATCGATGACCACGCCCGGCTCCGACATCCTCACCCGCTATCAGGCCTATCGCACCCGGCGATTCCTGGAGAACGACGCCAACACCAGACATTGGCTTCCCAAGTGGCGCACGCAGCATCGTCGCCGCATTCTCGCCATCGCAGTGATTGCTGCCGGCCTGACGTTCCTCGTCATAAGCATCTCGACGCTATTCTTCTCGTGGGCCGCAATCGCCTGGATTCCCGCCGCACTCATCTTCATACCGATCTGGACCGCTCTGCAAACGGTCTCCGGCCGCCACAGCGATGCGCCCGTCGGAGCACTGGACGAATGGGAAGTACAGCAGCGCAACGAAGCTCGATCCATCGGCCTCACCGTCACGCAAGGGTTGGTCATGGCTGCGGCCTTCGCGCTGATCGTCCTGTCCACGACCTTTCCGGACCTCCCCCGTCTCGCCTACGCCGGCGGCGGCTGGACTCTCGCGGCACTGATGATCGGAATATCGACCCCGGCAATCATTCTCGCGTGGATAACCCCCGACCCTGAACCAGAAGACACCGAAGAGTTCGACCAGCAGTAACGACCGAAAGGGCACCATGAGCACCCTCACGATCGACTCCGTCTCCAAGAGATACGGCGACAAGATCGCCCTCGACAACCTGAGTTTCGACGTCCGGCCGGGCGAATTGTTCGGCTTCGTCGGCAGCAACGGCGCGGGCAAGACCACCACAATGCGCATCGCGCTGGGCGTGCTGTCGGCAGATTCCGGCCAGGTTCTGTTGGGCGGCAAGCCCGTCGACCTCGATGTTCGCCGCACCATCGGTTACATGCCGGAGGAACGCGGGCTGTACCCGAAGATGAAGGTCGGCCCGCAATTGGCGTACATGGCCGAGCTACACGGCCTCTCGTCAAAGGATGCCAAAGCCGCGGTGATCCGCTGGACCGAACGCCTCGGCATCGACGAGCGCGTCAACGACACCGTCGACGCATTGAGCCTGGGAAATCAGCAGCGCGTGCAGTTGGCAGCAGCGCTGGTGCACGACCCCGCAGTGCTCGTGCTGGACGAACCGTTCTCCGGCCTCGACCCGATCGCCGTCGACGTCATGAGCGAAGTTCTCCGCGAAAAGGCCGCTGCCGGAGTGCCGGTGGTGTTCTCGAGCCACCAACTCGATCTGGTGCAACGCCTGTGCGACCGCGTCGGCATCATCGCCGCCGGCTCGATGAAAGCCGTCGGAACCGTCGACGAACTCCGCGGATCAGGAGATTCGCACCTGCACGTCCACGCACCGAACGCTGCCCCCGGATGGGCGTCGGGCATCGCCGGAGTGAGCACACTCGGGCACAGCGACGGCATCACCGTTCTCGGGCTGGCACCGGGAGCCGATGATCAAGAAGTCCTGCGGGCCGCGCTCGCGACCGGACCGGTACACGAATTCTCCATCCAGAAACCTTCCCTGAGCGACCTGTTCCGAGAGGCGGTAGTGGCATGAGCTCACAACTGAATTCCTTCAGCGCGGTCTCACTGATCGCCAAGCGCGAGTTCACCGTTCAGGTGATGAAGAAGAGCTTCGTCATCAGCAACGTGATCATCCTGGCCGTCATCGTCGGCGGCATCATCGCATTCTCGATCTTCTCCGGCAGCGGTGACGAAGAGCGCGACGTCATCGGCGTCGCCGGGGACCAGTCCATTGCAACGGTATTGGAGGCGACCGGCGACGCCGTCGGTAGCCCCGTCGAAGTCCGTGACGTTGCCGACGCGGCGGCCGCGCGCAGTGGCGTCGAATCCGGGGATCTCGATGTGGCGCTGGTTCCGGACGGCACTGCGGGCGCGTACACGGCCGTCACCGCGTCCGAACTGACCGGCACGTTGCGCGCCGTCGTCGAAGGCAGTGTCGCGACGCAGGCCACGAATGCTGCACTGGCGCAACAGGGTGTCGACCAGAACGAGCTCGGGACAGCGACGAGTGCCGCGACGGTCACCGTCGACGCGATCGATCCGCCCGACCCGGAAGCCAGTCAGCGGACCGCCTTGGCTCTGTCCGCCGTGTTCCTGCTGTACGCACAGATCATCGGTTTCGGAATGTACGTCGCGATGGGTGTCGTCGAGGAGAAGTCCTCGCGAGTCGTCGAACTGCTGCTCTCCACCGTCCGCCCCCTGCAGCTGCTGTGGGGCAAGATCCTCGGTATCGGCGCGGTCGGCATCCTGCAGCTCGCGCTCTACGGAATCGCCGGTGTGGGAGCAGGACTGGGCACGGGAGTCCTCACCGTCACGGGTGCCGCGCTGAGCGTCTTCGCGGCAACGCTGGCCTGGTTCATCTTGGGCTTTGCATTCTTCGCGGTGCTCTACGCGGCCGGCGGCTCGATGGTCTCGCGGCAGGAGGACGTGAACTCGACGACCATGCCGCTGCTGATCCTGATCATGGCGATGTTCTTCGCGGCCTTCTATTCCGTCAGCGATCCGGAGAGCACCCTTGCCAACACGTTGAGCTGGATTCCCCCGTTCTCGGCGATCATGATGCCGTTGCGCATCGCTGCCGGCGTTACTTCGCCAGTACAGATCGTCGGCTCGGCAGTCCTGATGGTGATCACCACCGCCATCCTGGCCATGGGCGCAGCAAAGATCTACCAGCGTTCCATTCTTCGGATCGGCAAGACCGTCTCGTGGAAGGAAGCGTTTTCTCGCTAGGGTTCTTCTATGAGCCCACGGACATCCGCCGCCGAGATTCTCGATTCCGTTCTCGACGGCGGATCGTTCGTGTCGTGGGACTCCACGCCCGTGGACGTCCATCCTGGGGAGTCCTATCTGAAGGATCTGGCCAAAGCTCGCGAGAAGAGTGGCGTCGACGAATCGGTGTTGACCGGCGAGGGCACCATCGACAGCCGACGCGTCGCGTTCATCGCCTGCGAGTTCGCGTTTCTCGCCGGATCGATCGGAGTCGCGGCGGCCGAGCGCATCACCTCCGCCATCGAGCGCGCCACTGCAGAGGGCCTGCCACTCATTGCCTCCCCCACCTCCGGCGGCACGCGCATGCAGGAGGGCACATTGGCCTTCGTGCAGATGGTCAAGATCGCCTCCGCCGTCACCGCACACAAAGCGGCGCACCTGCCGTATGTGGTGTATCTCCGCAATCCGACGACCGGGGGCGTATTCGCATCCTGGGGTTCTCTGGCCCACGTCACCGTCGCCGAACCCGAGGCCCTCATCGGGTTCCTCGGCCCGCGGGTATATCAGGCCCTGTACGACAAGCCATTTCCCGATGATGTCCAGACCGCCGAGAATCTGTACCAGCACGGTGTCATCGACGGTGTGGTGCCCGTCGAGCAAGTGCGTCACTTGCTGATCCGCACGCTGCGAGTGATCGTCGACGCATCCGTGTGGACGGACGTTCCCGAAGTCGGACGTACGAGTATTCCCGAGCAATCGGCCTGGCACTCGGTGGAGTCGTCACGTCGCGTCGATCGACCCGGGATTCGGCAACTGATCGAACATGCTGCGGCCGAGCATGTTCCGCTCAGCGGCACCGGCCAGGGCGAGGCCGACACCTCGATCCTGTTGTCACTGTGCCGCATTCGCGGTGTCTCCTGCGTGCTGTTCGGCAACGACCGAAGCAGCAGCACCGCCACAGCAACAATGGGCCCGGCAGCACTACGAGAAGCTCGCCGCGGCATGCGCCTGGCCGAGGAACTCCGGCTACCTCTGGTGCTCGTCATCGACACATTCGGCGCAGCACTGTCCAAGGAAGCCGAGGAGGGTGGTCTCGCTCCCGAGATCGCGCGGTCGATCTCCGACCTGGTCACCGTGAACACCCCGACGGTGTCGGTACTACTGGGCCAGGGCACCGGCGGCGGAGCACTCGCACTGCTGCCCGCGGACCGCGTCCTGTGTGCCCAGAATGCCTGGCTCGCACCACTTCCACCCGAGGGAGCCAGCGCAATCGTGCACCGCGATACCGCCCATGCACCGGACATGGCCGAGGCTCAGGGCATTCGGTCGGTCGACCTGCTGCGAGACGGCATCGTCGACGCCATCGTTCCCGAACTCCCCGACGCAGCCGACGAACCGGCCGCGTTCTCCGGTCGCATCGCCGATGCCATTGTCCGCGAACTACGCGAGCTGTCGACCCTCGAAGCGGCAGCTCGGACGAATGCCAGACTCGGCCGCTACCGCACTCTCGGGGTCACCTTGTGAGTGGAAACTCGACCCCTGCTACGAGACCGGAGTGGAGCCTGCGGAACGACCGCAGGCTCCGCCGTGCACGTGCGAGGTCACGAGCGCTACCACATCGCCCGCCCGGAGGTCTGCTGGCAACTCGACCGGACTGACGCAGCAGCGACCCGGACCGTGCACGTCGACCTTGACCACCGGACCCACCGAGTGCCGGTTGACCACTACGGCCTGCTGAAGATCACCGAACTCCGCATCGACGCCCACCTCGCCGGCGATGACCGACCGCACGCGAGTGATCAGGATCCGACCCCACTGCACCGGAGTGCCCTCGGCATCGGCCACATCCTCGAGCGCGACGCCGTCGACGGTGATGCGACCGCACACACAGTGAGTGTCCGCCGGCCAGAGCGCTGGATCGCACCGCGACACATAGGCGGCACCGAGAGACGGAAGTATGTCCACAAGAGTCATGAGAAGAAGTCTTGCGCCGGGCGGTGGCGTCGAACAGGGGTGTTGACGCAATCTTGACGCCCCGGCCGTGAATATTGACGCAGACCGGGCACGATTGCACACAACGACCGCCGGTCGACGGGATTCCGCCGGTCGTCGCCGGTAGTGCGCAACCCGGCCCGGACCACCCCACCTCGAACTACGCTCGCAGACATGAGTGGCGAGTATCGGCAGGCATTCGACAGCAGCATCGAGAACCGCGAGGACTTCTGGCTGGCGGCCGCGTCGGGAGTCGACTGGGACACCCCACCCACCACGGCGTTCGACGGCTCGCAGTGGTTTCCCGAAGCCCGTCTCAACACCTGCGTCAACGCACTCGATCGGCACGTCGACGCCGGCCACGGTGACCGGACCGCGTTGATCTACGACTCGGCGATGCTCGGGCTCACCCGGAGCTACACCTACGCCGAACTTCTCGACGAGACCAAGCGCTTCGCCGGGGTGCTGCGCGCGCAGGGCGTCGGACCGGGCGACCGTGTGGTCATCTATCTGCCGATGATCCCCGAGGCCGTCATCGCGATGCTCGCGTGTGCGCGACTCGGTGCGGTGCACTCGGTGGTGTTCGGCGGATTCGCCGCCAAAGAACTCGCGGCCCGCATCGACGACGCCGAGCCGGTACTGCTGATCACCGCGAGCGGTGGGTTCGAGCCGGGTCGCGTCATCGAGTATCTGCCGTTGGTGCAGCGCGCCCTGACGCTCACGACCGCGAACACACCGGCCGTGATCGTGAAATCACGAGAGGGCATTCCCGGCGAACACGAGTGGCTGGATTGGGACACCCTCATCGCCGACGCGTCAGCCGCACAACCGGTTTCGATGGCGGCGACGGATCCGCTGTACATCCTCTACACGTCGGGTACGACGGGCAAGCCCAAGGGCGTGGTGCGCGACAACGGCGGTCATGCCGTCGCGTTGACGTGGTCGATGCGCAACATCTACGACGTGGATGCCGGTCAGGTGATGTGGACGGCCTCGGACGTCGGGTGGGTGGTGGGACACTCGTACATCGTCTACGGCCCGCTGTTCGCCGGTGCCACAACGGTTCTCTACGAGGGCAAGCCTGTCGGGACTCCCGATGCAGGCGCGTTCTGGCGGGTGATTCAGGACCACGGTGTGCGGGCCCTGTTCACCGCACCGACCGCGCTACGCGCCATTCGCAAGGTCGATCCGCACGCCGCCGAGCTCGAGAAATACGACACGTCCTCGCTCGAGACACTGTTCGTCGCCGGTGAACGCCTCGATCCCGATACGTACGAGTGGATTTCACGCACCCTCGATCGACCCGTCGTCGACCATTGGTGGCAGACCGAGACCGGGTGGGCCATCTGCGCCAACCTTCGCGGGCTGGAACCACTTCCGATCAAACCCGGATCGCCGACCGTGCCGGTACCGGGATTTCAGGTCGGTATCCTCGACGCGTCCGGTAATCCCGTGGACGCAGGCTCGGAGGGCAACATCGTCGTGCAGCTGCCACTGCCGCCCGGTGCACTGGTCGGACTGTGGAACGACGAATCACGTTTCCAGCGTTCGTATCTCGATACTTTCCCCGGTTACTACCTCACCGGCGACTCCGGTTACATCGACGCCGACGGTTACGTCTACGTACTCGGTCGCAGCGACGACGTCATCAATGTCGCCGGCCACCGCCTGTCCACCGGGTCGATGGAGGCGGTGCTCGCGGGCCATCCCGCCGTCGCCGAATGCGCCGTCATCGGTATCCACGACGACCTCAAAGGCCAGCGTCCCAGCGGATACGTGGTTCTCAAGGCCGGCGAGAACATCTCCGAGGAGCAATTGCGTACCGAACTGGTGGCCATGGTCCGCGATCAAATCGGTGCACTGGCGACCTTCCGCGATGTGACGATCGTCGGAGCTCTGCCGAAAACCCGCTCGGGCAAGATACTCCGAAAGACGATGCGACAGATCGTCGCCGGTGAGCAGTACGGGGTCCCGTCGACCATCGAGGATCCCGCGGTCCTCGATGCACTGGAGAAGCTACTCGGCAGATAGGCGGAAACAGGCGCAACCATGGCCGAAACCCGCGCGCCATGGGGCACTCCCGCACGATAGCGTCCTCGGCATGACAGATCTCGACACCCGCCCCGCCGTCGACTGGCTCGCCCTCGGTGCGGTCACCGTCACGGTGATCTCGTGGGCCTCGGCCTTCGTCGCCATCCGCGGCGTCGGCGAATCGTTCGGTGCCGGCCCACTCGCTCTGGGCAGGCTCCTCATCGGATCGTGCGCACTCGGCGCGATCGTGTTGATCAGGAGACAGTGGGTCAAGCCGAACCGCACGCAGTGGTTACAGATCGCCAGCGTCGGCGTGTTCTGGTTCGGCGTTTACAACGTCGCCCTCAACGCCGCCGAGCAACGTGTAGACGCCGGAACGACGTCGATGATCATTCAGATCGGCCCTATCCTGGTGGCCCTGTTCGCCGGTCTGCTTCTGGGCGAGGGCTTTCCGAAGTGGTTGGTGATCGGTGCCGGTATCGCGTTCGCCGGTGCTGTCATGGTCGGCGTCGTCACCGCCGTCACCACCACCTCGACCACCAGGACGGACGCCGACTTCCTCGGCATCGCACTGTGTCTCGTATCCGCAGTGACCTATGCGATCGGAGTACTCAGCCAGAAGCCGGTACTGCGCACGGTCCCCGGCCTGCAGGTCACCTGGATGGCCTGCACCATCGGCGCGGTCTGCACGCTTCCGTTCGCGCCGGCTCTGCTCGACGACCTGTCGACCGCCTCGGCCGGAGCCACCGGCGGATTGGTCTATCTCGGCCTGGTTCCCACTGCGCTGGCGTTCAGCACCTGGGCTTACGCGTTGACGAAAATGAACGCAGGCAAGCTCGGCATCACCACTTATGCGGTGCCGCCGATCACCATCACTCTGGCCTGGTTGTTGCTCGGCGAGATACCGCACATTCTCGCCGTCGTCGGCGGTGTCATCTGCCTCGTCGGGGTCGGGTTGTCCCGCAGGAAATAGCAGCCGTTACAGCGCCTTGAACCGAGCGATAGCAACCTCACGCTCGTGCTTGTGGTCGACGATCGGATCCACGTACTCCTTGGGTCGGCCGAACTTCAACGTGTGCACGGCTTTTCCCTCCTCACCGCGTAGCTCCGGCACCCAGCGCCGCACGTAATCGCCTGTCGGATCGAATTTCTCACCTTGGGTGATCGGGTTGAACACTCGAAAGTACGGCGAGGCGTCGGTACCGGTGCCCGCGGTCCACTGCCAGCCGTGCTGGTTGTTGGCCAGATCGCCGTCGACGAGATGCTGCATGAAATAGCGGGCACCTCGCCACCACGGCAGGTGCAGGTCCTTGACGAGGAACGACGCAACGATCATACGGACCCGGTTGTGCATCCACTTCTCCGAGTTCAATTGCCGCATACCGGCATCGACGATCGGAAAGCCGGTCTCGCCCTTACACCAGGCCTCGAACAGCTCGTCGGCGTGCTTGCCCGAGTCCAGTTCGATCTTGTCGAACTTCTTCACGTAATTCTCACGCGCGCTGTCGGGGCGCTGAAACAGGATGTCGGCGTAGAAGTCTCGCCAGCAGATCTGCCGACGGTACGACGCGGCACCCTCGTTGCGGAGCTTGCCCAGGTCGGCCAGCATGGTTCGCGGGTGAATGGTGCCGTACTTCAGATGCACCGACATCCGGCTCGTCGAATCGAGATCGGGGCGGTTGCGTTCGTCGTCGTACTTCGAGACGTCGTCGAGAAAGTCCTTCCACTGTGCCAGTGCGGCCTTCTCCCCTGCGTCGGCGTCGGAGGTTTCCGTCTCGCTCGGAATCTTCGCCCGCTTCACGCCTTTCACGTCGTCGGGGTCGATCCACGTCACGGTTTTCGCGGACGTATCGGCCGGTCCACGCCAACCGTGTTCCATCCACTGCCGTGAGTACGGCGTGAACACCTTGTACGGCTCACCGTCGTCCTTGGTGATTCGTCCGGGCGCAACGGCATACGGCGAACCGGTCTCGACCAGCGTCACCTTCTCGCCGACGCGCTGGTCCCGCGACCGGCCGTACGGACCGTAATCGGCGCTGATGTGGACCTCGTCGGCGTCGATCGCCTTCGCCACCTTCGGCACCACCGTCTCGGGGTCGCCGTGCACCACCATCAGCCTGCCGTCGAGCTGCTCGTCCAGTGCCTCGAGCGACCGGAACAGGAAGTCCTTGCGCGGACCGCCGGAGGGCTTCAGCAATCGGTCGTCCAGTACGAAGAGCCCCAGTACCGGATCCCCGGACTCGGCAGCGGCGGTGAGGGTGGGCAGATCCCCCAGTCGGAGATCACGGCGAAACCAAACGAGCGACATGCCGTCAGTCTTACCCAACCCGGCTACGAGCAACCCCCATCGCTGTTTCGGGGATTCTCAGAGAATCGCCAATCCATGCTCACCGACGCCGCAACATCGCCCCCTACCTTGGGAAATACGCCGATCAGCCGCGAGCAGAGGAGAGAACATCATGACGAACATCCGCCCCTTCCCCGGTGCCCTCTCCCTCGTCGAGAGCACCTGCACGTTCGAGAAGTACTACGAGCAGCTCTATGCCAAGGCACCCGCCCTCGCCTGGACCCTCGACGCCGACGTCGATCGCCGCACGGCCCTCGAGGAATTCTTCGCCAAGACGCCCGAGGAGCGGCGTACCACCGTAGACAGCTGGGTTGCCTAGCATTGGGAGGTGACCGAATCGCCGAGCACCCCCGCCACCGTCCTCGTCGTCGACGATGACACCGATGTGTTGTCGTCGCTGCAGCGCGGCCTGCGCCTGTCCGGCTTCACGGTCATCACTGCGTCGGACGGGGCCGAGGCGCTCGGCGTGGTGTCGCGCACCTCGCCCGACGCGATCGTGCTGGACATCAACATGCCGGTGCTCGACGGCGCAAGCGTCGTGACTGCGTTGCGCGCCATGGGGAACGACATTCCGATCTGTGTTCTCAGTGCCCGCAGCTCCGTGGACGATCGCATCGCCGGTCTCGAATCCGGCGCCGACGACTACCTCACCAAGCCGTTCGTGCTCGCCGAGCTGGTGGCCCGCATCCGGGCCATGCTTCGACGGCGCGGCACCAGTCCGGTCATTCCCGCAGCCGATCCTGGTATCCCCAATTCGGCTGTCGCCGTAGGTACTTTGGTCGTCGACATCGCCGGGTACCGAGTGCACCGCGGCGGTGCCGACATCGATCTCACGAAGCGTGAGTTCGAGTTGCTGGCCATTCTTGCTCGCAACAAGGGCGTCGTACTGACGCGCGAGCGACTCCTCGAATTGGTCTGGGGATACGACTTCGTCGCCGACACCAACGTCGTCGACGTGTTCGTCGGCTATCTACGCCGCAAACTCGAGAGCGACGGCTCGCCGCGCATCCTGCACACCGTCCGCGGTGTGGGCTTCGTCGTGCGGGAGTCGGTATGAGTTTCTCACTTCGCGCCAGGGTCGCGGCGGCGACTGCCCTCGGTGCCACCCTCGTCGTGGCGGCCCTGGCCGTGGTGACGTCGGTGGCCATTTCCCGTAACAACGTCAACCAGCTCGACGAGCGTCTGACGACGGCATCGCAGGTGCTGGTCCCGAACTCGTCGACGCTGGAAGCCTTCATCGATCAGCTGTCCGGAGCGTTCGCCGTCACCATTCGCAGCGGAGACATCGTCGTCGCCTCGACTCCTACGCGGTTGCCGGCCCTCGACACCGGTTCTCAGACAGTGGATGTGGACGGTCAGCGTTTTCGGGTCTACACCGCGACCTCGACCGTGGTCTCGTCGGTGTCCATCTCCATCGGTGTCCCGGCCATCGAGGCGCAGCAGGTGACCGACGAGCAACAGAGACAGGTGATCCTGCTGGGGCTGGCGGCGGTCGCCGTGTCGACGGGCCTGGGTTGGCTGTTCGGCGGACGTGCTGTCAGACCGCTGGTGACGCTGACGCGGCAGGTCAGCGCTCAGCCTCCGTCGGCGCCGCAGACCCGAACCGGAGTCACCGAGGCCGACGAGCTCGCGGTCGCGATCGGGGGCATGCTCACCCGACTGAACGAGGCACAGGAACGCACCAATGCCGCCCTGGACACGGCGCGCGATTTCGCGGCCGTGTCGGCCCACGAGCTGCGCACCCCGTTGACTGCGATGCGTACCGACATCGAAGTGCTGCGCACCCTCGACCTCGAGCGCGCGCAGCAACAAGAAATTCTGACCGACCTCGAGCGCACTCAGGGCCGAGTCGAGACGACCCTGACCGCGCTCGAACGATTGGCGTCGGGTGAATTGTCCAGCGAGGGCGACCGGGTCGAGACCGACATCATCGACATCTGCGACGTCGCCGCGCAGGATGCGCAGCGTCAGCACCCAGGTCTGGACGTTCGGGTGGAGTCGGAACCGGAGTGCGAGATCACGATTCGCGCACTCCCCACCGGAGTTCGACTCGCGGTGGACAACGCGATCGGCAACGCCGTCCGGCACGGCGGGGCGAGCACCGTCGTCATTCGCGCCGAGCGCGCGGACGCGCTGGTCCGAATCATGATCGACGACAACGGATCCGGCGTTCCGGTGGACGAACGCGAATCGGTGTTCGGACGCTTCGAGCGTGGAGCCGGAGCCGCGAAGGGCGGCTCCGGCCTCGGTCTCGCGCTGGTGGCCCAGCAGGCCGAATTGCACGGTGGCCGCGCATATCTGGCAGACAGCCCCCTCGGGGGTGCCCGATTGGTGCTCGAGCTACAGGACCGCTGACGAGAGATCTGCTACTTGACGTCGAGCAGATCGATGACGAAGACGAGCGTCTTGCCGGACAGACGGTGACCTGCGCCGGCGGGGCCGTACGCGAGCTCCGGCGGGATGGTGAGCTGGCGGCGTCCGCCGACCTTCATCCCGGGGATGCCGTCCTGCCAGCCCTGAATGAGGCCTCGGAGCGGGAACTGGATGGACTCGCCGCGGTTCCAGGACGAGTCGAACTCCTCGCCGGTGTCGAACTCGACGCCGACGTAGTGCACCTCTACGTTTCCGCCCGGTACTGCCTCTGCGCCGTCACCTTCGACGAGGTCGACCGTCACCAGATCCAACGGTGCCGGTCCGGCTTGAAATTCGATCACTGGCTTCGTCACTGAAGTCTCCTGCGGTTGTGCCGGCCCGCCGACGCCGACTGCGGTGTTCTGGGCATGGTCGGCATCGATTTTACGTCGTCACGGTCAGCCGATCGGAGCTGGCATCAACATCGTCTTGTATTCGCAGGTCAGCGTATTGCCGGTTGCGGGGTCGGCCATCTCGACCTTCCAGGTGTCGGCGAACTGGTTCACACCGGGGTGCATCGAGATGGTGCCGGAGATCAACACGGTTCCACGGGTGAACAGTCCACGGTCGGCGAGCACGTCGAGCCAGTAGTGCGGAGCGAGAAGATCACCGAGTGTTCCGGTCTGAATTGCGACGCCGTCCGCCCACGCGGTCAAGGTGATCTCGTCCAGCCGATCGGCGACCTCCGACAGACGCCACGCGCCGGTGCCGAGCACATCGGGTGCCGCGTTCTTGCTCCACGCGACACTGTGGACTTCGAGGTCACGGTCGGTGTGATCGCAGGCGACCGTCAGCAGCACGTCGTCGATCGTGTCGCCCAGGATCACCAGCGCCCACTCGGCCTCGCCCGACGTACGGCCGTGCTGGACGGCAACGGCGTCCGTCTGCTGCGCCAGGTACGGCGAAATGGGATAGAGCGCCGGGGTCACCGTCGGAGCCGGAACGCCCAGTTCGGCCAGCTCCGCGATGTGCGACGCCACCTCCTCCTGGTTGCGTCCGGCGTAGCCGGCGTTGAGCAACGCGTTCACCTCGACCGATTCGGAGGTGCCGTCGGGCAGCGTGAATGTGAGCATCAGTAAGGACCCTCTCCTCGTAAATTTTCTGTTTCCGATGCGCCCAAAGGCTTGCGCATACGTCTTGTATACAGCAAGTATGGAGCACGTACAACGGATAGAGTGATCCCAGGCACACGAAGGAGTCGTCATGACCGAACCTGTTTCGGTAGATAGAAAAGGCCTGGCCAAGGCCTTCGCGGCCAGCCTCACCGGAACGGCATTGGAGTGGTACGACTTCGCGGTCTACTCGGCCGCCGCAGCTCTGGTGTTTCCGCTGGTCTTCTTCCCGGACAGCGACCCACTGACCGGGACACTGCTGGCTTTCTCGACGTACGCCGTCGGGTATGTCGCCCGTCCGGTCGGAGGGTTCGTCTTCGGACGGCTCGGCGACGTCATCGGACGAAAACAGCTCCTCGTCATCACCCTGCTGCTGATCGGCGTCACAACGTTCGCCATCGGTCTGATCCCCGGATACGACTCCATCGGCATCGCGGCACCGATCATTCTCGTCACGATGCGCTTCTGCCAGGGCGTTGCCGTCGGCGGCGAATGGGGCGGAGCCGTTCTCCTGTCGAGCGAATACGGCGATCCCCGCAAACGCGGATTCTGGTCTTCCGCAGCACAGATCGGACCACCCGCGGGCAACCTGCTCGCCAACGGTGCACTTGCCGTTCTGACGCTGACATTGACCGACCAGCAGTTCGAGTCCTGGGGATGGCGCGTGGCGTTCCTGTTCTCCGCGGTACTCGTCGGATTCGGTCTGTGGATCCGGTTGAAGCTCGAGGACACCCCGGTGTTCAAGGCGCTGCAGGAAAGCGGCGAACGTTCCGAGGCACCGATCAGCGAAGTGTTCAAGACCGAGCTGCGACCCCTGGTGGCTGGCATCATGTCTCGTGTCGCACCGGACGTCATCTACGCGCTGTTCACCGTCTTCTCGATCACCTACGGCACACAGAAGTTGGGCTTCGAGCGCAGTGAGGTACTCACCGCCATTCTGATTGGGTCGGCATGCCAACTCGGCCTGATCCCGCTCGCCGGAGCGGTGTCCGACCGCATCAACCGACGCCTCGTCTACGGCGTCGCAGCCGTGGGCGGTGTCGCGTGGAGTGCGATCTTCTTCCTCGTCATCGGCGGAGGATCGCTACCGCTGCTGATCCTGGGCGTGGTTGTGGGCCTGGCGTTCCACTCGTTCATGTACGGGCCACAGGCAGCATTCGTCACCGAGCAGTTCAGCGTTCGATTGCGCTCCACCGGTAGCTCGTTGGCGTACACGATCGCCGGTGTCTTCGGTGGTGCGATGGCCCCGCTGATCTTCGTCTACCTGTTGGACAAGACGGACAGCTGGGTGCCGATCGCCGGGTACATCGTCGTTGTCGGCGCCGTGACACTCGTCGGCCTCGCCCTCGGACGCAACCCGGACCCCACCGAGGACGAGCACTACGTGCTGCTGGGCCAGCAGCACGAAAACGCTACGCGCGCAACAGAGTCTGAAGCGTGACCTCGAGGTGAGCGTCGATCTTCTCGTGCACCAGGCCCTCGTCGCCGGCACTCAGTGCGTCGATGATGGCCTGGTGCTCGGCGCACACCCGGTGCTGCCGGTTGGCGGCGGTGAACAATGCACTCAAGCCCACTCGGAGCTGACGCGCCCGCAAACCGGCATACGTGCGCGACAGCAGATCACTGCCCGCCGAATCGATCAAACTCTGATGGAACGTTCCGTCCCAGTCGATGAATTCCTTGGGAGCGTCGGTGCTGTCGGAATTCATCAGCAGCTCCTGCTGATGCAACGCATGCTGCATCGCCGTGATCGGAGCGTCACCGGCACGCAGCGCCCGCGATGCCGCGTGTCGTTCCAGAACGCCTCGCAGATCCATCAATTCGCCGATCTGTCGTCCGGACATCGCCGGCACATGGGCACCGCGCTTGGGCACCATCTCGACCAGACCCTCGGACTGCAGCATCAGCAACGCCTCACGCACCGGCGTGCGCGATACGCCGATTCGAGTCGCAAGTTCCTGTTCGTTCAGAAAAGTGCCGGTGGCGGCCGGTGACGACAACACCTGATCACGGACGAACTGGTACGCCTTGTCCCTCCCCGACAGTGGTTGCATACGATATGTATACCTGTCTTCCCCCGACGAAACCAGGAGTCACACCGTGAGCTCGACTATCCGCATCAGCCTGGCCCAGATCACCAGTGGCGAAAACCCCACCGAGAACCTCGAACTCGTCGAGACCCACACCCGCGCCGCGGCGCACGCAGGCTCGGACCTCGTCGTGTTCCCGGAGGCGATGATGCGCTGCTTCGGCGGACCCATCCGAAAGTTCGCGCAGCCACTGGACGGCGAATGGGCACAGACCGTTCGTCGGATCGCGTCCGACGCCGGCATCACCGTCGTCGCCGGAATGTTCACTCCCGCGCCCGACGACAGAGTGACCAACACACTGCTCGTCACCGGCCCGGGCGTCGAGGCGAGCTACGACAAGATTCATCTGTTCGACGCGTTCGGATTCGCCGAATCCGACACCGTCGCACCGGGTTCCGACCCGCTCGTGGTCGACATCGCGGGAGTCCGCGTCGGCTTCGCGACCTGCTACGACATTCGCTTCCCTGCCCTGTTCCAGAAACTCGGGGACCTCGGTGCCGAACTCGTCGTCGTACCGGCGTCCTGGGGATCGGGCGACGGCAAAGTGGAGCAGTGGACCCTGCTCGCCCGCGCACGCGCCCTGGACTCGACCACGTTCATCGCGGCCTGCGATCAGGCCGAACCTGCTGCCGCCGAGGGCAATGCCCCATTGGGCGTCGGCCACAGCATCGTCTGCTCCCCCACCGGCGAGATCCTCGGCCAACTCGACGCGACACCCGGAATGCTGACGATCGACATTCATACCGAGCTGGTCGACGCCGTGCGCAAGAACCTGCCAGTGCTGAAGAACCGCAAGCACTTCGACGCCTGAGTGCTCGCCCGTCAAACAGCGAGATCGCAGTTATGCAGCCAAAAGTGGCCATATCGCCCGCGTAACTGCGAACTCGGCGCGCGCACTCGGCCCTCACGCAGCGAGATCGCAGTTATGCAGCCGAAAGTGGCCATATGACCTGCGTAACCTCGAACTCGGCGCGCGAGCTCGACCCTCACGCAGCGAGATCGCAGTTATGCAGCCAGGAGTGGTCATATCGCCCGCGTAACTGCGAACTCGACGCGCGAAATCGAAGTTGGGGATAGATTCCGGCCAAATTACGTCCACAACCTCGAACTCGGCGTAAACGACAACGCCGCCGGCTCCCGAGGGAGTCGGCGGCGTTGTCGTGCAGCAAGAACTAGCGGGAGCTGACGTCCTGGTAGTCGCGCTCGGTGTAGCCGGTGTAGATCTGGCGCGGACGGCCGATCTTGCCGGTGGTGTCCTCGTTCTGTTCGCGCCAGTGCGCGATCCAGCCCGGGAGACGGCCCATCGCGAACAGCACCGTGAACATGCGCGGCGGGAAGCCCATCGCGCGGTAGATCAGGCCGGTGTAGAAGTCGACGTTGGGGTACAGCTTGCGCTCGACGAAGTAGTCGTCGGTGAGCGCGGTCTCTTCGAGCTTGAGCGCGATCTCGAGCAGTTCGTCGCCGTTGCCCAGCTTGCCGAGGATCGTGTGTGCGGTTTCCTTGACCAGCGTCGCGCGCGGATCGAAGTTCTTGTACACCCGGTGTCCGAAGCCCATGAGCTTGACGCCGTCTTCCTTGTTCTTCACTCGACGCAGGAAGTCGGTGGCGTCGCCGCCCTCGGCCTTGATCTTGTCGAGCATCTCGAGCACGGCCTGGTTGGCACCGCCATGCAGCGGGCCCCACAGCGCGTTGATGCCGCCGGAGATCGAGGTGAAGAGGTTCGCCTGCGAGGATCCGACGAGGCGGACCGTCGACGTGGAGCAGTTCTGCTCGTGGTCGGCGTGCAGGATGAGCAGCATGTCGAGTGCCTTGACGATCTCGGGATCGACCTCGTACGGCTCCGCGGGGAAGCCGAACGTCATGCGCAGGAAGTTCTCGACCAGGCTCTTCGAGTTGTCCGGGTACAGGAACGGCTGACCGACCGACTTCTTGTAGGCGTATGCCGCGATGGTCGGCAGCTTGGCCAGCAGACGGATGGTGGAGAGCTCGACCTGCTCGGGATCGTTCGGCTCGAGCGAATCCTGGTAGTACGCCGACAGTGCGTTGACCGCGCTCGACAGCACCGGCATCGGGTGCGCGTTGCGCGGGAAGCCGTCGAAGAAACGCTTGAGGTCCTCGTGCAGCAACGTGTGGCGACGGATGCGGTCGGTGAACGTCTCGAGCTCGTCCTCGGACGGCAGCTCCCCGTAGATCAACAGGTAGCTGACCTCGATGAACGACGACTTGCCCGCAAGCTGTTCGATCGGGTACCCGCGGTAGCGCAGGATCCCCGCGTCACCGTCGATGTACGTGATGGCCGACTTGGTGGACGCGGTGTTGACGAACCCGCCGTCCAGCGTCGTGTAGCCGGTGGTCGCCAGCAGCTTTCCCAGCTCGATACCGTTGTTGCCTTCACTGGCCTCGGCAATCGACATGGAATATTCGCCACCGGGGTAGGTGAGGGTGGCTTTGGCATCATTCTCAGCGGGCACGAATGGTCCCTCTCGAACTCGTGTAACGGACACGTACTTAAAACGGACAGTTCTAACGTCGCTAGTGAAACTAGTCTCTCGGTGCCTCGGACGCCCAGGGAGGGTCGGCACCGGGTCGTGAAACCGTGATCGCGGCTGCCGTGGCAGCGAACGAAAGAGCTTGCCGCCAATCCTCCCCGGTCATCTCCTGTACCGCTTTCGATGTGATAATGGTCTCTTTTTCCAGGTAGCTCAACAGTGCGCCGTGCACGGTGTCACCAGCGCCGATCGTGTCGACGACGTCGACGGCAACGCCCGGTACCGACACCTCCTCGGCTGCTGTCACTCCCGTGGCCGTCGTCTCCCCGGACGCGGTGAACACCGAGATTCCGTCTCCGCCGCGGGTCATCACCACCGCGGTCACCCCGGCGGCGAGCCAGTCGTCGACGGTGGTGCCCTGGGTGCCCAGTCCAAGCCAGTGCGAGTCGTCCTCGGACACCTTGAGAATGTCGATGCTCGGCAACCACGAGCGAAAGCGATCGCGGAATCCGTCGGCGGTGATGTCGCCGCTGGTGCTGTCGATGGCGGCCGGGCGAATGTTGGGGTCGAGCATCGTCAGCTTGCCCGCGGCCCGAGCTCGATGCAGCAGTTCGGCGTACACCGACGCGCCGGGCTCGTACAGCAACGACAACGTGCCGAAGGACAGGACACTGATCTCGTCGGGCAGATCACCGGGATCGGCGACGAGTCGATCGGCCGTGCCATCGGCGTAGAACGAGTACTCGGCGCTGCCGTCCTCGGCGAGGGTCGTCATCGCCAACGTCGTCGGCTCGTCACCGCGCTGCACCCACGAGATGTCGACCCCGGCATCGCGCAGACTCGTCAGGATCTGCTCGCCGAACGAGTCGCGAGAGATGCGGGAGAGATAGGCAACCGGCGACCCCAACCGACCGATCGAGATGGCGACGTTGAACGGCCCGCCGCCGAGTTTCGGTGAGAGCAGCGGCCCCTCGTGCACCGGCACCAGATCCACCAATGCTTCGCCGCACACCAGAATCGTCACTTCTCGTACTCCATTCCCCAGCTGCCGGACCAGGTCTGCCCCGGGTCGAGCACGATCAGATCGATCTCGGAATTCAACGCGTCGGGCGGGCAGGTCATCGGTTCGATCGCCAACGCGCGTCCCCGATCCGGGTACGCCTGATCGTTGGCGGGATCGGCGGTGAACACCTGCACCCACCCGAAGTTGCTGTCGGTCCACAGCACCGTCGCGGTGCCGTCGGGACCACGCAGTGTGTGCTTCGCGCGTCCGTCTACGTCCGGCACCGAGGCACTGAACGGAGTGTCGAGCTGCACGCCCTCGAGGTTCCGAGGCTGCCGAAAGTCGTACTCGGTATCGGCCGTCGGCACCGAAAGCCCTACGGGCAGATTGCGTACCGGATCGAGCGGCAGCCGCGTACCCGCGGACAGTTCCAGCGTGCATTCGTCGAGGGGTACGTCCCCCACACGCACGTAGGTATGGAATCCCATTCCGTACGGCGCAGCCGATTCGCCCGTGTTCGTCGCCGACGCGGTCACCGTCAGACCGTCGTCGGACAGCTCGTGTGCCACCGTCAATCGCAACGAGAACGGCCAACCCTCGTGCGTACCGATGTCCACGCTCTGCTCGACGCGAGACTCGGTGTGCTCGTCGAGAGTCCACTCCACCCGTCGGACGAAACCGTGGCTCGCGTTGTTGCGGGCCGGTTCGGTGATCTCCAACCGATGTTCGACGCCTTCGAACGTGAACGTTCCGTCGGCCGTTCGATTGGGCCACGGGGCCAACACCAGTCCCGCCGACAGCGGCGGCTTGGTGCCCGCCTCCCACGTTTCGGTGAGCGGTGAGCCGTCGTACTCGAGGACCCGCAGGCCCGCTCCGACAGCAGCGACGTCGGCGCGATACTTGCCGCTCGTCAACGAATACGTCTGCGCCTCAGCTGTGGGAGCCATGCGAGCCATTGTCCACGACGGTGTCGTCCACCGTCTTGCTACCGACGATTGCGCCGACCCGGTAGCGAATGAATGCCGGTAGCGCGAGGGCTGCGATCGAGACACCGATGACCACCAGCACACCACCTCCTGCGGCGGCCGCGGCCGTCCCCACCGAGGCCGCTGCCGCGCCGTGCAGAACATCGCCGATCCGGGGCCCTCCCGCGACGACGACGATGAAGACACCTTGCAGTCGGCCGCGCATCTCGTCGGTCGCCACCGTCTGCAGCATCGTGCTGCGGAACGCCGCCGAGATCATGTCGGCACCACCACCGAGCGCCAGAAACGCCAGTGCGAACCACAGGGCAACCGTCGTCGCTCCGTCGGTCGCCGCACCGACGGCGAGCCCGAATCCGATCATCGCCACGCCCCAGACGACGATGCAGATCAACACCGCAAGTCCTTGACGCTGCACGCGCGGTAGCCAACCGGAGAACACTCCACCGAGCACCGCTCCCGCGGACATCGCCGCGAACAGCATGCCCAGCACCGGCCCACCCGAGGCCGGGTCCCCGAAACTGTCGTGGGCGATCTGCGGGAACAGCGCCCGAGGCATCCCGAACACCATGGCGATGATGTCGACGACGAACGACGCCAGCAGCACCTTCTGGGTCGCGAGGTACGCGAAACCCTCGAACACCGAACGTAATCCGGCGCGTTGACCGGACTTGGCCGGCGGAATGCCCGGCAGCCTGATCACCGCCCACAGCGTGGCGAACAGTGCGATGGTGTCGATCAGGTAGAGCGTCTCCAGTCCGATGTAGTAGATGAGAATGCCTGCACTGAGCGGACCGGCGATGGCACCGAAGTTCATCACCGTCATGTTCAGAGAGTTCGCGGCGGGCAGCTGCGCCGCGGGCAGGATTCGCGGCAGTATCGCACTGCGGGTCGGCTGATTGACGGCGAAGAAGGCCTGCTGAACTGCCAACAGCACCAACACGATCCACACGTTGTTCAGTTGCAGGAACGCCTGCAACCAGAACAGTGCCGACGTTCCGATCAGGCCGAACGTGGTGATCATCAACAAGGTTCGGCGGTCCATCACGTCGGCCAGGGCCCCGCCCCACAGCCCGAACACGATGAGGGGCACCAGAGCGAACACGCCCGTCAAGCCGACGTAGGCCGAGCTCAGGGTGATCTGATAAACCTGTTGCGGCACAGCGACGATCGAGAGCTGCGCGCCGATGACGGTGACGATGTTCGCCAGCCACAGGCGGCGATATGCGGGAGTCTTCAGCGGGGTCGTGTCGGCCAGGATGCCGCGCAGCCCGCTCACGGTTGCAGTCGCTCGATCACACCGCTCGCCGGCATCACTCGAATTCTGTTGTGCATCCGGCTGGTTCGACCCTGCCAGAATTCGACGATCTCCGGTTCGACGCGGATGCCGCCCCAGTTCGGCGGTACCGGCACCTCGCGTCCGTCGAACGTCGCGGTGACCTCGGCCAGTTGCGCGGCGAGGGCGTCGCGAGACACGACGGTTCGCGATTGCTCCGACGCCCATGCGCCCAGCTGCGAGCCGCGCGGTCGCGTCCGCCAGTACGCCTCGGTGGTGTCGCGGTCGACTCTGGTGACCGGTCCGCGGACAGTGAGCTGACGGGCGATGCCGATCCACGGAAAGGTGATGGACGCGTACGGCGTGGACGCCATTGCGCGGCCCTTGTCCGAGTCGTAGTTGGTGTAGAACACCACGCCCTCGGCGTCGAGGTCCTTGCACAGGACGGTGCGGGTCGCGGGCCTACCGGCAGCGTCGACCGTCCCGAGCACGATCGCGTTGGGCTCGGGCAGATTCGCAGCAACGGCGTCCGAGAGCCACTGCCGGGCCAGTGGCAACCAGCCGTCGCTCAGGGCGTCGACGTCGAGATCCTTGGGCTCGCCGTAGTCCACTCGCATGGTGGCCAGGCGCTGTTCTTCTGCAGACACGAACCCAGACGCTACTCCCGCGTAAAAGCTCGCTATGGTTTCCGCAAGCACGCCCGGATGCGGCGCAGAGCCGGGCGCAGTCGCGACGAGGGAGTCCACAGACCATGGCTGTTCAACACGTTCCCGAAGATTTCGTTCCCGGTCTCGAAGGTGTGGTCGCCTTCACCTCCGACATCGCCGAACCCGACAAGGACGGCGGCGCACTGCGTTACCGCGGAGTCGACATCGAGGAACTGGTTGCACAGGGCGTCACGTTCGGCGATGTGTGGGCGCTGTTGGTCGACGGCGAATTCGGCCGCGGTCTGCCACCGGCCGAACCGTTCCCCCTGCCCATCCACACCGGCGACGTCCGCGTCGACGTCCAAGCAGGCCTGGCGATGCTCGCTCCCATCTGGGGGTATCAGCCGGTACTCGACATCGACGACAGCACCGCCCGCGACAACCTGGCCCGCGCCTCGGTGATGGCACTGTCCTACGTCGCGCAGTCCGCTCGCGGCATCTACCAGCCCGCTGTGCCCCAGAGCCGCATCGATCAGGCGGCCACCGTGACCGAGCGCTTCATGGTCCGCTGGAAGGGCGAGCCCGACCCCGCCCACGTCGCCGCCATCGACGCCTACTGGGTCTCCGCCGCCGAACACGGCATGAATGCATCGACGTTCACCGCCCGAGTCATCGCCTCCACCGGAGCCGACGTCGCAGCATGTCTCTCCGGAGCCATCGGCGCGATGTCCGGCCCGCTGCACGGCGGCGCGCCGGCCCGCGTACTGCCCATGATCGAAGAAGTCGAGAAGACCGGCGACGCCCGCGCGCTGATCACCGGGATCCTCGACCGCAAGGAAAAGCTCATGGGCTTCGGGCACCGCGTCTACCGCGCCGAGGACCCCCGAGCCCGCGTGCTGCGCGCCACCGCCAAGCGCCTGAACGCTCCGCGCTACGAGGTTGCCGCCGCGCTCGAACAAGCCGCGTTGACGGAACTGCGCGAACGCCGCCCCGATCGAGCCATCGAGACCAACGTCGAGTTCTGGGCCGCCGTGATCCTCGACTTCGCCGAGGTCCCGGCACACATGATGCCCGCAATGTTCACCTGCGGGCGTACCGCCGGCTGGTGTGCTCACATTCTCGAGCAGAAGCGCCTGGGCAAGTTGGTGCGCCCGGCTGCCCTCTACACCGGCCCCGAACCGCGCACCCCCGACTCCGTCGACGGCTGGGACCTGATCCGGTAGTCGACGGTGTCATGACACCCGACTAGCCTGTGGAGGCCATATTCCATCGACGCTAGGACGCGCTACTCCATGGCCGATTTGCCGATCATTCCCGCCGATCTTCTTCCCGCCGACGGACGCTTCGGTTGCGGCCCGTCCAAGGTTCGCCCCGAGCAGCTGCAGTCCCTGGTCGACGTCGGTGCGTCCGTGTTCGGCACCAGCCACCGCCAGAAGCCCGTCAAGGACGTCGTCGGACGCGTACGCAGTGGTCTGAAAGACCTGTTCTCGCTCCCCGAGGGCTACGAGGTCGTCCTCGGCAACGGTGGTACCACCGCGTTCTGGGATGCCGCTGCGTTCGGTCTCATCCGGGAGAAGTCGCTGCACCTGACCAACGGTGAGTTCAGCTCGAAGTTCGCCTCGGTGGCCAAGAACAACCCGTTCATCGGCGATCCGATCGTCGTCAAGGCAGAGCCCGGCAGCGCGCCCGAGCCCACGTCGGATCCGTCCGTGGACCTCATCGGTTGGGCCCACAACGAGACCTCGACGGGCGTGGCCATCCCGGTCAGCCGTCCGGCCGGCTCGGAGAACGCCCTCATCGCGATCGACGCCACCTCCGGTGCCGGCGGACTGCCGGTGAACGTCGCCGATTCCGACGTCTACTACTTCGCTCCGCAGAAGTGCTTCGCCGCCGACGGCGGCCTCTGGGTCGCGCTGATGAGCCCGGCCGCTCTCGCCCGCGTCGACGAGATCGCCTCCAGTGGCCGGTGGGTTCCGGACTTCCTGTCGTTGCCGATCGCCGTCGACAACAGCAGCAAGGACCAGACCTACAACACCCCCGCAGTGGCGACGCTTCTGCTCTTCGCAGACCAGATCGAGTGGCTCAACAGCAAGGGCGGCCTGGATTGGGCCACGAAGCGGACTGCGGACTCGTCCTCACGCCTGTACGACTGGGCCGAGAACAGTGAATTCGCAACGCCGTTCGTGACCAACCCGGATCACCGCAGCCAGGTCGTCGGCACGATCGACTTCGACGAGAAGGTCGACGCGGCCCAGGTCGCCAAGATCCTGCGCGCCAACGGCGTCGTCGACACCGAGCCGTACCGCAAGCTCGGCCGCAACCAGCTGCGTGTCGGTATGTTCCCGGCCATCGAGCCGGACGACATCACCGCACTGACGAAGAGCATCGACTGGGTCGTGTCCACGCTGAGCTAGTCGGCAGCCAACTCACAGCTCGACCGCTCCCTTCGAGGCCTACACTTGCTATCAAGTACGCAAGCGTAACGACCTCGGAGGGAGCGTTCGTATGTCCAGGCTCCTCTCCGTTGTTCTACGACTGCGGGTGACTCTCGTGTTCTGCCTGCTCACAGCCGCAGGAACCGTCACTCTCGGGCAGATCGGGCCGCACGATCGTTGGCATGTGCTGCACGCCGCGAGCACCAACCTGCACAATCTCACCGACGGTCATCTCGCCACGCTCGTCACCAGCGCCTTCCTCACCGAGGGCCGGCCCGATTGGTGGTGGCTCGCCTCGGTCGCCATCCTGTTCGCCGTCGCCGAGTGGGTCTCGGGGTGGCGCCGGTTTCTGCTCACGTTCTGCGCCGGGCACATCGGCGCGACGGCACTGGTGGCTGTCGGGTTGTTCGTCGGCATCCACGTCGACTGGTTTGCCGACTCGCTGGCCGTAGCCGTCGACGTCGGGGTCAGTTACGCCGCAGCTGCAGTGGCGGGGTCCTTGATTCGATACCTGACGATGCCGTGGCGCGCAGTGTGGGGCGCATTGTGGATCGCCGTTGTCGCCGCCGGAGCCATCACCGATCCCTCGTTCACCGCTGCCGGCCACGCACTGGCGCTGATCATCGGGCTCGGACTCGGCGTATTCTTTCTTCGTCGAGATTCAATGCCGTTGTCGCGCAATCGAATCGACTCGACTTCGGCCGATCGGGTGCAACCGAGCGCGCAGCTGTCTACTCTCTGAGAAAGAAACCGACGCCACCGCCGCGAGGCGTGTCGGACACCCGCCGAATACGGTAGGTGAACTAGGCTCGAATTCGACGGTATCGCGAGCCGGCGCGATGAGGAGGTCAAGGTGCGAGACTTACGTGTGGTGGGTCTCGAGGCCGACGGAAAGTTCGTCGTGTGCGCAGATCCCAAAACCGGCGACAGATTCCGGCTTCCAGCCGACGACAAACTCCGCGCAGCCTCACGCGGAGACATCGCTCGACTAGGACAGATTGAGATCGAAATGGACAGCTTGCTCCGGCCGAAGGAAATCCAGGCCCGTATCCGCAGCGGCGCGACCATCGAACAGGTCGCCGCAGACTCCGGAATGGCCATCAGCCGAGTCGAGGTATTCGCGCACCCCGTACTGCTCGAGCGTTCGCAGGCAGCGTCCATGGCCCAGGCCGGACATCCGCTGCGGCACGACGGCCCGGCTGTGCAGACCCTGCTCGACATCGTCACCCTCGCCTTCCGCGCTCGCGGACACAACCTCGACGACGCGGCCTGGGACGCCTGGCGCGACGAGGACAACAAGTGGGTCGCCCAGCTGAAGTGGCAGGCAGGGCGCACCACGAACAAAGCGCACTGGCAGTTCTTGCCCGACGGTCACGGCGGCACCATCGCTCCGCTCGACGACACCGCACGCGAACTGATCGACCCGGACTTCGGACGTCAACTCCGCGGCCTGGCCCCGGTACGTGCACTCGCCTCCGCCGAGGACTCCGACGACGAGACCTCGCAGCAGAGTTTCGACGAGTACTACGGCACCACCGCCGACAGCGAGATCGACGCCGAGACCATCGACGTCGAGGTGGACGATGCGCCGACTCCCGAGCCCGAGCAGCCGCGCGAACCGGTGGCGAGGGAGCCCAGGCCCGCACCCAAGCCTGCCGCCGGTCACACCAGCGGCAAGGACAAGCGTGGCAAGCCGGCCATGCCATCGTGGGAAGACGTCCTGCTCGGTGTGCGCAGCAGCGGTCACAACTGAGTTCTTCGTGTGACCGATGTGCCGCGCGATGTCGGAGTGTCGACACCCACACCGTAGGCTTCGATGGAAGTCACGGAGAGAGAGGTGCCGGTAGTGGGGGCCAAAGCATCAACGATCTGGTACGTGGACGCACCGGATCCCATATCGGTACTGCGAGAAGCCACCACCTCCGACTGGAACGCCGCCAGTGCGCTCGTCGGACGGCTCTACCCCCATCTCACGGCCGTCCCCCTCGAGCAGGGACCCATCTCGACCTCGGCGGGCGTGGACGACGATCACGTGTTCATCGGGTGCTACCCCGGCGTCACCGTCGTCTGCGGATCCAACTTGTCGGTGCCCACGCCGTCGACCCTTCCCGAATCCGTCACCCGCCCACTGGCCTCCGAGCACACCTACCTCGTCGCCTCGGACCCAGAGCATGCCTGGGGTGCGTTCGCCTACTGGGAGCGCGGTGAATTCCGACGCTCGTTCAGCGCCACCCCCGTCTACATCTACGAGGACGTCGGGCTGCCTCTGGTGTGGGAGCGTCCGTTCTGGGCCGGTGACCACCCGCTGATCTATCCGCCCGGAGTGATGCCGGATCCGCAGTCACTGCCGTTCCACCCCCAGGAATTCGCCGAAGCCGCCAACGCCGAATGGCTCGGCTTCCGCTACACCGGTGCTCCGAAGCCCGGCGAGCTCGACCCGAACGCGCTGCCTGTCTGCGGTTTCACCATGTACGTGCCGGGGCAGGAGCCGCGGCCCCAGACCGTTCCGGTCCAGAATGCACCCGCAGCGGACTCGGCCGAGCCCGCACCGCGACCGAAGAAGCGCTGGTTCTCCCGCAAATAGT
The DNA here is from genome assembly GCF_002258475.1 of Rhodococcus sp. 06-1460-1B. Classification (NCBI taxonomy): domain Bacteria; kingdom Bacillati; phylum Actinomycetota; class Actinomycetes; order Mycobacteriales; family Nocardiaceae; genus Rhodococcus; species Rhodococcus sp. 06-1460-1B. The sequence goes on from NZ_NOYS01000041.1 coordinate 389,239, forward strand.
GGCTCGGGTGGGCACCGTTGCACGCAACGACCGACAATCGACGGGATTCCGCCGATCGTCGCCGGTAGTGCGCACCCCTGCCCGGGCCGGCTCAGAACGCCCGAGCCGCCAGTGCCACGAAACTCAGAAGCGCACCGGCGCTCGCTCCGTACACGGCCCAACGCCATACCGGAACGCCGAACCACCGCATGACCGTCGGGGCTGCGCCTGCCACGACGACGAGGTTGAGGCCGATCGCGAGCAGCGGATGAACTCTGGCCAGTTCCAGGCCGAACGCCGTCAGTGCCACCGCGACGAGGATCGCCGCGATCACGGCAACCGGGACACCGGTCCAGCGAACGTCCGGATCCTTCACGTCAGACGCACCCGTTCGTAGAAGCCCATCGCCGCGGCCGTCGCGACATTGAGCGAATCGGTACCGGGAGCCATCGGAATACGAGCGCGAATGTCGGTGGCGCGCATGGCATGTTCGGTCAGACCCGGCCCCTCGGCACCGAGCAGCAACGCGACCTTCTCCCCCGTCATCGCCGTCGCCAAAGACACTGCCTCCGGGTTCGGTGTCAGCGAGATCAGCTGAAAACCGTGCCGCCGCACCCGATCGAGGCCACGAGGCCACTCGGGCACCTTCGCGAACGGCACTCGGAGCACATGTCCCATCGACACCCGGACAGACCGTCGGTACAGGGGATCCGCGCAGGCGGCCCCGAACAACACCGCGTCCACCCCGAGACCGGCCGCATTGCGGAACATCGACCCGAGATTCTCGTGATCGTTGACGCCCTCGAGAATCGCGACCGTGTTCGCGCCGGCCAGCACGTCGTCCAGATCGAGGGCCGGCGGTCTGTTCGCCGCCGCCAACACACCACGGTTGAGGTGGAAGCCGACGACCTCGGCCATCACCTCAGCCGACGTCCGATAGAACGGAACGTCCGAATCGGCGAGGTCCTCGCGCAACGCGTCGAGCCGTCGATCCACGCCGAGCAGGCTGATCATCGGAAAACGCGAGCTCAGCAGGCGCTGCGCGACGAGCACGCCCTCCGCGATCACCAACCCTTTGCCCTCGGGCAGATCGGGGCGCCTGTCCGAGGAATTGAGGTCGCGGAAGTCGTCGAGCCGCGGGTCGAGGGGATCGTCGATGTCGATTACATGCACCACCTGCTCATCTTCTCACCCGGCATTTCTGGCAGTCCCTCGGCGAACCACCACCCCGGTATGGAAAAATTGTGAGTGATGACTACCGACGAATCGATCACCATCCGTACCGCCACCGACGACGACTGGGATGCCGTCGCGCTGCTCGACGCCCATGCGTTCGGCGAGCACCAGAACGCCGAGGACCTCGCCGAGACGCAGATCCTGACGAAGTCCGAGCACGTCTACCTGGCGTGGGACGGCGAGACCCCGGTCGGTGTGGCCATGCACTTCCCGATGTCGGTGACCGTTCCCGGCGGAGCTCAGGTCGAGGCATCGGGAGTGTCCTGGGTGTCGGTCGCACCGACGCATCGCCGACGCGGCATCCTGCGATCGATGTTCACTCAGCAGCATCGCGCTCTGAACGACGCCGGCGCACCGTTGTCACTGCTGACGGCCAGCGAGGCGACGATCTACGGACGCTTCGGGTATGGGCCGGTGACCGAGGAGATCAGCGTCTCGATCGACCGTCGGTTCGCGCAGTTCCGCAAGGACGCTCCCCCGGCGACGGGTGTGCGGCTGATCGAATCGGCCGAGGCCACCGAACTGCTTCCGGACATCTACCACCGGTGGCAGCAGCAGACCGCGGGCGCGCAGCCCAAGCCGCCGATCCGCTGGGAGCGCTTCTTCGCCGATCGCGAGAACCGACGCGGCGGACTGACCGCACTGTTCTTCGTCGTACATCCCGACGGATACGTCGCCTACCGACGCGGACGCAACCCGAGCCGGGTCGTGGTGGAGGAATTCATCGCGGTGACCGACGACGCCTACGCCGCGCTGTGGCAGATCCTCGTCGGTGTGGACCTGGTAGACACCATCGAGGTACGGCAGGCACGGGACGAGGCACTGCCGTTCCTGCTGACCAACAACCGGCTGCCGAAGGTAACGGCTCACCACGACGCTCTGTGGGCCCGGATCATGCATGTCGAGGCTGCCCTCGAGGCGCGCACCTATGCCCTCGACACATCACTGATCATCGCCGTCCGGGATCCCTTCCTCGACGCAGGCGGTACCTATTCGCTGACCGTCACGGACGGCAGAGCCACCTGCACCCGGGTGGAATCCGAGCCGGACATCGAACTCGACATCGACGTACTCGCCAGCATCTACTTCGGTACCCACCGAGCCCGATTGTTCGCCGCGGCCAATCGCCTCACCGCCCGCAACGAGGAATCTCTGCATGCGCTGGATCTGACCTTCGGAACAGCGCGACCGGCCGTCATGGGTTGGGGTTTCTGACGCGACTATCCCGCCAGCCCGTGCGTGAAGGCGAAGTGCACGGCCTGCGCTCGATCTCGCAGTCGGGCTTTCGCGAACAGATGGTTGATGTGTGTCTTGACTGTCGCCTCGCTGACGAACATCTGCTGCGCGATCTCGCGGTTCGACAAACCGGCCGAGATCGCGCGTAGGACCTCGACCTCACGCGGGGTCAAACCAGCTGGGATCTCGGGCGGACGGAAGTGCTCGACGGCTCCGAGCAGGCGAGCCTGTACCTCCGGATTCAGTACGGACTGCCCGGCTGCCGCCGCCCGCAATGCCGCCGCTATCTCGATCCGTCCGGCGTCCTTGGTGAGATATCCGCGTGCGCCCGCTCCGAGTGCATCGAGTATCGAGCGTTCGTCGGAGAAGGTCGTCAACACCACCACGGGTAGATCGGGGAAGAGCCCCTTCAGGGTTCGGGTCGCCTCTATCCCGTCGGTGCCCGGCATCCGCAGGTCCATCAGCACGACATCGAGGGATTCGGTACTCATCGCGGCCTGCACTGCGGCGACCGCGCTGTCGCCGTCCGTCGCGGTCGAGACGACGGTGATGTCGTCGATCAGATCGAGCATCGTCGCCAGCGCCTCGCGCACCGACGCCTGATCGTCGGCGATCACTATCCGAATGCTCATACCCTCACCTTCGTGTCGTCTTCAGTGTGGTTGCGGCACAGCAACTGTGGCACGGACCGTCCAACCCCGCCCGTCCGGACCCGCCGCGACCGACCCGCCGACCAGTGCGGCGCGCTCGCGCATGCCGACCAATCCCATTCCGGTACTGTCGACCGGTTTCGGCGGCGACGGAGCCGGGCCGTTGGTCACGGAGAGCTCCACCTGTTCTGCCGCGAAGCGAAGCACTACGTCGACTGCCGCTCCGGGAGCATGGGTACGGGCATTGGTCAGCGCCTCCTGCGCGCACCGAACAAGGAACTGCGACTGCGGCGTATCGAGATCGACAGCCTCGCCCTCGACCCGGAAGTTCCCGTCCGCGTCCACCAAAGCGGCCATCGTCGGCACCAGGGGCAGAACGTCCTGACGCAAAGTCTGCACGGCCCTGCGGGTTTCGGTGAGGCCCTCGCGAACGAGGCTCTGCGCCTTGCTCACCGCGGCTCTGGCCTCGTCGGCGCGACCGGCGTCGAGCAACGCGTCGGCGACTTCGAGCTGCATGTTGACCCCGGACAGCGAATGCGCGAGAACGTCGTGGATGTCGCGTGCGATACGGGCCCGCTCGGCCAGGGCATGCTCGCGCAATTCGGCGTCGGTGGCGCGCCGGGCATTGCGCAGTGCGTCCAGACGACTGCGTCGTGAATACCCGATCAGTACCGGCCACCCGGCGAAAAGACCGGCGGCCCATGGCCACCCGTCGACACCATGGTGATCGGCGATCCACAGCGCGCACGCGCACGCCACGCTGAGCGACACCGCATACGGAAACGCAATCGACGGCTTGAACCGCCACCCGGCATGTCCGGCGAACAGGAACGGAAACGCTGCTGCGACCCCGGTTCCGCCCAGAGGAAGAATCGCGGCGGAGGCGACCAGTGCGATGCCGGCCCCGGCGAGCGAGAGCCGGAGACCGGTCGACCGTCGCGACACCGTCGAGGCCGCCAGTACGAGACTGTTGACGACGAGCAGCGTGAGCACGAGCGGATCGTGCAGATCCGACGTCGCGAACGCCGCCACGACGACGACGGCCGTGACATACGGCCGACTCGACAGCCGGAAGCTGTCGAGTGCGGGTAACCGTACGTCCGGCGTGGGTGCCGACGTCACCGAATCTTCGCCCGTCCTTCGCGAACCCGACTGTGCATGTCGGCCAGCGTAGGCGACAACGTGTGGTTGCCGGACTTGTCGGCTCGCCACACGATGGTGGCCTCGGAATGCATGGCTCGGTAGAGCACCACGACCGATTCGGCGAGGAATCCGACCCCCACGGCCAACATGGTGGCCTGCCCGGCGACCGACGCTGCTGCCGGATCCACGACATTCTCCACCGGCACGAGGAGGAGGCGCACCGCGATCGCGGCCACCCATAGGCCGACCGACGCCAACGAGTAACGCATCCATGCCGCTCCGTCCCGCTCGGCGATCCGGACGGTGTAGCCGCGGACCACCCCGAACACGGCTCCGACGACACAGCCGAGGAGCAAGAACCCGATCGCCGTGGCCGAGAGCGCCGTCGAATTCAGTGACGCCAGTCCGGCGACGGCGAGGATCGCCGGAAGCACCAGCATGCGCCGAGCTTCCATGAGCTGGCCGGTCATGCGCCGCACCAGCAGGTATCCGACCAGAAGGACTACGAGAGCAATCGTTGCAATGTTCATGGCAGCAACGCTACGAAGATCGCGGTGGGGACACATCGACCCACGGGTGGAGATCGGGTGGAGACACGCGCGCATGACGTTTGTCATGGCTGGACCGTGACGGTGTCACCTCAGGTCATGATGCGCTGCACTGTTTTCGGTGCTCGACGCGCAGCAGGATCGTAGTCATGAAGCAACCAGACGAAGGAAATCTGTTCACCGATCTGATGGAGCTCGGGCCGGCTCCGACGATGGCGCGTGAGATTGTCGTCATCGTCATCAGCATCGCGATCATCGCCGTGCTGTTCGCGATTGTCGGCCCGTCCCTTCCGGCGTTCGTCGCACTGGGCGTCATCGTCGCCTTCATGGGTGTCCGGTTCGTCATCGGACTGCGCCATTGGGGGACGCAATCATGACCATCATCGACGTCGACGGGATGACTCGCCGCTACGGATCGGGCAAGAACGCGTACGAGGCCGTCCAGGCTCTCGATCTCCATGTCGCGGAGGGTGAGCTGTTCGGCCTACTGGGCACCAACGGTGCGGGCAAGACATCCACTCTCGAAGTGATTCAGGGCCTTTCGCGACCCAGCAAGGGCACGGTGCGGATCATGGGAATGGATCCGGTGGCCGATCGCCGCAAGGTCCGGCCGGCTCTGGGAATCATGCTGCAGAAGGGCGGACTGCCTCAGGATCTGACCACCGCCGAGAGTCTTCGGATGTGGGCGGGCACCTGCAGCCATCCACTGCCGGTGGCGGAGGTGCTCGGTCGCGTGGACCTGGCCGACCGTGCCGATACGCGGGTGAAATTCCTGTCCGGCGGCGAGCAGCGCAGGCTGGACCTGGCATGCGCGATCATCAGCCGTCCACGCATCTTGTTCCTGGACGAGCCGACCACCGGTCTCGACCCCGAAAGTCGCCGCAACACATGGCGGTTGATCCAGGAACTGAAGAACTCCGGCGTCACGATCATGTTGACGACGCACTACCTCGACGAGGCCGAATCGCTGTGCGATCGACTCGCGATCATGCACCGCGGCAGAGTCGTTCGCAGTGGCACCGTGGACGAGGTGGTCGCCGACCATCCGGCGAAGATCGAACTGAAGGCCCCCGGAACGGCACTGCCGTCGCTGCCGGGCACATCCATGGACGTCTCGGGAGAGACGGTCTCGATCCAGACGTCCTCGGTTCAGGAGACGCTGACCGATCTACTGATGTGGGCTCGCACCAACGGCGTCACCCTGCACGGCCTGGACGCCCGAGCGGCATCGCTGGAGACCGTGTTCCTCTCCATCGCAGACGAATTCGACAACTCCGATGTGAACGACCCAGCTACCGACAAGACCGAGGTGATGAGCGCATGAGTACGATGACCGCCCTGTCGCGAGCAGAATTCACACTGCTCGGACGCAACCGAGTACTGCTGTTCAATGCGGTCGTCATGCCGTTGATCTTCCCGATCGTGCTGCTGATCGTCGGCAGCCGATCCGACAACGGATTGACCGATACCGGAGTCGGAGCCGCGCTCGAGATCTTCGCACTGTTCCTCCTGGTGTTCATGGTCTACTACAACATGCTCTCGATCTACGCCACGCGGCGAGACGAGTTGGTACTCAAGCGACTTCGCACCGGAGAGAGTTCGGACATTCAGATACTGCTCGGCCCGGCGATACCCTCGCTGATCCTCACCGTCACGCTGGGCCTGATCGTCGGGGCCGTCGTGCTGGCCTTCGGCGGCCCGGTTCCCACCAACGTCTTGCTCGTCGCTGTTGCCCTCCTCGGCGGCGCTGCACTGTTCGCCGCACTGGCGTTGATCACGTCTGCCTTCACCCGTAATGCGGAAGCAGCGCAGATCACCAGCCTGCCGGTCATTCTGATCGCCATGGCCGGCTCGGCCATGCTGCGCGACGTTCTCCCGGATTCACTGAGCCGAGTCGTCGAGCTGACTCCCATGGCCGCGGTGTCGGACCTGTTGAATCTGGGCTGGTTCGGTACCACCACCCCCGGCGACGCGTCGGTCGGGTTCGCCGCCACCTTCGGCGAGGCCGCCATGCCGGTGGCGGTGATGCTGGCCTGGATTCTCGGCAGCCTGCTGATCGCCCGCACCCACTTCCGCTGGGAACCGCGGTCCTGATCGCACTGTCGTCGCCCGTCTGCAAGGCTGGAGATCATGAAGCTGTACGAGTACCTCAATCCACTGCACGGCTGGAACGACAGCAGTGCAGTGGAGAAGGTACGCGTCTACACCCGCCAATCGTTCCTGCTGATCACCGTCGGTGTCGCCGTCGGCGCGATGCTGACGACGCTTCAGTACGACGATTATCGATCGACGGCGGCGGCAGCGGTGTGTGCCGCCGCCGCTTTCGTGGTCGTTCAGCGCACCCCGGCACTCGGCGGCGAGTCGACGGCCAACCCTCGAATCCCGTTGGCGATCATGGCCGTCGCCGCTGTGGTGCTGGTTGCCGGAGGGACGACGAGCAATGCACTCTGGGCCGCGGTACTCGTCACCACCGCGGTCGCGACCCTGATTCGATTGCGCTGGTCTCTCGCGGCAGCCGTGGCCGCGGCCGCGATTGCCGCGGCCGTGGGAACCCCGGCGCTGGAAACGGTAATACTCGGCGTCTTCATCGCTTTCATGGCCTTCACCGTGCAACTGTCGGCGTGGCTGCTGCGCATCGTGACCGAACTCGACGCCACCCGCGACGCAGCCGCAGCTCTCTCCGTCGCAGAGGAGCGCCTGAGGTTCTCGCGCGATCTGCACGACGTCGTCGGACGCGCGCTCTCGGCCATCGCGGTCAAGAGTGAACTTGCCGCGACGCTGGCCCGCCGGGGTGACGACCGCGCCGCGACGCAGATGGACGAGGTGCGCGCGTTGGCGCAGGAATCGATGACCGACGCCCGAAAGCTGGTGCGCGGCTATCGATCGGTGGATGTCGCAGGCGAACTCGACGGTGCCCGCTCGCTCCTGTCGGCGGCCGGGATATCCACCGAGCTCACCGGTGAGACCTCGGCACTGTCCGAGCGGGGGGCCGAGGCGGCCGCCTGGGTGGTTCGTGAAGGCGTGACGAACATACTGCGTCACTCCGCGGCCACCTATTGCCGAATCGAACTGACCGACAGCAGTATTCGACTGACCAACGACCACCCCGGTGCGCCGAACGGCCGCAACGACGGCACGGGTCTGAGCGGCCTACGGGAACGCTTGGTCGCGGTCGGAGGGGAACTGCGCACGGAGCAGACAACCGAGAAATTCACCCTCATCGCAGTGTTGCCCACATCGCCCCAGAACCCGAGGACCACACCATGATTCGAGTTCTACTGGCCGACGACGAGAACCTCATTCGATCGGCGCTGGCGACCATGCTCGATCTGGAGGACGACATCGAGATCGTCGGACAGGCCGATTCGGGCGAGAAGGCCCTGACGGTTGCCGCGGCCCTGGCACCCGATGTGGCAGTGCTGGACCTGCAGATGGGCGGGATCGACGGCATCGAGACGGCGCAGAAAATTGCCGAGACACTGCCCACCTGCGCGTCGATCATCGTCACCAGCCACGGTCGGCCGGGCTACCTGAAGAAGGCGCTCGAGGCCGGCGTGCGCGGGTTCCTCCCCAAGACCACCTCGGCCGCCACCCTGGCCGAGGTGGTGCGCACCGTGCACGGCGGCGGGCGGTACGTCGACCCGACGCTCGCCGCGGAAGCCATCGGGGCCGGGGACTCACCGCTCACACCGCGGGAAGCCGATGTGCTCGAGTTCGCCGCCGACGGCGCATCGATCGCGGAGATCGCGCAGCGCGCGCATCTGTCACCCGGGACCACCCGCAACTATCTCTCTGCGGCGGCCGCGAAACTCGGGGCGGCGAACCGGCACGAGGCCTGCGCACTCGCCCGACGCCACGGGTGGATCTGAGGAGCGTCAGACCTTGGCGGCTGCGGCCACCGTGTCGAGGGTGGGCAGCCGGTGACCGTCGGCGGGCGGCACCACGGTGATCCGCAAGTTGTTGTGCCGCAGCAGATACACGGCAGCGAAGAGTCCCGTCGCCAATGAGATGACACCGCCGAACAGGAGCGGTGCGCGTGGGTCGAGGGCGTCGGCGAGCCAGCCGAGCACCGGGCTGCCCAGCGGAGTTCCGCCCAGGAAGCACAGCATGTAGATGCCCATCACGCGGCCGCGCATGTCGGACGGCACCGACATTTGCAGAATGTTCATCGCCGACGTCGTGAACGTCAGCGTCAATGCGCCGGTGGGCACCAACAGCACTGCCACGAGAACGTAATTGGGCATCAATCCCACGAGTAGCTCGAACAGACCGAACGCGATGACCGCACCGATGAAGAGCCGCAATCGAGGGGCGGTGGCGCGCCGGGCCGCCAGGGTCGCTCCCGCGAGCGTGCCGACCGCGAGGGTGGTCGACAGCAACCCGTATGCGTCGGCTCCGCTGCCGAACGTGTTGCGCGCCAGCACCGACAGACTCAGCGGAAAATTGAGACCGAACGTCGAGACCATGAACACCGTCGCCAGCAACACTCGTAGGTCTCCCCGCCCCCAGACGTAGCGAAAGCCCTCCCGTACCTGCCCTTTGGCGCGCGGTGCCGGTTCGACACGGAAGAGTTGACCGACGTTCATCGCCAGGAGGGCACCGAACACCGCGGCGAACGACACCGCGTTGATCAGGAACACCCAGCCGGTACCGACGAGGGTGATGAGCACTCCCGACACCGCAGGCCCGACGATCCGCGCCATGTTGAACGTCATCGAGTTCAACGCGATCGCGTTGGACAGAGTTTCCTTGCCCACCATCTCGATCGTGAACGATTGCCGCACCGGCGCGTCGATGGCAGACGAGCAGCCGAGGATGAAGGCGATGACATAGACGTGCCAGAGCTCGACCGTGTTGCCGACATCGAGCACACCCAGCACCAGACCGCAGACTGCGGCGAACACCTGGGTGATCATGAGGAGTTTGCGCTTGTCGTACCGGTCTGCGAGTACTCCGCCCCACACCGACAGAAACAGCGTCGGCCCGAATTGCAGGGCCATGACGATGCCGACGGCAAAGCCGTTGCCGCCGGAGAGCGTCAGCACGAGCCAGTCCTGGGCCACCCGCTGCATCCACGTTCCGACCAGCGAGACGATCTGCCCCGACGCCCACAATCGGTAGTTGCGAGTCTTCAGAGCAGCGAACATCGTCGCGCCGGACGTACGTGAAACTGGAGCCACAGGTCAAATAATAAACCTAGGTAACTACTCGGAGTCGCTGACCAATGCGCTGATGATGCTCACCGCATCTCGCAGCGTCGCGAGCTGCTCGGGTCCGAGGCCTGCCAGCTGTGCGGTCATCCACGCCTCGCGAGCACTCGCCTCGTCCGCGATCAGTTCCTTGCCGGCCGCCGACAACGACACGATCACCTGACGGCCATCGGTGGGATGCGGCGTGCGCTCCACCAGACCCAGCTCGGCCAACGACGCGATCACCCGCGTCATCGACGGGGGTTGAACCCGCTCCCGAGCCGCCAACGCGCCAGGCGTCATGTCGCCCTCCCTACTCAGGGTGGCCAGAGCCGACAGCTGAGTGAGCGACACTTGCGAGTCCACTCGCCTACCTCGAAGGTGGCGAGTCAACCTCACCACCGCAAGCGACAGGTCGCTTGCCAATTCCCGATTGTCTTTCACACTGTTTCCCGACGTCACAGCGCAGAGAATACGCCCTGGTACCGACCCAGCATCAGGTAACCGCATCCGTGATGGGACCGACTGCGAAGAACGCCACGAACAGCAACGCGACGACCCATAACAGGGGATGTACCGTCTTCGCTCGGCCCGAACCGACGGCGAGCACGACCCACGTGATGAAACCGACGCCGATACCGTTCGCGATGGAGTACGTGAACGGCATCACCAGGATGGTGAGGAAGGCCGGCAGCGCGTAATCGAAGCGCTTGAAGTCGATGTGGAGAACCTGACCGATCATCAGTGCACCCACCACCACCAGCGCCGGAGCAGCCGCCTCGATGGGCACGACAGCCGTGAGCGGGGTGAAGAACATTGCCAGCAGGAACAGCAGGCCGGTGACGACGTTGGCCAGTCCGGTGCGTGCGCCTTCCGCGATTCCCGAGGCCGACTCGACGAACACCGTGTTCGACGATGCGGACGCGCCGCCGCCCGCAATTGCTCCGGCACCTTCGACGACCAACGCCTTGCCGATGTTGGGCAGCGTGCCGTCCTTGTCGAGATTCGCTTCTTTACCCAGACCCGTCATCGTTCCCATCGCGTCGAAGAAGTTCGCGAGGACGAGCGTGAACACCAACAGACTCGCGGCCAGCACACCGATGCGGGTGAACGCACCGAACAGGTCGACGTTGCCCACCAGCGACAGGTCCGGCGACTGTACGAGAACGCTGGGCAGCTGCGGCACGGACAGGTTCCAGCCCTTGGGGTCGACGCCGTTCGACGGCCCCACGTCGGTGACCGCCTCGATGATGGCCGCCAACACCGTCGTGACCACGATGCCGATCAGCAGACCGCCGCGGACCTTGCGCACCACGAGCACACCCATCAGCAACAACCCGAACACGAAGATCACTGTCGGCCACGACGCGATGGACCCGTCGATGCCGAGGCCGACGGGAACCGTCGTGCCTGCGGCGTCGGGGATCCGGCGTACGAAGCCGGAATCGACCAAGCCGATGAACGCGATGAAGGCACCGATGCCTGCGGCGATCGCGGCCTTCAGTTCGGGCGGAATCGCGTTGAACACCGCCGTCCGGAAGCCGGTGACGGCCAACAGAACGATGATGATGCCGTCGATGACGACCAGGCCCATGGCCTCGGGCCAACTGACCTGAGGAGCGATGGTGACGGCCAGGAGAGTGTTGATGCCGAGGCCGGCCGCGATACCGAAGGGGTAGTTGGCGATGATGCCGAACGCGATGCTCATGAAGCCGGCGACCAGTGCCGTCACGGCGGCAACCTGGGCGACGGGCAGGATGTTGCCGAGCACGTCGGTCTTGGCAGCTGCGTCGTCGGCCGAGAAGCTACCGAGGATGAGCGGGTTGAGCACGACGATGTAGGCCATCGCCACGAAAGTGACGACACCGCCGCGAACCTCGGAACCCACAGTCGAGCCGCGCTCGGTGATCTTGAAGTAGTTGTCGAGTAATCGCGACGACATAGGCATGAGTGAAAGATAAAGCACACCGCGAGGGTTGGCGAAATATGGTGGCGTAGCGTGAATTCGTGGCCGACGTCCCGCAGATCCCGCCCCGCCTCACCGATCCGGTGCCGGTGTTGACGATCGGCATCCTCGGTTGGATCGTTGCGCTGGTCGTGTTCACCGCCACCGGCGACCGCAGCGACGACGCGGTGGCGACGTGTTGGTCCGGCATCGCGGTCGGCGCTGTCGGGTTCGCTCTGTTCCTGGCGCAGAGAGCCGCGTCACGACGCGGCAGCAGAACCGCCCAACGCGGCCTCGATTGAGATCAGGATCACGTTAGCCCGATCACGAAAACCGTTCTGACGTGGGCAAACTAACCCCTCAGCCGGTTGAGTAACACAGAGTTAACGTGGAGCATAGGTTATGTCAGTTTCGATAACCTTTGATCCACGAAAGCACAGGCCATGAAGTTCGTCGCTCAGTACCGCAACCGCCGCAACCACGTCCGCTCGCTCCGCGCCCTCTACGCACGCGCCAACGCTGTCTCCAGCCCGGCCATGCGTGACGAGCTCCTCGTTATCGCGCAGCGCTCGGATTTCTCGCGCTGATCGCTTTTTCGGCGTAGATCCAACCCAGCCCCCACAGGGCACCGAACACCCAGCCGGCCAGCACGTCCGTCGTCCAGTGCGCACCCAGATAGATCCGAGAGAATCCGATCAGCAGGGCCGCGACCACAGGCAACGTCAGTAGCACCGGCCGATGCAGCCACGGAGTGGACGATCGCAGCATCACCGCGATCGCCACCGTGGCAAGCAACATCGACATCGTCGCGTGGCCGGACGGAAACGAATGGCTCGAAATCTCCACCAGGCGTTCAGGAATCGGTGGACGTTCCCGCGCGAACGCGAACTTCAGCGCATTCATCAGCCCCCACCCGGTGAGCATCGAACCCGCGACCATCCACGCGTCGACAGTCCTCTTGGACGTCAGCAACGCGCCCCACGCCCCCGCGGACAACACGAACATCATGAAGGTGTTCCCCACCGTGGTGATGATCCAGAACATCGTCGTGACCCAGCCGACTCGATGCTCGACCATCCACTCCAACACGGCATGGTCAGGCCCCACGAGGTCGCTCCCAACTTTCCACACAATGCACTGTTCCGTCCGCGGTCACCCACCACGGCACAGCACGGTCACCGCTGACAGCTCCCGACAACCGCACCACCAGTTCACGGTGCACCACCACCGAACCTGTCGGCAGCGGTAGCCCGAGCACCGCACAGGCCAACACGGCCCCGGGCTCTCGATCCCACGAACTGACGCGTCCGACTCCGCGAACCTCGCCGGTGATGGCCTCCGACGCCCGCCTGATGTCGAGGACGTCGGCCAGCGCGGCTGCCGTGGTCATGTCCGAGAGCACCGCCACCTCCGGTGGCACGACCGGTGCCAGCCACGGCGCATCGACGACCAACCCGTCCGACGCATCGGCCACGGTGCCGCCGAGAGTGCGCACGCGATCCGGTGGATCGAGATCCGCCACGTCGATGCGTCGATCCAGGACGGCACTGGCGATCAGCGTGTGCGTGCGCGCGATCACCGCCGCCGTCGGATGTCGCTGCGGGTCCTCGAGTGCACGCAACAACACCCGCGCGCTCTCGACGCTCTCACACGTCGACGCGGCGAGCACCGCGTGCAGTTCGTCGGCGCGCGGATGATCCAACGGATCGAGCAGACCGGCGAACGTCTCGTCCGACGGCGCCCGGAACGTGGTCGGCGAGCGGTTGTCGATCAGCGCATGACGTCGCAGCCACCATGCCGTGTAGCCGTCCCGGTCGGTCATGGCTGCACGGGTACTCGGTTCGTCGAGCAGAATCGTCAGAGCTTCGGCCCAGGCATCCGACCGGACCAGGTCGAGATCACGAACCGCAACAAGGGTTTCCGGCTCCGTGGCCAGACTCGACCACCAGGCGGGCTCGTCGTCCAGGTCGTGATCCGGCCCCGTCGGACACTCGTCGCGCACCACCGAGAACCCCCAGCCGACGCCCACCGCGCGCAGGGCCCGCTCACCGAACCTGGCCACCGAGGCCGCCGACAGAACACCGAACGGCGAATCCCGAACCAACAGCCTCGCCAACGGTGCACCGGGCAGCAACAGTTCGTCCGCACTGCGCAATTCGCCCTCGTCGTCTTCGAGTGGCAGACTCCCGAGCCACCCCGGAAGCTCTCCCGCCTCCCCCGCCAGCGCCAGCACTGCCGACACCAGGCCATCCACCTCGTCGCCGTCCCAATCGAGATCGTCGAGGGCCGCTTCGAGGGCGGGATCCGACAACAGCTCGGCCGCAGTGGCCTCCCGCGCACCCAGCCGAATCAACAACGGACTCACCGCATCCGGATGCACCAGGCGTACCCACGTGACCTCGGCCGACGCGTCCGACCCGACGACGGTAGTCCGTGGACCGGTGACCGTACGACCGTCCGCAAGCGGAACCGGCAGCGCAGCAAGTTCTTCCGCTGCTAACCCGTCGACGACGAGCGGAGTCAACGCGTCGTACAGCCGCCGCCACCAGGCCGGCTCACGGGCCTGCCCGCCGAGCATCTCGGCCAACCGCGCCAACCCGATGCGGTGCACTCCCACCGCCGACAACGCCGACGCGTGCCGCGCGCCCGACAGAGTGGCGTCCACCAGATTCGGGACCACATCGAGCAACACCGCGGCGAGTTCCTCGGTGGCATCGGCCAGAACATGCGCACGTTCTGGTACGAGATCGGGTCCATCCGCAGCGGGAAGCCATGGTGCGGTGGACAATCGGCGAAAGATCAGCTCACGTAGCTCACCGTCGATAGCACTGCGCGCGAAGCCGACCTCGGGTACGAACGACACTCGCGCGGACGCAGGCAACGACGCCACGAAATCGGGATAACCGTGGGCCACCTCGGCGACAGAGACGCCGGGCAACACCCGTCGACGATCCGGCTGCATGGGTACATCGGCAACGACCAACGCGGGCAACGACAACAGCTCGTCCGACCGCGTCGGGGCCCGCAACACATCCGGCGCTGCGGGAACGGGTAGACCGTCGACCATCGGAACGATCCACCGCGCAGCCGAGGTGGTGTACTGCAGCCACGTTCGCGAACCGATGGCGATCTCGACGCGTGCATCGTCGAGTTCCGTTCTCACACAGTCGACGACGACACCATCGATCTCGATGGAATCCAACGCGTCGAGCTCGAGCAACAAGTCGACGGCCTCGTCGAGGAACCCCCCGGCAAAGGATTCCGCTTGCACATCGGGTCGCGGCGTCAACACGATCTCGGTATCGAACCCGGCAGCGGGCGGTGTGGAAGTAGGCCACGCCAACCGAAGCACCGGCACACCCGACTCCGGCACAGTCATGTCCCGCTCGCGCAACGCGCTCAGAGTGCGCTCGGCGCTGAAGATCACCCCGCCACCGCGCGAGCGGACCTCGATCTCGTCGGACGCCGATCGCACCGCGGTGAAGCCGACCCCGAACTGTCCGACACCCGGGTCGGCCGCAGCCTTCGCCGACGCCCGCAGCGCGGTGAGAGCATGCACACCCGACACATCCAGCGCGGCACCGGTGTTGGCGACATGCAACGCATCCGCCTCGTCGGTCCACACCGATAGCCGACCCGGGACGCCGGCTCGCTGCGCAGCATCAGCCGCGTTCTGTGCCAACTCGGTCAACAAACGATCGCGGTATCCCCCGCGCACCAGATCTGCCTCGGATGACGAATCTTCCCGCAGCCGCGTGGGCGAGGAACCCCAGGACGCGAGAATCGACTCGCGAAGCGACCCGGTACCGAAAGGATCGTTCAGCTCGGCGATGCCGAATCCTCGTGCTGCACACCATCGTCGACACTGGAATCGGCGACGAGATCGACATCGGAACCGACATGGGGCGTCTCGGCATCGACTGCGGGAGACGCGTCGTCAGTTGAAGAGGCGTCGCCAGTGGAAGGGGCTGCGTCAAGGGAAGGGACTGCGTCAGGGGAAGGCGCTGCGTCAGGGGAAGGCGCTGCGTCAGCGGCATCGTGCCCGGCCTCGACCACCTCTGGCTCTGCCGGTGCGGAGTCTGCCGACTCGGGTGCTGCCGATTCCGGTGCTGCCGCGTCGGGCTGGGGTACCTCGGACTCCCCCACCGCGACCGTCTCGGCAGACGAGACGGTCGCCTCCGAATCATTTTCTGCAACAGCATCGTTCGTCGTTGTGACGTTCGACTGTGCGGCACCGGTCGGCGACGGGGTGACGTCGAGTGCTGCGTCGTCGTACGGCTCGAACTGCGGCGAGCCCGCTCCGGTGGGCAGCTCGGTATCGGAGTGCGCGCCGCAACCGTATTCGACGTGCACCACATGACCGTCGGCGGCGAACTCGTTGCCACACACTCCGAACGCTGCGGAGAGCGATCCCGCGAGGGGTAGGTAGAAACCGCAGAGTCCGCACGTGGACGGCGCGGCCTTGGCCATCTCGCTGTCCGGGCCGAAGTCGCCGTCGTGCCATCGTTCGGCGGCATCGAGCCGTCCTTCGAGGCTGGTGACCTGAGTGCGGCCGAGCCCGATCTCGCCGGCCACCTCGTCGATGGCGGGGTCACCGGACGCGACGTATCCCGGCACCAGTCGCGGGTCGTCACGACGTGGAGAGAGCAGATCGCCCGGCCCGAGATCACCGGGTCGGATGCGCTCGTCCCAGGGCACCCAGGACGGTGCCACGAGAGCATCGGGACCGGGTAGCAGTACGAGTTCGCTGACGGTGGCGTGATCGGCGTCGTCGGGAGCAGCGACGACAACGGCCCACTGCCATCCGCGATAGCCGTCCAGATCGCTGGCGAAGCGGTGGGTGGCAGCGCTGTCGTCCTCCACGGTCACGCCGAGGTACTCGCCGACACCGCCCTCTCCCAGCTCGAGCAGAGCCTGCCGCGCGAGGTCCACGGCATCGGCCAAGACGGGGCGGATGGATCCGAGCTCTGGAGAAGATACGACACTCACACATTCAGTTTGCCGCATCAACTCGGTGACGCCCAGTTCGGGCTGCCATCATGGATGCAATGACCGTCCGCGCTCGCACCTTCGCTGCACTCGTGACGTCCCTGTTGACCGTCACCGCCTGTTCGTCCACGTCGGGTCCAGGCGACTCGGACCCCATCGCGTCGGACTCGGTACCCACGCTGGGTGCCGAGGTTCTGCGTTCCTACGATCGCGCCGACGACGCCTTCACTCAGGGGTTCGAGATCGACGGTGATGTGCTCTACGAGGGCACCGGGCTGGAGGGCTCCTCCTTCGTCCGCCGCACGTCGCTCGAGAACATGACCGAGCTGGAGCGGGTCGATCTGCCGTCCGACCTGTTCGGCGAGGGCATCACCGTCGACGGCAACACCCTGTGGCAGATCACCTGGCAAGACGGAGTCGCCATCGCCCGCGACCGAGACACCCTGGCCGAACAGCGCCGAGTGAACTACGACGGCGAAGGATGGGGGCTGTGCACGCAGGGTGAAGGAACCCCGGACGACCGACTGGTCATGAGCGACGGCACGTCCACCCTGACCTTCCGTGACCCCACATCCTTCGACGCCGTGAACACCGTCGACGTCACACTCGACGGCAATCCGGTGGAACGACTCAACGAACTCGAATGCGCCGAGGACGGCTCGATCTACGCCAACGTCTGGCAGACCTTCGACATCATGCGCATCGACCCCACCACCGGCCGCGTCACCGCCGTCGTCGACGGTAAGCCGATGTGGGATTCGATGTCTGCCACCGAGCGAAACGGAGCCGACGTCTTCAACGGCATCGCCCAGATCCCCGGGACCGACAGATTCCTCGTGACCGGCAAATTCTGGCCCAAGATCTTCGAGGTGCGATTCACCGATCCCGCGGCCGTAGGACAGAATTGATCACGTGACCGATCCGCGACTCCCCCACCCCACGCCAGGTGCGGAAAACACGGGCGTTGGCAACGAAACCGGTCACTCCACCGCTGATGAACAGAGCTCGGAGCATCCCGGTTTCGTCAACTATCCACCGGCCGACCCCCGTGCTGTCCAATCCGGTGCCGGCGGCCACGTTCCGAGCCGCCGCCAACCGTTGGCGCCGCTGCACCCGGCGCGCACGCAGCAGATCACTGCGGCGCGTGGCCGAACCGGCGGGCGTAAGCCACCACCGATGCCCAAGAAGCTCACCGTCACCCGCGTCGCGGCGATGCGTGGGCGCGAGCTGACCGGCAAAGGAATCGCGTCGTTCCAGCGGGCTGCGAAAGCCGATGGGGCCGACAAGTCCGGGCTGACCGCGCTGACCTACGCGACGATGGCGAACTTCGCATCCGACGCTGCCCTGGCGATTGCACTGGCCAACACGCTGTTCTTCTCCGCGGCGACCGGTGAGGACAAGACGAAGGTTGCGCTGTACCTGGTGATCACCATCGCGCCGTTCGCGCTGATCGCGCCGCTGATCGGCCCGTTGCTCGACCGGTTGCAGCACGGCCGACGCATCGCGCTGGCCACCTCGTTCGGCCTGCGTACCGTGCTGGCGGTGGTGTTGGTGTTCAACTTCGACAGTTGGGTGCTCTATCCAGCGGCGCTGGGCATGCTCGTCCTGAGCAAATCGTTTGCGGTACTCAAGAGTGCGGTGACGCCGCGGGTACTGCCACCGGAGATCGACCTCGTCCGCGTCAACTCGAGGCTCACCGTCTTCGGACTGCTCGGGGGAACCATCGCCGCAGGAGCTGTTGCCGGCGGTATCGCCTTTATCGCCGATTCGCCCGGCGCACTGTGGTTCGTCGCCGCGATCACCGTGCTCGGCGCATACCTGAGCATGCGCATCCCGTCCTGGGTGGAAGTGACCGAAGGCGAAGTTCCGGCCACCCTCGGCTACCACGCCGACCAGCATCACGGCAGCGATTACCCCGGCAGCGGTGCCCCGACCGAGAAGCTGAGGCGCACCCCGCCGCCGGCCACCGCCGCCAAGAACCGCAGGCAGCCACTGGGCCGTGCGGTGATCGTCGGACTCTGGGGCAACGGCACGATCAGAATTCTCACCGGCTTCCTCACGCTGTACATCGCGTTCGTCGCAAAATCCCGCACCGAACACGAGCCGCTGCAGCAGGCCGCGATGCTCGGACTGGTCGGAGCCGCCGCCGGTCTCGGCAACTTCGCCGGCAACGCACTCGGTGCCAGGATCAAGCTCGGCCGACCATCGGTGGTCGTCCTGCGGTGCACGGTCGCGGTGACGGTCGTCGCCGTCGTCGCAGCCGTCACGGACAGTTTGCTCACCGCCGCCGTGGCCGCCCTGGTCGCGTCGAGCGCAAGCGCACTGGCCAAGGTCTCGCTCGACGCATCTCTGCAGTCCGACCTGCCTCCGGAGTCCATTGCATCCGGGTTCGGCCGCTCGGAAACCGTCATGCAGCTGTGCTGGGTTCTCGGCGGAACGCTCGGGGTGTTGCTTCCCACCGAGTACTGGCTCGGTTTCACGGTCGTGTCGGTGTTGCTTACGATCGGCCTCGTGCAGACCTTCCTGACGTACCGCGGTCGATCATTGCTACCCGGGTTCGGTGGCAACCGGCCCGACCATGTCGAACAAGAAGTATCCGACAGCTCCTACGGCGAAAACGTGACCAAGTGAACCTGGCTCCCCGCACCAAGAAGATCGCGTCGCTGATCGCCGCCGGCCTGTTCGTCATCGCCGTCGCGTTCGTCGGTGTACTCGCCGTCCTGATCGGCAATGCTCCCGACAAGGAACCGGTCGTCACGGCGTACTCCAACGGTCGAGCCGTACAAGTCGAGCCGTACCTGTACTGCGCCGTGAGCGACCCGCTGTGCACCAACGTCGGCGAGACTGCCGAGATCCAGGTGGGTTCTGCCCCGACGGTGCAGTTGTCGATGCCCGAGGCCGTCTACTCCGCGCCGTGGGAACTGGCGCTGGTCTACGGCGACGACAGCGGGGCGGTCGTGGAGAGCAGCCAGTTCAATCAGCCGGGAACCCGGCTGAGCGTCACCGTCCCGACGACGGACGACGGCGGCCGAACCTTGCTCGGAATCGAGGTTCGGCTACCCACGGGAATCATCGACACCGACACCAATACCGAGAGCTTCGTCAGCCACGCGATCTGGTCCATCGGCACGCGTCCGTAACGATCAGCTGTCGAGCTCGCGAGCGACTGCGCGCACCACCTCGGAGATGCGCTGAGCGATCTTGCGGTCCGGGTACTTGCCTTTGCGGAGTTCCGGCTGCACCGTCGCTTCGAGCAGCGTGATCATGTCCTCGACCATGCCGTGCAGTTCGTCGGGTGTGTGCTTGCGCTCGACGGGCTCGCGGCGGGTGCTGCCGCTGTTCTGGCGAATCGACGGGGCAGGCTCGAGAACCTTCAGGCTCAGTGCCTGCGGGCCACGACGACCCGCGGCCATGCCGAATTCGACGCGCTGGCCGGCTTTGAGGCCGTCGACGCCTTCGGGCAGCGCTGACGAACGCACATACACGTCCTCGCCTTCCTCCTGCGAGAGGAATCCGAATCCCTTGTCGACGTCGTACCACTTCACCTTGCCGGTCGGCACTGAGCTCACCCGTTCATCTGTTGCTGTCGTTGGTTTCGTATCCGCACGCCCGATGTCGGGACCCTGCGGTGTGCACAAGTTTCGCGCCCCACGAAAACGCAGGACGCGAATACGCCAGTCTAGCGCGCAGGCCCCGAATAGGGCATTCCGGTTTTTCGCACGACGCACCGCCGCGCACTACCGTGGTGGTGTGGACTCATCAACTCGCAAGCGAAGTACTGCACTGCTGCGCATCGCGCTGGTGCTGTTCGCGATCGGCCTCGTCGCCATCGTCGCGATCCTGTTCTTCCCGGTCTTCTCCGACGCCAAGCCGCCACTGGGCCTGTACCTGACGGCGATGTTCTCGGCACCCGCCGGATTCGTGCTCGCTCTGGTGTACGCGCTGCTCTCCGGCCGCCGGGCGCGATAGATCATGCGACTGCTCCTGAACGTCATCTGGCTCGTGTTCGGTGGACTGTGGCTCGCACTCGGCTACTTCTTCGCGGGACTCCTGCTGTGCATCCTGATCGTGACCATTCCGTTCGGGATCGCGTCGTTCCGCATCGGCGTCTACGCCCTGTGGCCGTTCGGGTCGACGATCGTCGACAAGCCCGGCGCGGGTTCGGGTGCCCTCGTGGGCAACGTGCTGTGGCTCGTCCTCGCCGGGTGGTGGCTGGCGCTGACACACGTCGTCACGGCGATCGCGATGGCCATCACGATCATCGGTATTCCGCTCGCGATCGCGAACCTCAAGTTGATTCCGGTCTCGCTGATGCCGCTGGGAAAAGACATCGTTGCGGTTCGGTGACCTTTCGAGGCCCCCTCGCGTGATGTGACTTCCGTCACATCACGCTTCGGTAACAGACCGGCAACAGCACGGGGTCGATCACTGAGAACAGCCACTAGCTGGGCCTATTCGAGCGACCGGAATCAGACCGTCGGGACGGTCGCTGACACACGAAAAAATCGACAGTTACCAAATAGTGACGTAACCCGGGAATTTCAGTACGGTCAGCAGCGGCCGGAAAGTTCGGCCGAATTCCGGCCCGCAGCGCCAAACCTCGTCCCGCGGGAACCGGAACAACCCTCGACGATCACCCAGGGGACGAGGACGGGGGACCCACGTCCTCCACGGACAACCGGGAACTTGTAGCGACTTACGAAGCCGCACCGAGTTCCCTTGGGGTGAAGCCCAATTGCTCATCCGATATGGAAGAGCAAGAAGGCCGGGCTACCTCTCAGCCCGAACCCGACAGCTGACCTCGCAGGCGCGTGTGGAGAGGATTTCAACTCGTATGAGCGGACGTCATCGCAAGCCGAGCACCACTGGCAAGACCGTCGCAAAGGTCGCCGTCACCGGTGCCATCATGGGCACCGCGGGCATCGCCTTCACCGGTACCGCCAACGCGGCACCGGATTCCGACTGGGATCGCCTTGCACAGTGTGAAGCAGGCGGCAACTGGGGCATCAACACCGGCAACGGCTTCCAGGGCGGATTGCAGTTCTCCCCCAGCACCTGGAACGCACACGGTGGTCAGCAGTACGCGGCAACGGCCAACCAGGCCAGCCGTGAAGAGCAGATCGCAGTCGCCGAGAAGGTCCTCGACTCGCAGGGCTGGGGCGCATGGCCCTCCTGCTCCTCGAGCCTCGGCCTGAGCAGCGCACCCACCGAGCGCAGCGTTCCGGCCACCCCCAAGGCACCGGAAGTTCCCGCCCTCCCCGACCTGACGTCGATCCCGTCGATCGATGCGTCGGCCGAGGTCGTCAACGGCATCGTCACCGCCGTCCAGAACATCACCAACGATCCCCAGATCGCGTCGTTCGTCCAGAACGCCGCTCAGGGCATCCAGCTCGATCCGCAGGTCGTCAGCTTCTACCAGGCGAACAAGGCGTTCCTGCCCCAGTAGCAAGAACCGCCGCTCTACGAGAAAAGTCCCCGACATCGCGAAGATGTCGGGGGCTTTCTCGTGTTCGGGCGCCGTTGTCAGCGATTGACGACGGTCACCGGATGGGCGTAGGGCAGGTCTTCGACGGGCAGCGGGAACTCGGTGTCCTCACCGAAGGGCGACAAGCCACCCGATCGAGCGGACGAGAGTTCGGTCACCGCGTGGTCACCGCGAGCGGTTTCCGGCCAGCCTGGATCGACATAGGGCTTCTTCGACTTGTTCACCATGGGCCCATTTTGACACCTGCCCTGCGCCGAGCACCAGCCCAGGTCTCTAATCTGATAGACGATGACCGACACGACTGCGCCCCGACACACCGACATGCCTCCCGATCTGCCTCAGTGGATCGCAGCTCGCACAGACGCGGAGCTGATCAAGGCCATGTCGTTGCGTCCGGATCTGACTGCGCCGCCGCCCGCCTCGCTGGCAGTGCTGGCCGGCCGGGCAGAGCAACGCCGGTCGATCCTGCACACTGCGGACACCCTCGACACCCTGGCCCTGACCGTGCTCGAGATCCTGGCCATCGAAGAGGCCTACGAGCGTCCGGTCACCAGGGCCACGCTGCTGTCCGTCATCGCCAAGCGCGCCCCGGCCAAAGCCGTGGACAAAGCGCTGTCCCAACTGCGCGAACGCTTTCTCGTCTGGGGCGACGCCGCCGGGTTCCGGATCAGCGCAACCGCTGCGGACGCCGTGCCGTGGCGCATCGGCCGCGCACTCGACCCGGTGGACACCCTCACCGAAACCCACATCACCACAGCGCTGGCCGCACTCGAAGACGGCGAACGCAATCTTCTCGACACCCTGGCCAGATCGTCGCCCACCGGCCGTACCCGAGACGCCGCGCCGGGCACCCCACCCGATCGGCCCGTGCAGAAACTGCTCGCCGCAGGCCTGCTGATCTGGTTGGACGAGCAAACCGTCGAACTCCCCGTCCAGGTCGGACAGATATTGCGCGGCGAGCCCATGACGGATCCCCGCTCACTCGCCGAACCGAAGCTGACGACCACTGCACATGCGCTCGCCGACGTCGACGCTGCCGCGGCGGGCGAGGCACTGGAGCTCGGGCGGCACTGTGTGGCCATCATCGAGGCGCTGTCCGCGTCACCGGCTCCCGCCCTCAAGGCCGGCGGGCTCGGAGTGCGCGAGCTGCGCAAGATCACCAAGGCCACCGGACTCGACGACGACCGCGTGAGCATCCTCGTCGAACTGCTCGCCGCCGCCCATCTGATCTCCAGCGGAACCCCGGACCCTGTCCCCTCCGCCGACACCGGCGACGACTACTGGGCACCGACGCCCGCCGTCGACGCGTGGCTCGCCGCGGCCCCGGCCGCCCGCTGGCACACCCTCGCCTCCGCCTGGCTCGAGACGCCGCGAGCCCCGTGGGTGATCGGCATGCGCGACCCCAACGACAAGCCCATCGCCGCGTTGTCCGACGAAGTCCGCTCGCCTGCCGCGCCCCGCGACCGTCGCATGATCCTGGAGCTGCTCGCCGAGCTCGGCAGTGGACACGCCGCGACGCCCACCGACCTCACCCGCACACTGACGTGGCGTCGACCCCGGTGGTCCGGACGGTTCGGCGTGACACCCGTCGGGCACGTGATCGCCGAGGCGACCGCGCTGGGAGTGGTCGCGCGCGGCGCGATGTCGACGCCGGGACGCTCGCTGCTGCACGACGGTAATGCCGAGGCCGACATGCGCGCGGCACTCCCCGAGCCGATCGACTACGTGTTGGTGCAGGCCGACCTGACGCTGGTGGCACCGGGACCGCTCGAACCGGATCTGCAGGATCGGATCGCGCTCGTCGCCGACGTCGAGTCGGCGGGTGCCGCGACGATGTATCGCATCAGCGACACGAGCCTGCGCCGGGCCCTCGACGTGGGCCTGACGGCCTCGGAGTTGCATTCGTTGTTCGCGACCCATTCCCGCACTCCGGTTCCGCAGGCCCTGACGTATCTGATCGACGACGTGGCCAGGCGTCACGGCCGACTACGCGCCGGCGTGGCCGCGTCGTTCGTCCGGTGCGAGGATCCGGCGTTGCTCGCCGAGGTGATGGCCTCTCCGGCCGCCGAGTCGCTCGCCCTGCGCGCCCTCGCCCCGACCGTCGCCATCTCCCAGGCACCGCTGGCCGAGGTGCTGTCGGTACTCGCCGGAGCCGGATTCGCGCCCGCGGGTGAAGACTCGTCCGGCACCATCGTCGATCTTCGAGCCCGCGGCTCCCGGGTATCGGCGCGGCGGCCGCGTCAGACCTTCCGTACCCCGGCCGTTCCCACCGACGAGCAGCTCGGGTCGTTGGTACGTGGCATGCGAGCCGCCGACCGCGCTGCGGGCAACGGCGGTGCGGTGGTGCGCGCCGACGGATCTCGCGCGAGCAGCACCGCGACGATGACGCTGCTGCAGACAGCAGCGAAGGTCAAGCGCAGCGTCAGCATCGGGTACGTCGACGCGCAGGGCGTCGCGACCCACCGCATCGTCGATCCGATCAGCATCGGCGGCGGTCAACTCGACGCATTCGACCCCGCCACCGGGGGCGTGCGGCGGTTCACTCTGCACCGCATCACCTCCGTCGCCTTGGTGGACTGAGTCACTGCTCACGTGCACGCGGGCCCCTACCTGTGGACAATGGAGAAGTTGCGCTCTTTCGGGCGCAGCAGAAGTCTCTAGGAGGAACCGTGACCGACGGCCCGCTGATCGTCCAGTCCGACAAAACGCTGTTGCTCGAGGTCGATCACGAACTCGCGGGCGCAGCGCGGGCGGCGATCGCACCGTTCGCCGAGCTCGAACGTGCGCCCGAGCACGTGCACACCTACCGCATCACCCCGCTGGCGCTGTGGAACGCGCGCGCTGCCGGACACGATGCCGAGCAGGTGGTCGACGCACTGGTCAACTTCTCGCGCTACGCGGTACCCCAGCCGTTGCTGGTCGACATCGTCGACACGATGGCCCGATACGGCCGGTTGCAGTTGGTCAAGAGCCCGGTCCACGGTCTGGTGCTGATCAGCCTGGACCGCGCCGTGCTCACCGAAGTGATGCGGCACAAGAAGATTGCGCCCATGCTCGGCGCGATGGTGGACGAGGACACGGTCATCGTGCATCCGAGCGAACGCGGCCACGTCAAGCAGATGTTGCTCAAGATCGGCTGGCCCGCCGAGGACCTCGCCGGCTACGTCGACGGCGAAGCGCACCCGATCGAGCTCGATACCGAGGGCGGCAAGTGGACGCTGCGCGACTACCAGGAGATGGCCGCGGATTCGTTCTGGGCCGGCGGCTCCGGCGTCGTCGTGCTGCCGTGTGGTGCGGGTAAGACCATGGTCGGTGCGGCGGCGATGGCCAGGGCCAAGGCCACCACGCTGATCCTGGTCACCAACACCGTCGCCGGCAGGCAGTGGAAGCGCGAGCTCATCGCTCGCACGTCGCTCACCGAGGAGGAAATCGGCGAGTATTCGGGTGAGCGCAAAGAGATCCGCCCTGTGACAATCGCCACGTACCAGGTCATCACCCGTCGAACCAAGGGTGAGTACAAGCACCTGGAGCTGTTCGACTCCCGCGACTGGGGATTGGTGATCTACGACGAGGTGCACCTGCTCCCCGCACCGGTGTTCCGCATGACAGCCGACCTGCAGTCACGGCGTCGACTCGGCTTGACGGCCACGCTCGTCCGCGAGGACGGACGCGAGGGCGACGTCTTCTCGCTGATCGGGCCCAAGCGCTACGACGCGCCCTGGAAGGACATCGAGGCGCAGGGGTGGATCGCACCGGCCGAGTGCATCGAGGTGCGCGTCACCCTCACCGACGCCGAGCGCATGTCGTACGCGGTCGCCGAACCCGAGGAGCGCTACAAGCTCTGCTCGACGGCGCACACCAAGATCGCCGTCGTGAAGTCCATTCTGGCGAAACACCAAGACGCTCCGACGTTGGTGATCGGCGCGTACCTCGATCAGCTGAACGAACTCGGTGAAGCCCTGAACGCGCCGGTGATCCAGGGCTCGACCAAGAACAAGGAACGCGAGGTGCTGTTCGACGCCTTCCGCAAGGGTGAGATACAGACTCTGGTGGTGAGCAAGGTGGCGAACTTCTCGATCGACCTTCCCGAAGCGTCGGTGGCAGTCCAGGTTTCGGGAACGTTCGGCTCCCGGCAGGAAGAAGCCCAGCGACTGGGCCGATTGCTTCGGCCGAAACACGACGGTGGTCAGGCGCACTTCTACTCGGTGGTCTCGCGCGACACCCTGGACGCCGAATACGCCGCGCACCGGCAGCGGTTCCTCGCCGAACAGGGGTACGCGTACCGCATCACCGACGCCGACGACCTGCTCGGCCCGGCAATCTGACGCTTCGTGTCGGGATCGGCGGCATGCTAGGAATAGCAGTGTGCGCCGATTCGAGTTCCCCGTAGACGTAGCCCACGCGAAGTCGGTCAACGAGACGTTCACCGAACTTCGCCGGCTGCGGATGTCCGCGGCGCTCACGGCAGCGGTCCTGCTGGCACTGGGGATCTGGTTCTTCTGGATCGCGACGCCGTGGTCGTACATCCTCGGCGGCGTGTTCTGCATCGGGGCGGCGACGTCCCTGTGGGTCATGGTGTGGGCACCGAAGAAGATGGGGTCCATCGAATCGCTCTACACCCGGGGCGATCTGGTTCCGGCGGTGGTGGCCGAGACGATGCCGAGCGGCGCGACGTTGCTGTCGCTGGTCGATGTCGCGAAACCAGGAGTCGACGAGCCGCACTACGTCCTGATCACGCGCGTCGTCCGTGCGCTGCCCGGCCACGCCGTCGAACGCGGCGCCGAGGTGCCTGCGGTGTCGGTGCTCGCCGATCGCGGCCGTAACACCGGTGGACGCACCTGGCAGCTGGTGTCGGCGATGCCGATCGCCTGGGGCACCACCGACGCGGCCGTCCTGGCACGCGCTGCCGCCGAGATCACCGAGGGCGAATGGGCACTGCTGCACGCCAACATCGGCCTGTCGGAGAAGGTACGCAAGGCCAAGAACCAGCAGCTGCTCGTGGACCCCGCCGATCTGCCCGAGGACCTGACGCGGCCTACAGAAGAGCCGGGATGACCTCGCGCTCGAAGAGTTCGATGCCGGAGCGGTCGTAGGCAGCTTCGGGGAAGTAGAAGATTCCGTACGTCATGCCCTGCTGCTGCAGTTCGGTGAGGTTCTCGACGATCTGCTCGGGTGTTCCGACGGCGGGCATTCCGCGGTATGCGCCCAATGCCTCGTGTGCCTTCTCGGCTCCGACGTGTTCGGTCAGTCGAGCCTCGAGAGCGCGTAGCCGCTCCTGCACCTCGGCCTCCGTGGAGCCGATGGCCACGTTGTAGTTGGCCGAGCGGACGATGGCGTCGAAGTCCGTGCCGACGGTTGCGCAATGATCGCGCAGCAGAGCCGATTTGGCGGCGAAACCGGTAGGGGTTCCATCGAAGTTGGTGTAGTTCGCGTACTTCGCTGCGATCTTCAGTGTCACTTTTTCGCCGCCACCGGCGATCCACAGTGGGATGCCGCCCTCCTGCAGGGGCAGTGGGCGCACCACGGCACCGTCGATCTCGTAGTGCTTGCCGTCGAGATACACCTCGCCGGTGGTCCACGCTTGTTTGAAGATCTGCACGCCCTCGTCGAGGCGGCCCAATCGTTCACCGGCAGAGGGAAATCCGTAGCCGTAGGCGCGGAACTCGTGCTCGTGCCAACCGCCGCCGATACCCATCTCGACCCGACCGCCGGAGATGATGTCCACTGTCGCAGCAACTTTCGCCAGATAGGCGGGGTTGCGATAGGACATCGCCGTGCACATCTGACCCAGTCGGATACGCGAGGTGGACGCGGCGAGTGCGGACATCAGCGACCAGGCCTCGTGCGTCGCCTCGTCCGTCGCGACGGGAACGGTGTGGAAGTGGT
The DNA here is from genome assembly GCF_002258475.1 of Rhodococcus sp. 06-1460-1B. Taxonomy (NCBI): domain Bacteria; kingdom Bacillati; phylum Actinomycetota; class Actinomycetes; order Mycobacteriales; family Nocardiaceae; genus Rhodococcus; species Rhodococcus sp. 06-1460-1B. The sequence continues at coordinate 417,525 of NZ_NOYS01000041.1, forward strand.
CGTAGACCCACAGTGATTCCCACGGTCCGGCTTCGGCGGCAACGGCGTGCTCGCGCAGCACACTCCACTGCTGGGCCGGATCGATTCCGACCAGATCCAGCCGCCAACCCTGAGGCACGAACATTCCGAATCGCATGACAGGCACAGTACAGACGCAGGTCCGACGCTCGCGCCGGCTGTGTGAACTACGCTGCAGGAATGTCCGAGATGTTGCCGTCGCGCACAGTGACCCGGTTGCGCCCGTTCGCATCGACCATTTTCGCCGAGATGACCGCGCTCGCGGTGGCGAAGAACGCCGTCAATCTGGGGCAGGGATTCCCGGACACGGACGGACCGTCGGCCATGCTCGAGGCCGCGCGTGACGCCATCGCGAACGGTCTCAACCAGTACTCCCCCGGCCCGGGGATGCCGGTTTTGCGCGCAGCCATCTCCGACGACCGGCTCGCCCGGTTCGGACTTCGGTACGACCCCGATTCGCAGGTTCTCGTCACCGTGGGTGCCACCGAGGCCATCTCGGCGACGCTGCTCGGCTTGATCGAGGCGGGCGACGACGTGCTGTTGATCGAGCCGTTCTACGACTCCTATGCGGCCGCTGTGGCGTTGGCCGGAGCCACTCGCACGGCCGTACCCCTGGTCACCGACGGCAACGGATGGACCGTCGACACCGACGCCCTCGAACGGGCCGTGAGCCCACGAACGCGCATGCTGATCGTCAACTCGCCGCACAATCCCACCGGCACCGTGTTCGATCGCGAGACGATGATCCGTATCTCCGAGATCGCGATCGCCCACGACCTGCTCGTGCTCACCGACGAGGTGTACGAGCATCTGATCTTCGACGACGGTGTGCACACCCCCATCGCGACGCTGCCGGGCATGTTCGAGCGAACCGTCACCGTGTCCAGTGCCGCGAAGACGTTCAACGCCACCGGCTGGAAAACCGGGTGGGCGCTCGGACCGAAAGAGCTGATCGATGCGGTGCGCGCCGCGAAGCAGTTCATGAGTTTCGTCGGCGGCACCCCGTTCCAGCCCGCCGTCGCGTACGCACTCGGTCACGAGCAGTCGTGGATCGCCGCCATGCGCGACGGTCTGCAGCGCAAGCGAGACACGCTGTCCGCGGCGTTGACCGAGGCGGGTGCGGACGTCAAGCACAGCGCTGGAACGTATTTCGTGTGCGCCGATATCGCACCGATCGGCCGCGGTGATGCGTACGAGTTCTGCCGCACCCTGCCCGATCTCGTGGGCGTCGCCGCGGTACCGGTGACTGCCTTCGTCGACGAGCCCGCGCCGTGGAAGTCTTTGGTGCGCTTCGCTTTTTGCAAGCAGGACCACGTGCTCGCCGATGCCGCCGAGAGGTTACGGCGATTGTGACTGCGCAACCGACGATTCCGGCGTACTTCGTCAGGCAAGCCGTCGACCTCGCGGCCAACGGCGGAGTGGACCTGACGTACCCGTTGTCGATGGCCGGGATCGGAACCACCATTCTCGACGACCCGGCGGAGCGGCTCACCACCCGACAGGTCACCGCGTTCACCCAGGCCGTCTGGGCGATGACCGGCGACGAACTCTTCGGACTCGCCGCAGTTCCCGTGCGGCGCGGCAGTTTTCGGGTGGTGTGTCAGACGTTGATACACACGGAGAATCTGTGGGCAGCGCTGATTCGAATGTCCGAGACCATGCGCGTGCTCATTCCGGTGAAACCGATGACGCTGGATCGAACCGAGCAGTCGACGGTCCTGACGGTGCACGTCGAAGCCACGACCGACCTCAGCCCCGAAGCGAACGAGCTCGCCGAGCGATTGCTGACCGACTTCCTGTTGATTCTGCTGCATCGGTTCGCGGCGTGGCTGATCGGTAACCGGGTCAAACTCCTGTCGGTTCAGTTGCCCTATGCACTGCCCGGGCCCGAGGCCGGGAAGATGTACGACACCATATTCGGAACTCATGTGCAGTTCGGATCCGACCGCGCCGCACTGGAATTCGACACCGCGCTCATGCGCGCCCCGATAGTGCAGACCGAGGCGACACTGGCCGAGTACCTCGCGGAGTCACCCAACCTGCTGTTCTCGTCGAGGGACTACGACAGCACTGCGTCGAGTCAGGTCCGAAGGGCCCTGGAGACCGGATTCAGAGGCGGTACGCCGGCTACCGAAGAGATTGCGGCCATGCTCAACATCAGCCCGCCGCATCTGCGCCGCGTCCTTCGCCAGGAAGGCACTTCCATCAATCAGCTCCGCGAGGAGGTTCTGCGCGACGCTGCCATCTCGGGGTTGAGCCGCGGCGACAGCGTGGACGACATCTCGGCCCGCCTGGGTTTCTCCGAACCGAGCGCATTCCGCCGAGCCTTCAAGCGCTGGACCGGGCAAACTCCCGGCGCGTACCGATAGAGCTCGGCGCGATCAGCTGACGCAGAACTCGTTGCCCTCGGGATCGGTCATGGTGATCCAGGTGCTGGGCCCTTGCTGCCCGCGATGCAGTACCGACGCGCCTCGACCTTCGAGTGCAGTCACCACCGCCTCGCGTCCGTCACCGACACGAACGTCGAGATGGAGTCGATTCTTCACGGACTTCGATTCGGGTACCGCCTGAAACAGCACCCGCGGGGTGCCCGGAGATTCCGGATCGGTGATGCCCTGGCCTGCTCGCCACACCAGAACGCCGTCGAACACGGTTGCGTCCTCCTCTCGGGCGTGGCCTGCCGCAACCATCTCGCGAATGAACTCCTCGTTGCTGGGTTCGACCTGCCAGCCGAGAGTGTGTGCCCACCATGCCGCGAGCGCATGCGGGTCGACGCTGTCCACGACGACCTGAATTCGGTAACCCATGCGAGAACGATACCGCCGGGAGCTGGCAATGGGAACACCTGTTCGATACAGTCGAGTCATGTCGCTCGCGATGCAAGGTTCGCTGTTCGGTGACGACGACGGTGGCGTCGGGTCGCTGCAGTCCGTCACCCGCCGCGAGCTGACGCTCGGTGCCTGGGTCGATGTGCGGCCGGGCTGGTTGTCCGACAGCGATCTCTTCGATTCGCTGGTCGCCGACGTCGACTGGCGCGCCGAACGTAGGCAGATGTACGACCGCGTGGTCGATGTGCCGCGCCTGGTTCGGTACTACGCCGAGCGCGAGCACTGGCCGCATGCGGCACTGTACGAGGCCCGCGATGCACTGGACGACCACTACCGAAGCGAGCTCGGGGAGTCGTTCGCCACCGCGGGACTGTGTTACTACCGCGACGGGTCCGACAGCGTCGCCTGGCACGGCGACAACATCGGCCGCAGCGCCACCGAGGACACGATGGTGGCGATCGTATCGCTCGGTGCGACAAGACAACTCATGCTCCGTCCCCGCGGCGGCGGGACCTCTCTGAAATTCAGCCTCGGTCACGGCGACCTGGTGGTGATGGGCGGGTCCTGTCAACGGACCTGGGAGCATGCAATTCCCAAATCGACCCGCGCGGTCGGCCCACGCATCAGCGTGCAATTTCGACCGCGCGGGGTTCGTTAACGCACGACGCGTCAGCGCGCGGTGTTCGAGGCCCGACGCGTCTCGACGGCCGCCGCGAGAGTGGCCAATTGCGTTGCCGTCGTGTCCCAGTCGAGGCATGCATCGGTGATGGACTGGCCGTACACGAGCTCGTCGCGGTGGCCGAGTTCGAGGTCCTGACGCCCTGCGACGAGGAAACTCTCGAGCATCAGCCCGACGATGCCGTGCTCGCCGGCCGCGACCCTGGCGGCCACGTCGGTGACGACGTCCACCTGCTTGTTGTGATCCTTGCGGCTGTTTCCATGGCTGGCATCGATGACAACTCGCTCCGGCAACCCCGACTTACGCAGGCGGGCAACGGTATCGGCCACGGACGCGGCGTCGTAGTTCGGTCCGTCGACGCCGCCGCGCAGAATGACGTGGCAATCGGGGTTTCCGACGGTCCTGATCAAAGCCGCCTTGCCGTCGAGATCGGTTCCGGGGAAGACGTGGCTCGCCGCGGCGGCGCGGGTTCCGTCCACGGCGACCTGAATGTCACCTTCGGTCGAGTTCTTGATGCCCACCGGCATCGACAAGGCGCTGCACAGCTGCCGGTGCACCTGACTGGCTGCGGTCCGTGCTCCGATGGCACCGTAGCTGACCAGGTCCGCAATGTACTGCGGGGTGATCGGGTCGAGGAATTCGCAGCCGACGGGCAGGCCGAGCGCCGAGATGTCCAGCAGCAGCTGGCGTCCCACTCGAAGACCTTCGTTGATGTCGAAGCTGCCGTCGAGGTGCGGATCGTTGATCAGACCCTTCCAGCCGAGCGTCGTCCGCGGCTTCTCGAAGTAGACCCGCATGACGATGTGCAGTCGATCGCCCAACTCGGCTGCCGTGGCGGCGAGGCGTCGGGCGTAGTCGAGGGCAGCGTCGGTGTCGTGCACCGAACACGGGCCGACCACGACGATCAGTCGGTCGTCACGGCCGTCGAGAATGTCGACGACACCGGAGCGTCCGGTACGAACACTCGCCGAGATCGCGTCGTCCACCGCGTGCTCGCGGCGTACGACCGACGGCGCGACCAGCGGACTGATGCTGATCGTGCGCTGATCGTCGAGTGACGGGGTGTCGAGGGAGAGCGTCATGAGAGGGTTTCCTGTTCCCAGGCCGGCTCCGCATGCTCCACGCGCACTTCGAGCCGGTCTGTATCCGGCTCGTGGGGGTGGAGGGTCAGCGCATGGCGTCGCTGGCTGACCCACCCGGGGCCGGCCTGCTAAACCAGAAATACGTGCACTGCATGAAGAGCACCGTAACAGACTCTCCCGTGATGCATCTATGCTCGTCCCTGCAGTCGGTTCGCCAGGTGGTCATGAGGAGCCCCGAAGTTCACCTCGGCGTCGAGCGGTGCGTGCAGTCACGGCGCATCGCGAGAGGGAACCCGGTGAGAATCCGGGACTGTCCCGCAGCGGTATGCAGGAACGACCGCCGTCATCACGCACTGAAGAAGCCTCTTCGGGAAGCGACGGCCAGTAGGAGTGGGCTCTTCGTCCGCGCGCCTGCAAGTCCGAATACCTGCCCTCTGTGCTGTGCACGCCGTGTGCAGCGGTTCACCGCCTCGTGGAATGGGCGCGTAACCCTGGTACGGCTGTGGTCAGGGCTCACCGGGATCTGCGCGCCCGTGAAGACGGTGCACCACCCACGTGTAGTCACCCTGGAGATCAACTGTGAACAACGATTTCACCGCCACCGTGCTCGGTTCGGCTCGCATCGGACCCAACCGAGAACTGAAGAAAGCCGTCGAATCCTATTGGGCCGGAAAGCTCGATGCCGAGGCCCTCGAATCGGTCGCGAAGAATCTTCGCGAGAACGACTGGCGCACACTCGCAGCCGGGCTCGATTCCGTTCCCGTGAACACCTTTTCGTACTACGACCAGATGCTCGACACTGCGGCCCTCCTCGGAGCGTTGCCACCGCGAGTCGAGGCGGTCGAAGGCGAACTCGATCGGTACTTCGCCGCGGCCCGCGGCACCGAGACCATCGTCCCGCTCGAAATGACCAAGTGGTTCGACACCAATTACCACTACCTCGTGCCCGAGATCTCGCCGGAGACCACGTTCTCCCTGCACCCGAACAAGGTGCTCGGCGAGGTGAACGAGGCTCGCGCACTGGGCATCCCGGCACGTCCGGTGATCATCGGACCGGTCACCTTCCTGTTGCTGTCCAAGTCCGTCGGCTCCTCCGATTCGCTGCTGGGACGAGTGGACGAACTGATACCGCTCTACGCCCGTCTGCTCGAACTCCTCGCCGCAGCCGGAGCCGAGTGGGTCCAGATCGACGAACCGGCGCTGGTGCGCGATCTCGACGACGAGACCGTCGCAGCGGCCACCCGATGCTTCGAGCAACTCGCAGCCTCGCAGACCCGCCCGGCCATTCTGCTGGCGTCCTACTTCGGCGACCTGGGCGACGCGCTGCCCGCAGTGGCGTCCACCGGGATCGAGGGCCTGGCAATCGATCTGACCGTTCCTGGTGTGGCCGAGCAACTTGCAGCTACTCGCGCTACCTCGACGATGCTCGTCGTGGCCGGCGTCGTCGACGGACGCAATGTCTGGCGCACCGATCTCGACGCCGTGCTCGAGACACTGTACGAGGTCGGCAGACATGCACGCGCAGTGGCGGTGTCGTCGTCGTGCTCACTGCTCCACGTTCCCTATTCGCTGGACGCCGAACCTCAGCTAGAGCCGACACTGCGGTCGTGGCTGGCGTTCGGGAACGAGAAGATCACCGAGGTCTCGGTGCTCGCGCGCGCACTCCAGGACGGAACAGCCGGGGAGACCGATCGCTTCGTGTCGGACCGATTCGAGTCGGCCCGCGCGGCTCTGGATTCGCGGAGACACGATGCACGGTTGCACGATCCGACAATCCGTGTGCGCGTGACCAGCGCTGTCGGCCGTGAACGCAGCCCAGGAGACGTCCGCCGCGTCGTGCAGGCCGAGCATCTTTCGCTCCCGGTTCTGCCGACGACGACCATCGGCTCCTTCCCACAGACGAGCACGATCCGCCGCGCGCGGGCGGCGCTGCGCAGCGGCACCGTCGACGAGGCGGAGTACGTGCGGCAGATGCGCGCGGAGATCGCCGATGTCGTTGCACTGCAGGAGCGTCTGGGGTTGGACGTGCTCGTCCACGGCGAGCCCGAACGAAACGACATGGTGCAGTACTTCGCCGAGCAGCTCGACGGTTTCGTCGTGACCGCAAACGGCTGGGTGCAGTCGTACGGGTCACGGTGCGTGCGACCACCGATCCTGTACGGCGACGTCTCCCGCCCGGCACCGATGACGGTGGAGTGGGCGACGTACGCGCAGTCACTGACCGACAAACCGGTCAAGGGCATGCTGACCGGTCCGGTGACCATTCTCGCGTGGTCGTTCGTCCGAGACGACATCCCGGCGGCCGAGTCGGCAGCTCAGATCGCCTCGGCGATTCGAGACGAGACGATCGACCTGGAGTCGGCGGGGATCCGCATCGTCCAGGTGGACGAGCCAGCGCTTCGCGAACTGTTACCGCTGCGCTCGAAAGATACTGCAGCGTATCTGGATTGGGCCGTCCGCTCGTTTCGTATCGCGACGTCCGGCGTCGACGACGCGACACAGATCCACACGCACCTGTGCTACTCCGAGTTCGGTGAGGTCATCGACGCCATCGTCGCCCTGGACGCCGACGTGACGTCCATCGAGGCCGCACGCTCGCGCATGGAGGTGCTCGACGACCTCACTGCGGTCGGCTTCGCGCTCGACGTGGGACCCGGTGTCTACGACATCCATTCGCCGCGAGTTCCGACGGTCGCCGAGATCACCGAGTCGCTCCGCGCGGCGGCCGAGGCAGTTCCCCTCGAACGGCTCTGGGTCAATCCGGACTGCGGGCTGAAGACACGGGGTCCGGCCGAGGTCGAGCAGTCGTTGAGAAACATGGTGCTGGCCGCGGCAGCGCTGCGCTGACCCCATGTGAGCGGAACTTCGACCCCTGCTACGAAGTTCCGCTCACGTGGTCGCCAGGCTAGGGTTACCTATCCATGCCCGCTCGGTGAAAGAGATCGAAGTGAAACGTCTGCTCGTCGTCACTGCCCTCGTCGCAGTCGCAGCTCTGACCACCGTCGCGTGCGGCGACAGCGGCGAGCAGACACCGAGTACCGCCACCCCTCCCGCCTCCAGCACCGACGCGGCATCGGACGCTCCGGGCCCCACCGGCATTCCCGACGGGATGGGTTCGGGTGCCGCCGACGGCGAGTTCCCGCGCACCGTCGGGCATTTCGGCGGATCCACCGACATCCCCGCCGAACCGAAGAAGATCGTGGTGATCGCCACCGGCCAGCTCGACGCCGCATTGACCCTGGGCGTGATCCCCACCGGCGCCGCCTACGGCGACGGAGCCGATCTGGTGCCCGACTACATCAGCTTCTCGTTCCCCCAGTACGCGGACCAACTGACGCAGATGGCAGATCTGGGCAACCGCCAGAGCGTCGACATCGAGGCCGTCGCCGCCGCCGAACCCGACCTCATCCTGGCCAACAAGACCGGCTCGGAAGACATCTACCCGACGCTGTCGGCCATCGCGCCGACCGTATTGACCGAGGGCACCGGCGTGAACTGGAAGCAGGACTTCCTTCTTCTCGCGGATGCACTGGGACGCACCGAGCAGGCGCAAGGGTTCCTGGACACATTCGCGTCCGACGCTCGCGCACTGGGTGATTCGGTCTCCAACGGCGGCGGATCCGGGGGCGCTCCGACGGTGTCGTTCGTCCGCTTCACCGCAGACCGGGCACGCGTGTTCGGCGTCGCGTCGTTCGCTGGATTCATCGCCTCGGACGCCGGTCTGGCGCGCCCGCCCAGCCAGCAATTCGACAAGACCTCGCAGGACTTCAGCGAGGAAGAGATCCAGTTGGCGAACGCCGATTGGGTATTCGTCTCCAGCCAGGACGCGGGAGCCGATTCGAGCGCTGCGTCGTACACCACCAATCCATTGTGGACCGGGATGAGCGCGGCAACACAGAACCACATCGTGCGCGTCGACGACGACCCGTGGTACCTCAACGCCGGCCCCACGGCGGCGACCATCGTGCTCGACGGCCTGAGAAACGCTCTGCAGAGCTGACCCCCATGTGAGTGACACTTCGTAGCAGGCTACGAAGTTCCACTCACATCGGGCGGATAGGTTGCGCACAACTTAACCGTGCGCTACCGTTCTTCTCGTGACCAACGAACTCGCACTCGATCGTCAGGTGTGCTTCGCGCTGTACTCCGCTTCGCGGGCTACCACCGCGGTGTATCGCCCGATGCTCGACAAGTTGGGCGTCACGTACCCGCAGTACCTGGTTCTGCTGGTGCTGTGGGAGAAGGACGGGCGCGGCGTCAAGGACATCTGTGCCGAACTCGATCTCGACACCGGCACGCTCTCGCCGATGCTCAAGCGACTCGAAGGTCTCGGTTTCATCGAGCGTCGACGACTGAGCACCGACGAACGCCGCGTCGAGATCCACCTCACCGAGACCGGTAGCGCCATGCGCGCGAAGGCACTCGACCTCCCCCGCAAGCTGGCCGAGAAGACCGGCATGGGAGTCGACGATCTCGTCAGGCTCAAGGAATCGCTCGACGCATTGACGAGCGCTCTCCATCACACCGATTCGCGCACGACAGAAGGAGAATCATGAAGACCATCTACACCGCTGAAGCACTCGCCACCGGCGAAGGCCGTAACGGCCACGCCCGCACCTCCGACGGACGTCTCGACCTCGATCTCGCCATCCCGGAGGCCATGGGCGGCAGCGGAAACGGCACCAACCCCGAGCAGCTGTTCGCAGCCGGCTACGCCGCGTGCTTCCACTCCGCACTGCAGATGGTGGCGCGTCAGGACAAGGCCGACGTCACCGATTCGGCCGTCGGCGCTCGTGTCGACATCGGCCCGAACGACCAAGGCGGCTTCCAGCTCGCAGTCACCCTCGAGGTGACTCTGCCGAACCTGAGCCGCGAGAACGCACAGGCCCTGGCCGACAAGGCACATCAGGTCTGCCCGTACTCCAACGCCACCCGCGGCAACATCGACGTCACCGTCACCGTCACCGAAGACGAGTAGGGATAACCATCATCATGAAGGCACACGAAATTCACCTCGCGTCCCGCCCAGAAGGCTGGCCGACCGAAGACAACTTTCGCGCGGAGGTCGTCGACCTCCCCGAACTGCAGGACGGGCAGATCCTCGTTCGCAACATCGTGATGTCGGTGGATCCGTACATGCGTGGCCGGATGAACGACGTGAAGTCGTACGTCCCGCCGTTCCAGATCGATGCGCCGCTCGACGGCGGTGCCGTCGGCGAGGTCGTCGAGTCCAAGGCCGACGGTTTCGCAGTCGGCGACGCTGTTGTGCACGGCGCGGGATGGCGCGATCTCGCCATCGTCCCGGCACAGGGAGCCAGCAAGGTCGACCTCGGCGCAGCCAAGGCATCGGCATACCTGAGCGCACTCGGAATGACCGGCACCACAGCGTATGCGGGCCTGACGGCCGTGGCGTCGTTCCAGAAGGGCGACGTCGTGTTCGTCTCCGGTGCCGCCGGGGCCGTCGGCTCGCTCGTCGGACAGATCGCCAAGGCGCTCGGCGCATCTCGCGTCATCGGTAGCGCCGGATCCCCCGCCAAGGTTGCTCGCTTGCTCGAGCTAGGGTTCGACGCGGCATTCGACTACCACGACGGCCCTGTCGCCGAACAGCTCCGACAGGCAGCTCCCGACGGCATCGACGTGTACTTCGACAACGTCGGCGGTGACCATCTCGAAGCTGCTATCGGGTCGATGAACAAGCACGGCCGAATTGCCATGTGCGGTGCCATCGCTCAGTACAACTCGACCGAACCGACCCCGGCCCCGCGCAACCTCGCCCTCGCCATCGGCAAGGAGCTGACGTTGAAGGGATTCATCGTCGGCTCGTACGCGCACCTCACCGAGGAATTCCGCGCGAAGATGACGGATTGGCTCGCCAGCGGCGCAATCGAATTCGACGAAACGATCGTCGAAGGCCTCGACAATGCCCCGGCCGCCTTCATCGGACTGATGAAGGGCGAGAACACCGGCAAGATGGTCGTCACCATCTAGGTCGGGCCGGCACGGCGCGTCACCGCAGTCCACACCCCGGTCGGGAATTCCGACCGGGGTGTTTCCATGCGTGCACCGATTACAGTCGTTGCATGCCTGCCGCCCCACTTCCGTTGCGCGACGGCCTCGACCCCACCAGGGTGCGGATGCCCGACGTCGCGACCGGCGCAACGGTGCACGAATATCTGTGTGCCCGCTTCCCGCAGGATGCGGCCAGGCTGACCGAGAAGGTGTCCGGCGGGGAGGTCGTCGATGCAGCGGGCGTACCGATCGACCCGTCGACGATCGCCGGCCCGCGTGCGGACATCTACCTCTACCGTGACCCACCGGTGGAATCGGCCGTGCCGTTCTCCCTCGATGTGCTGCACCGCGACGAGAACCTGCTCGTGGTGGACAAGCCGCACTTCCTCGCCACGACGCCGCGAGGCGCGTACATCGCACGCTCGGCGTTGGTTCTGCTGCGACGACAATTCGATCTCCCCGAGTTGAGCCCTGCTCACCGACTGGATCGACTCACCGCGGGTGTCCTGGTGTTCACCGTGCAGCGGCAGGCGCGCCGGCCGTATCAGGAGATGTTCGCTCAGCGCACGGTCACCAAGCAGTACGAGGCAATTGCCCCACTGTCCCAGAATGTCGACTTCCCACTGACAGTGCACAGTCGAATCGTCAAGGAACGCGGCGTTCTTCAGGCACGGGAGGTACCGGGCGAGCCCAATGCCGAGACACGCATCGAACTGGTCGACACTCTCGGGTCGTACGGTCGATATCGGCTGCACCCGCGCACCGGGAAGACGCATCAACTTCGGGTTCATCTGTGCTCGCTGGGAATCCCGATCGTGGGCGACAACTTCTATCCGTCGTTCCGCGAGGTCGCCGACGACGACTACTCCGATCCGCTCCGCCTACTGGCTCGCTCCATCGAGTTCGTCGATCCGCTCAGCGGCGTGGTTCGACGGTTCGAGAGCAATCGGAGTCTCGATCCTCCTGCAGCGCAACCGATTCCGTAGTACCGGCTATTTCGTCGGCTCGGACGGTGATGCGGTGCGAGATGACCGCGAGCGCGAACAGACCGACCGCTACATTTCCCAGCGCAGCGAACCCCTCCTGGGCGAAATCCACGAGCGCGTTGAGCAACGTGAACACCAGTGCGGACACGCGGAGAGTGCGCAACGGCCACAGGGGACCGTCCGTTCGCAACCGCAGCATCGCCGGCAGCGCCGTGGCGAATGTGATGCAGGCACTGACGAACAGGATGCCGCTGGCGATGCCCATCCTGTAGACGTCGATCGTCAGGTCTCGGCGATCGATGAGCAGGTCACCCAGGACGAGCTCGACGATCCCGAACACGACTCCCGCCCCGGAGATCAGGACCAGTCCCCAGCCGACGACGGGAACCCAACGGGGACTGGTGAAGAACGCGGGAATCAGCCGTGGAACGAACTGGCGCATCGAGTGGGTACGCGATGTCGACCGGCGGCAGGTGCCGAGCAACAATCTGATTCCGGCTACGGTGTCCGGGTCGGCTCCGTCCGACTCCGCTCGCGCAACCATCCGCAGCGCCCAGTCGCGCCGATGCTCGGGAAGACCGTGCGCGACGCCATCCGCGGCGATCGCGGCCGCATTCGCCAGCGACTCGTCCCGCGACGGCCTGCGGAACTCCCGCACGATCCTGCTGAACACCAACAGCAGCACCACCAGGACGTACATGATCTCCGACGACGGGCCGTAGAAGTAATCGTTGTCCTTGGTGACGAACTTGCCGACCTCGTCGAGAAACAACCCGAACCCGATTCCGCCGAGCACCACGGTGAAGACCCGAACGCCGAACCCGATGAACATCCATCCGATCAACAGAGCCAGCATCATCGCCGCCCCGCCGTACAGGGCGTGCGCGATGTGCAGCGACTTGCCACCGACCTGCGGGTAGTGAGTGAGTTCCAAATACGCCCTGGTGACCAGAATCGTGGCAATGGCCACCACCATGAAGGCCTCGGACGCGGAACTGCCGTAGGCATCGCGGACCACGCCGGTACGTTGCGGGTGCCCCGGACGAGCGATCATGAACCGAGTATGAGCTTCCCGCCGTCGCCTCCGGGCTGTTTTCGCCTCTGCATTCCCGCGCGCCCTACGGGACGACTTGACAAATTCGTTTGCCGAAACTGCAATGGATCGATGACGGACGCAGAAACCACCCTCGACGAGCTCATTGCCGGCCTCGGCCCCCGCCTCAAGCGCATCCGAATGGAGAAGAACACCACCCTCGCCGCGCTGTCCGACACCACCGGAATTTCGATCAGCACGCTCTCGCGGCTCGAATCCGGTGACCGCAAACCCAGTCTCGAACTGCTGTGGCCGATCGCCCGCGCGCATCAGATGGCGCTCGACGATCTGGTGACGGCTCCCCCCGTCGCCGATCCCCGGGTACGCACCACAGCCACGGTGCGCGAGAACGTCACCATCCTTCCGCTGACGCTCCGCCCCGGCGGACTGCAGGCCTTCAAACTGCTGATTCGTCCGGACGACAAGGAGCCGCGCCCACGAGTGCACGAAGGATACGAGTGGTTCTACGTTCTCGACGGCACCCTGAGACTTATTCTCGGCGAACACGATCTGACGATGAAGGCCGGTGAGGCCGCCGAATTCGACACCCGGGTACCGCACTGGTTCGGCGCTGTCGGCAACCGACCGGTCGAGCTGCTGAGCCTGTTCGGACCTCAGGGCGAGCGCATGCACGTCCGCGCGAAACCGACTGTATGAAAAGTCATGTCGGTGTGAGACAGTGAATCCCGCTCGACCCAGAATCCACTCGGTCATCCGCACCGACAACACCATCTCGAGGAAAAAGATGACCGACAGACTGCCCGATTCACCCGCCTCTCGTACCGACGTCGACATCGCGACCGGAGTGCTCATCGGGATCCACGGCGGCTCGGTGGCCGACGCCATCGACGAGTTGTTCACCACGGCGAAGAATCACCGGGTAAGTCTGTTCGAGCTCTCCCGCACGCTGATCACTGTCGCCGAGGGGCGCGACGTGGAGCAGTCCACGACAACGGACGCGGTGTACTCGGTGTGGGGTTCGGCGCTGGGCCGGCGTGGAGCCGAGACCACGTTCGGCTTGGTCACCGGTTCCGCCGCAGTCTGATTCGGGCGGTCGCTATCCGCGGACTGCCGGGTCGGTCCGCAGTTCCGGGAATCGAGCCGTCATCGCGTCGATGTGCCGATACATCTCGTAGAGCTCGGTGCGGAGAGTGGATGCCTCGGACTCGAATTGCCTCGCGCGAGATTCGGCACGATCGGCGCGAGCCCGAAATGCTTTGGACTGCGCAATTTCGATGGCCGCCGAACACGTCCGAATGTGTTCGGCCAGTCCTCGCGCGAACACTCTCGCCTGGGCAAGATTGACGTCGTAATTGTCGTCGCGCGGTGACGGTGCGCCGTTCGCTGTGCCCATGAAATGAAGTCGCCCTCGGTCGTCGGCCTCGATATCCTCCGACGAACTCTACGCTCGGATTCGAGCGACCCGTTCGAGAACCGCCCCTCCGAGAATCGCCATCACCCGAAGACGAGTGCCAACACCACCGACGCAGAGGTGGCAACGATGGCAAGGACGATGGTCGCTGCGATCGCACGTTGCCTCACGGTGCGGTAACCAGACGTCTCCAACCCGTCGTCGGCATCGTCCTCGTCGGCGGTACGCGCGGCATAGAAGTCGTCGGAGTCGACTCCGTCCTCGTCGAAATACACGACATCGCGCGGTGGGATCCAGCTCTGCCCATTGGCTGCGATTGCGGCTCCCAGTCGCTCCAGGCGCATCTGAGCCCGCACCGGATACCAATCCGAGGGCGCGTGGATGGGGAGCGCTCGGGCGAGCATCAGCGGCGACCGGTACTGCTTCTGCAGTGCCGCGAACGCAGCGGACGCCGTCGGATCGTCGTCGGCCTTGTCGGTCAGAAACCACACGGCACCGGCCGCCGCACGATCACCGAGAAGGAGATACGTGTACGCGAGCAGTTCCAGAACCGCCGGCGACGACGGGTTGCGCGGCAAGGCGTCGAGGAGCCCGTCTCGTGCGGCGTTGGTGTCTCCACGTGCGAGATCGGCTTGCGCGCGAGCGATCACATCCACCTGTCGAGCCTAACGTTGCAATCGAGCGCCGTCACGGGACAGTGAATACTCCGCAGACGACAAAGCCCCTCTCGACCGAAGTCGAGAGGGGCTTTGTCAGTGCTTGTCGATCACAACCGTGGTGGCCAGGGCCGGGATCGAACCGGCGACCTTCCGCTTTTCAGGCGGACGCTCGTACCAACTGAGCTACCTGGCCGGGCGGCACCGGTGAAACAATGCCATCGCAATGCCGGTGCTTGCACACCGATTCTGCGACCCTGACGGGACTCGAACCCGCGACCTCCGCCGTGACAGGGCGGCGCGCTAACCAACTGCGCCACAGGGCCTTGCTGTTGTTGCCGCGCTATTTCTAGCGCACCAACTCTCCGAACTGCAAATCTGCTTCTCGCCGGAGCGAGATGAAGAATGCTGTACTGCACATCGGATTGTCAATCCGATGCTTTCCTGCGTACCCCCTACGGGATTCGAACCCGCGCTACCGCCTTGAAAGGGCGGCGTCCTAGGCCGCTAGACGAAGGGGGCCCGCCGAATTGCTTCGACGCTACCCTCAACGGCGTTCCGTTGGGAGCTGGGATAGCTTAGGACACTTTCGCGGTAAATCTCAAACCGGCAGGTCAGAGGCAGTTTTTGCCTCGTTTTCGCCGAACTGCTCCCACCCGTGGAGTTCGAACTCGGCCAACCAACTATCCGACGCCATGGCAAGGAGCACAATCTCGACGGACTCCTCGAACCGCTCGCGTAGATCTGCGTTGTCGGCCACCAGATCCGACATGTAACGCTGACCCGCCATCGACGCGGCGAGTACCCGCACGAACTTGGCTGCGTCGAACTGCGGCTTGAGGTCTCCCATCGCCAGCGCTCTCTCGGCCTGCGCGTACCCCTGAGCGCCCCACACCCGGCCACCACCGGAGTGCACCTCCGCGTAGAACTCGGGCTCGACGATCAGCCGGAATTCTGCACGCACGATCACGTCGTTCTGAAAGTTCTGCGCGATGTCGTCGACGATTCCCTTGATGACGTAAAAGGGATGCGCGGTCGAATCCGCCCATTTCTCGGAGATTGCGACATAACGGTCGAGTCCGGCCGCGAGCACCGCTCGGGCCAGGTCTTCCTTGGACTGGAAATGGAAGTACATCGCCCCCTTGGTGGCGTTCGATCCTTCCAAGATGGTGTTGACGGACGCAGCCGCATATCCGCGCTTGGCGAATTCCGCCGCTGCTGCCTCGACGATTGCCGCCCGGGTCCGCCGTGCGCGCTCCTGTTGTGCCATTTACTCCGTGCCTCCGAGCCCAAGCGCCCTGCATATCCACAGGTAGTACAAGTAGAGAGTACTTCACCCGAACGACACGCGACTCGACTCACCTGCGGTCCGCTACGACGCGTGCAGCCGACAGAAAATTCGGTTGGGTAACTGAAACAAGCCGAATGGTATTGTTCACCCGGCTCGAGTGCGCTGCAGGGGGTGCGCACTCGAGCCGCTCACGTACGTCCGCTCGGGCCAGGTCGGCACCGCCGTTCGAGCCACAACGCCGATACCGAGCATGCGTACGAACTCCGCCGAATGGCCGCCGGTCTCCCAGATCCGGAAAGCAGTTGAATATCGAATTACATTCTGCACGAGCATCTCTCGAGGCACCGTCGTTTGCACCGCTCCTTAGCGCATGAAAACTGTTGCTGATCAATCGAATACGGCAACACCGATCTGTGCGGTCACCAAAAGCACTGTCTCATAATCGATATCAGCGGCGAAACGGTAACGGTTTCGACACATTCTCGGAATAGCCGAAGGCGTACACCACCTCGGGCATAGCGTGATGCGCATCACACATGTTGCTTCGGCCGATCGGGGACGGGTGCACGCCATGAATCTATTGATCCGCGTATGTCGTTCGATGACAGTACTACTCGTGTCGTCGGCCTTGACGTTGTCGACGGCGCACACCGTCGCCGCCGACCCACTGACGAACTTCCTCGATCCCGTCGCCGATCCCGCCCTCTACCTGCCGACCCCACTCGGCGAGCCGTTCTTCGACCCGCCGGCAGGATTCGAGGAGCTCCCGCCCGGATCGGTTCTCGGCACCCGACGCGTGAGCGTGGGGCTGCTGTTCACCCCGGTCACATCGACCCAGATCCTCTACCGCACAAGCGATTCCAAAGACCGACCCGTCGCAGCGGCAACGACCGTCATCGTGCCCGACGCGCCCTGGGCCGGTCCCGGCACGCGTCCCGTCGTCGCGTACAACATGGCCATCAACTCACTGGGTAACACCTGTGCACCGTCGTGGACCCTGCCCCGAGGTATTGCCCGCGAGATTCCAGCGGTGCAGGCGTTCCTCGCCAAGAACTATGCAGTGGTCGTCACCGATCACGAGGGTCCGCGGCAGGCGTACGCGGCCGGGCGCATGGCCGGCCATGCGGTGCTCGACGCGTTGCGCGCGATGGTGCGCCTCCCCGAACTCGGGTTGCCCGCGTCCTCCCCGATTGCCGTCACAGGCTATTCGGGCGGCGCGATCGCCACCGGATGGGCCGCTCAACTCGCCCCGTCGTACGCGCCGGAGGTCAATCTGGTGGGCGCGGCCTTCGGCGGTCCACCGACCGACTACCGGATTCTGCTGACGTCGATGAACGGCAACGTCGCGTCGACGCTGTTCCTGTCCGCAGCGCTCGGAGTTGCCCGCGAGTATCCCGAGATGTTCTCCCTGATGAACGCCAACGGACTGCGTCTGGCGACCGTGGCCAAAGATCTCTGCATCACACTGCTCGCTCCCGGCGGACTGGTGGCACCGATACCGGCCCAGGCCCTCTCGGACGTGCCGAACGTCGACCGGACCGAGATCGCCGAACGCATCATCGCCGCGACCCGGATGGGCGGTGATCTCGCCCCCACCGTGCCCACGATGATCTACCAGGGCCGTCAGGAATTCTGGATCCCCCGGGAAGGTGCGGAAACGCTGTACGACGAGTGGTGCGCACACGGTGCCGACGTACGCCTCGAGGAGTACTTCGGTGAACACCTCGTCGTCGCGATCAGCGGCATTCCCGGTGCGTACTCCTGGATCGACGACCGCCTGGCCGGTATCCCCGCGCCGCAAGGCTGCAGCAGTTTCGGGCGCTGACCCCCGAAACGCGGTGCCGGGGGTGCATGACCGACACGGCTGCACTGCCCATTACACTTTCGATCCGCGCCCCTATAGCTCAGTTGGTAGAGCTACGGACTTTTAATCCGCAGGTCGTAGGTTCGAGTCCTACTGGGGGCACCACACACCCTTCCGCCGAACTGCATTCGGCGGCATCCGGTCCGTACACTCGGGGTAACGATCGGCCCGTCCGCAGCGACGTGCAGGGAGAACTGCAGCAGTCGCGAAGATCCCCACATCGGCCGATGTCGGTCGTCACGACTGCTCGAACAGCAAGTGAACAGCCGCGACACGGTTCACACCGAACCTACGGTGCCGTAAGCTGGACCGGTCGTACGCAATCTATGGAGGCGATCTAATGGCGAGGGATCTGACACAGCTCGAGCTTCTGCAAGAGCTGGTGCCCACTGCCGAGGACAACGTGAACCGTCACATTTCGATGGCGCGCGAATGGCATCCCCACGACTACGTGCCGTGGGACGAAGGCCGCAACTTCGCCGCGCTCGGCGGTAAGGACTACGACCCGGAGCAGTCCAAGCTCTCCGACGTCGCGCAGGCCGCGATGATCACCAACCTGCTCACCGAGGACAATCTGCCGTCCTACCACCGTGAGATCGCCGAGAACTTCTCCCAGGACGGTGCCTGGGGAACGTGGGTCGGCCGCTGGACCGCCGAGGAGAACCGCCACGGCATCGTCATGCGCGACTACCTCGTCGTCACCCGAGGCGTCGATCCCGTCGCCCTCGAAGAAGCCCGCATGATCCACATGACCAACGGCTTCGCCTCGCCCGCAGGTTCGCAGACCGGATTGCTCCACTCGGTGGCGTACGTGACATTCCAGGAACTCGCGACCCGCGTCTCGCACCGCAACACCGGCAAGGTCTGTGACGACCCGATCGCCGACCGCATGCTCCAGCGCATCGCCGCCGACGAGAACCTGCACATGATCTTCTACCGCAACATCACCGGCGCAGCGATGGACATCGCACCCGACCAGACCCTCGACGCGGTCTCCGACATCGTGACGAACTTCGTCATGCCCGGTGCCGGCATGCCGAACTTCCGCCGCAACGGTGTGTTGATGGCCAAGCACGGCATCTACGACCTGCGCCAACACCTCGAAGACGTCGTCTGGCCCGTCCTGCGCAAGTGGAGCGTGTTCGAGCGCAACGACTTCACCGCCCGCGGTGAGAACAAGCGCGAGGAACTCGCCGCGTTCCTCGAAGACCTCGAACGTCAGGCCACCAAGTTCGAGGAGATGCGAGACCGCTCGCTGGCCCGCGAACGCGCCAAGGCCGAAGCACGCGCGTCCTGAGTTTCGATCGACTGGTGTGCCCGGTACCGACTTCGGTGCCGGGCACCGCCTTTTCTCCCGAAAGTTCTCCCTTCGTTCCAAAGGCTTGTTTTCCATGACATTGCAGATCGGCTCCCTGGAGTTGCGCAGCCCCGTCGTCCTCGCACCGATGGCAGGCGTCACCAATGTGGCGTTCCGCACGTTGTGCCGCGAACAGGAACTCGAGCGCGCGGGCAGCACGTCCGGTCTGTACGTCTGCGAGATGGTCACCGCACGTGCTCTCGTCGAACGGCAACCCGCCACGATGCACATGACGACGTTCGGGCCCACCGAAACTCCCCGGTCCTTGCAGCTCTACACGGTCGATCCCGACACCACGTACGCCGCGGCGAAAATGATCGTCGACGACAATTTGGCCGATCACATCGACATGAACTTCGGCTGCCCGGTCCCGAAAGTCACCCGCAAGGGCGGCGGAGCCGCATTGCCGTACAAGCGAAACCTGTTCGGCCGCATCGTCGCTGCGGCGGTCAAGGCCACCGAGGGCACCGACATCCCCGTCACGGTCAAGTTCCGTGTCGGAATCGACGAGAACCATCACACCCATCTCGATGCCGGCCGGATCGCCGCCGACGAGGGTGCAGCGGCCGTGGCGTTGCACGCCCGCACCGCCTCCCAGCGTTACTCCGGCACCGCCGACTGGAACGAGATCGCTCGACTCAAGGAGCACGTCACCGGGATTCCCGTCCTGGGCAACGGCGATATCTTCTCGGCGTCCGACGCCGTCCGCATGATGGCGGAAACCGGATGCGACGGCGTCGTCGTCGGGCGTGGCTGTCTCGGTCGTCCGTGGCTGTTCGCCGAGCTCAGTGCCCGCCTGAACGGGCGGCCAGAGCCGACGCCGCCGACCCTGGGTGAGGTGGCCACGATCATCGCGCGCCATGCCGAGTTGCTCGCGCAGCACCACGGTGAGGGCAAAGGCCTGCGAGAGTTGCGTAAGCACGTGTCCTGGTACCTGCGCGGCTTTCCCGCCGGCTCGGATCTTCGGGTGTCGATGGCATTGGTGTCGACCCTCGCCGAACTGGACGACCTTCTGGCGCAACTGGATCCGACCGTTCCGTTTCCCAAGGACGCCGAGGGTCCCCGCGGCCGGCAGGGCTCACCCGGTGCCGTGTCGCTGCCCGACGGATGGCTCGACGATCCGGAGGACCTGTGTGTCCCCGCCGGTGCAGATCTGATGCATTCCGGCGGCTGATCGACCCGTTCACCAGGGCCCGTCTCGCACGAAGTGGACCGCGCCGCTCGAGTCAGTACTATGGCTTGGATTGCCGAGTAGACGGCACATGCGTGTGATGGAAGGCCAGGTTCGAATTCGTGGGAGACGATCGAGAGTCGGGCCCGTCTGTGCCCGAGGGTCGCGCCCCATGGGAGCGCCCGCTGTCCTCAATCGGACGAACCGGCGCAGGCGGACGTTCCGGACAACGTCCCCCTCGGTCCGACGACCCCGCCACACCCGACCCCGCTGGCTCGGAATCCGACGCATCCGACTCCGATTCTCCGCCGAAGCCGGGTGACAGCGGCCGACTCGGTAAACGCTCCCCCCGCAATGCGGACACGGTGTCGGTCGCCGAGCTGGTCGACAAGATGTCTCGTTCGGGAGCGACCCGACGTGATCCCCCCGAACGGCCGGACGTCGAAGAGCCCACCGAGGTCATCTCACCGATCACCGACTCCACTCCCCCGCCGGCTCGGGCGAACCGTCCGATGCCCACCCCGCCGCCGCACGCTGCACCCGAACCCGTCGGCGCACCCGCCGCCGACCGGCCGGCGCTGACGCGTCTGGCGATGAGCCGGGTACGGCGACGACGACGAATACGCATGATCGGCCGAAGCCTGGTCTCGATCGTCGCGATCCTCGCCGTGGCTCTCACGGGAGTGGTGTGGGGCTACCTTCGCAACACCGATCAAGGATTCCTCCAAGTCGCCGCGCTCGACCCCGATTCGACCGACGTCGTCGACGCCGCAGGCCAGTACGGAGACGAGACCTATCTGATCGTCGGCACCGATACGCGCGCCGGTGCCAGCGGGCAGGTGGGCGCAGGAACCGTCGCCGATGCCGAGGGGTCGCGCTCGGACACCGTCATGCTCGTCAACATTCCGGCCGACCGCAGCCGCGTCGTCGCCGTGTCGTTCCCACGCGACCTGGACGTGACCCGCCCCGAGTGCGAGCAGTTCGACAACGTCACCAATACCTACACCGGTGAGATGTTCCCGGAGGCGTACGGCGACAAGCTGAACGCCACCTACGCCCTCGGCGGCCCGAAATGCCTGGTCAAGACCATTCAGAAGATCTCAGGACTGCGGATCGGACACTTCGTCGGCATGGACTTCGCCGGGTTCGAGTCCATGGTCGACGAGGTCGGCGGTGTCGAGGTGTGTACCGCGCAGCCTCTCGTCGACTACGAACTCGGAGACGTACTCCCCAACGCCGGTACCCAACGCATCGACGGCCGCACCGCACTGAACTACGTCCGGGCACGCAACATCGAATCGGAGGGCAACGGCGACTACGGCCGCATCAAGCGCCAGCAGCGTTTCCTGTCGTCACTGTTGCGATCGGCGTTGTCGAACAAGGTTCTTCTCGACCCGGGCAAGCTGAACGGATTCGTCAACGCGTTCACCTCCGACACCTTCGTCGAGAACGTCAAGACCCAGGACCTGGTGACGCTCGGCCGTTCGTTGCAGAACGTCGACGCCGGCGCGGTCACCTTCCTGACCATTCCCACCACCGGAACCAACGACTACGGCAACGAGATCCCCAACGAGGACGCGATCGGTGCCATCTTCCAGGCGATCATCGACGACCTGCCCCTGCCCGGCGAAGAACGGGCGGAACCGGTGACACCGGAGCCGACCCCGCCGCCCGCCGCCCCCGACGCCCCGCTGCTGGCCGTCGATCCTGGCACCGTGTCGCTACAGGTGTCCAACGCATCGGACATCGCGGGAATGGCGCAGACCGCATCCGATCAGCTGGCGACGTACGGGTTCCAGATCCTCACGGTCGGCAACTTCTCCGGCTCCGCCGCTCAGACCGTCGTTCGGTACTCCCAGGATCAGGAAGCCGCTGCGGCGACGGTGGCGTCGGCGATACCCGGCGCTGCGATCGAACTGGCTCCGAGCCTGAACAACGTCGTGGAGGTGGTCCTCGGTTCCAACTACCCGGGCTACACCCAGTACCCGGCCGACGTCGGTGCGCAGATCGACCCCACCCAGGTGGAGGGAACGACCGAAAGTGCACAGTTGCCCGAGGATCTGTCGTTCACCAACGCGGCCGACGACACGTGCGCCTGACTCCATTCATTCCCCGTTAACCCTCGGGACAGAGAACTGGTCGGTGTGACCTACTAAACTGCGCTCATGCGCGTCGCCTACAACGAACAGATGAACGAGCTCGCCGATCTCCTCGGAGAAATGGCGAGCCTGGCTGGTGCGGCCATGGAAAAGGCCACGCAGTCTCTCCTCCAAGCAGACCTGGTTCTCGCCGAGCAGGTCATTTCCGAGCACGACAAGATCACCGAGCTCAGCGCGATCTGCGAGGAGAAGGCATTCACACTTCTTGCGCTGCAGGCTCCGGTCGCGGGCGATCTCCGTTCGGTGGTGGCCGGCATCCAGATCGTCGCCGATATCGACCGGATGGGCGCACTCGCACTCCACGTCGCCAAGATCACCCGTCGCCGGCACCCGAACCACGCCCTCCCCGAGGTCGTCAACGGCTACTTCGCCGAGATGGGACGCCTCGCCGTGCAGATCGGTGCCTCGGCCCGCGAGGTGCTCGAGACCCGCGATCCCGAGCGCGCTGCGAAGCTGCAGGAAGAGGACGAGGCGATGGACGACCTGCACCGTCACCTCTTCACGGTGCTGATGGACCGTGAGTGGAGCCACGGCGTCGCCGCCGCGGTGGACGTGACCCTGCTGGGCCGCTTCTACGAACGCTTCGCCGATCACGCCGTCGAGGTCGGCCGCCGAGTCATCTTCCTCGTCACCGGCCAGCTTCCCGCCGACCTTCACCAGCAGAACATTCCCAGCTCGTAGCACCCACTTCGTTCGAGGTCGAGTAGCGCTGCGCGACAACGCTACTCGATCTCGGCCCCAGGGCAGGCGCACAAAAAGAACCCCCGTCGAGCTTTCGCTCGGCGGGGGTTCTCTGTGCGGTGTGCGGTTATCCGAAGCGGCCGGAGATATAGTCCTCGGTGGCCTTCTGCGTCGGATTGGAGAAGATCTTCTCGGTGTCGTCGATCTCGATCAGCTTGCCGGGCTTGCCCGTTGCCTCGAGGTTGAAGAAGCCGGTCTGATCGCTCACGCGGGCGGCCTGCTGCATGTTGTGCGTGACGATCACGATCGTGAAGTCCTGCTTGAGTTCCTGAATCAGGTCCTCGATCGCCAGTGTCGAGATGGGGTCCAGGGCCGAGCACGGCTCGTCCATCAGCAACACGTCGGGAGAGACGGCAATGGCGCGGGCGATGCACAGACGCTGCTGCTGACCACCGGAGAGTCCGCCGCCGGGCTTGTCGAGGCGATCCTTGACCTCGGTCCACAGGTTGGCACCCTTGAGCGAGCGCTCGGCGATCTCGTCGAGTTCCTTCTTGCCGCGGCCACCCTGCAGCTTCAGCCCGGCGACGACGTTGTCCTTGATGGACATGGTCGGGAACGGGTTGGGTCGCTGGAAGACCATGCCGATGGTGCGTCGCACACCGACGGGGTCGACGCCACTGCCGTAGATGTCCTCGCCGTCGAGCAGCACCGAACCTTCGACGCGAGCGCCGGGCGTGACCTCGTGCATACGGTTGAGCGAACGCAGGACGGTCGACTTACCGCAGCCGGACGGTCCGATGAACGCGGTGACGCTGCGCGGCGGGACTGCCAGAGTGACGTCGGAGACGGCATGGAACTTGCCGTAGTAGATGTTGACGTCCTTGAGATCGAGACGCTTTGCCATGTTCTGATTCCTTAGGATTCTCTGGAGTCGGGTGGGTCAGAAGTTCTTGGGCGAGAAGAACTTCGAGACCAACTTCGCGCCGATGTTGAGTATTGCGACGATCAGGATCAGCGTCAGGGCTGCTCCCCACATGCGCTCCGCGGTGAGCACGCCGGTTCCTGCTTTCTGCAGGTCGACCATCATGAGCGGCAGTGACGTCTGCGGCCCCTCGAAAATGTTGAAGTTGATAGCGGTGGCCGAGCCGACCAGGATCAGCACCGGAGCCGTCTCACCCATGACGCGGGCCAGCGCCAGCATGATGCCGGTGACGATGCCGGAGAGCGCGGTGGGGATGACGATCTTGGCGATGGTCTTCCACTTCGGCACGCCCAGTGCGTAGGACGCCTCGCGCAGGTCCTGCGGAACGATGCGCAGCATCTCCTCGGCCGACCGCACGATGACCGGAATCATCAGCAACACGAGGGCGAAGGCAACGGCGACACCGGAGCGCTGGAACCCGAAGGTGGCGATCCACAGCGCGTAGATGAACAGGGCCGCGACGATGGACGGAACACCGGTGAGGATGTCGACCATGAACGTCGTGACCTTGGCCAGTTTGGTACCTGCGCCGTACTCGACGAGGTAGATGGCGACGAAGATGCCGATCGGGATGGAGATGACGGCGCAGAACAGTCCTTGCAGGAGGGTTCCCACGATCGCGTGGTACGCACCACCGCCGGCGATGAACTGGGTGATTCCGGCCTGCGAGTTCTGCCACCAGGCCGGTGCGACCACAGCGGACAGTCCACGTGAGATCACCGTGTAGAGCACCCAGATCAGTGGTACGAGGGCGACGAGCACCGACAGGCTGACGAGAATCGTCGCCGCGAGGTTCGACGCCTTGCGCCGGGCGCTGACGCCCTGGAACGTGGGCTCCTTGACGGGCTTGTCCATGGTTGCGGTCATGGGTCAGTCCTTCTTTCCGGCGATGGCGGCGCGGGCACCGGCGTTGACGACGAAGGTCAGGACGAACAGCACCAGACCGGCGGCGATGTAGGCACCGGCCTGCAGCGGGTTGTTGAACTCGCCTGCTGCCAGCGCGATCTTGGTCGCGAAGGTGGAACCGCCGTCGAACAACGTTCCGCCGAAGGTCGCCTGGGTGCTGCGGATGATGATGTAGAGCGCGATGGTCTCACCGAGTGCGCGCCCGAGGCCGAGCATCGAACCGCTGACGAAGCCGGACTTGCCGAACGGAATGACCGTGGTGCGAACAACTTCCCAGCGAGTGGCTCCGAGCGCGAGAGCCGCCTCGACCTGGCCCTTGGGCGTCTGGACGAACACCTCTCGGGTCACGGCGGCAATGATCGGCAGGATCATCACGGCGAGCACGATGCCGCCGGTGAAGATGGTGCCGCCGCCTGCGATCGATACCGAGCCGGTGCTGAACAGCGGGAACCAGCTCAGCGACGAGTTCAGCCATTCGGCGAACGGGCTGATCGCCGGGGCCAGGACGTACAGGCCCCAGAGGCCGAAGACGATCGACGGGACGGCGGCGAGGAGGTCGATGACGTAGCCGAGCGGTCCGGCAACACGCTTGGGTGCGTAGTTCGTCAGGTAGATCGCGATACCGAGCGCGACGGGCATCGCCAGGATCAGAGCGAACAACGACACGGTGACGGTGACCAGAAACAGGTCGAGTACACCGAACACCATTGCCGAGGTGTTCGAGGTGTCCCACGCGCCGTTGTAGGTCAGGAAGTTGACCGTGTTGTTGGACAGTGAGGGAATCGCTCGCCAGAGCAGGAAGATGCCGACCGCAGCGATCAGGGCGATGATGAAGATGCCCGAGCCCTTGGCCAGGCCGGAGAAGATCCTGTCACCGGGACGGGTGACCGTCCCCGATGTTTTCGAGTCTGACAATTGTGGTTCTTCCGGTTCGTGGGCGGCACCTGTGGTAGGCACGGTAGCCGCTGAGGGGATGCCGGTGATCGAGTGGGTGTCGCTCATACCGCTCACTGTCTCGTGTCGATGCAGGGTGGTCCGCCTTCGGCCCGCGTCACCGCGAGCCGAAGGCGAAACCGGGTTTATCGAGGATCAGGCGATCGCTTCGATGGCGGTGACCAGGCGTTCCTTGAATGCGTCGGGCAGCGGCACGTAACCGGCTTCTTCGAGGCCCTGCTGGCCCTCGTTGGCTGCACTGAGCAGGAAGGACTTGACTGCTGCCGTGGTGTCGGCGTCGTAGCCCTTCGAGCAGACGATCTCGTAGGTCGCGAGGACCAGCGGGTAGGTGTCCGCTGCGTCGCTGGCGTAGAGGCCGTCGATGTCGATGACGAGGTCGTTGCCCTCGCCCTTGAACTTCGCGGCGTCGATTGCCTTGCCTGCGGTCTCGCTGCTCAGCTCGACCGGTCCGTTACCGAAGTCGACAGCGGCCTTGCCCAGCGACTCCTGGTCGGCGAAGCCCTTCTCGACGTAGGTGATGGCACCGGGGGTGGCGGCGACGGCCTGGGCGACGCCCGAGGATCCGTTGGCACCTTCGCCGACGCCGCCGGCCCAATCGGAGCTGTGGTTCAGCGTCCACGCCTCGGGAGCGGATGCGGCGAGGAAGCGCTGGAAGTTGTCGCTGGTGCCCGACGAGTCGGAGCGGTAGACCGGGGTGATCGCGGTCGACGGGAGCGTTGCGCCCTCGTTGAGTGCGGCGATGGCCGGGTCGTTCCAGGTGGTGATCTTGCCGGTGAAGATCTGTGCGATGACGTCGGGGTTCAGCACCAGGTTGTCGACACCGTCGACGTTGTAGGCCACTGCGACCGGGCCGAAGACCAGCGGCAGGTTCCACGCCGGGTTGTTGGCGCAGCGCACGGCGGCCTGTGCGGCCTGGTCGTCCTTGATGGACGAGTCGGAGCCGGCGAAGTCGACGAGGCCCGCGACGAACTGCGTGCGGCCGTTGCCCGAACCACTGGTGGTGTACTCGACGGCCTTGCCCGCGCAGACGCCGGAGTAGATCGAGGTGAAGTTGGACATGGCGTTCTGCTGTGCGGACGAGCCTTCACCGGTCAACGGGGACTTGCCTTCGCACGAAGCCGAGGACTGCGATGCACCGTCCGTGGTGGCGACGTTCGCGTCGCTACCGCATGCGGCCAGCAACATGGCACTGACTGCCACTGCACTCATGAGAGCACCGTTGCGCTTGAGGTTCACCTGTTTCCTCCGAGGAATCTTGGGCCGTGATCGCGGCGCGAACTCGAGGTTCGCGCTGCGACTGTGAAGGTGCCGGCTCAGAAGAACCCTCGCACCAGGCAGCGTAGGTTGCCGCCCAGAGAGAAAGGTAAAGGCAGGTGGTAGACGTTTACCCCCGCGTGGGTGAACGGAAGATGAACACCGTGCTGGAAATGTCCGATTACGCGGTCCGCGCGTACGCGGCGTCGACGTGGTAATTCGCGAACCCGAGCTTGGTGTACGTGTGCACCGCCGCGGTGTTGTCGGCCTCGACGTACAGCATGATCTGGTCCAGTTCGCGACCGCGCAGATAATGCAGCCCGGCCAGGGTCAGTACCCGTCCGAGACCGCGACCCTGCGCCTGCGGATCGATACCGACCACGTACACCTCGCCGATGGCCGGGTCGTTGCCCCCAGGGAGTGGAGCCTGCGGAACGACCCGATCCTCAGCGGCGTGAACTTTCGTCCAGTGGAATCCGAGCAGGTGGTCGCTGCCTTCCTCGAAGGCCAGGAAGAGACCCGCCGGATCGAACCACGGCTCGTCTCGCCGCGACGCGATGTCGCGGTCGGTCCAGCCGCCCTGCTCGGGATGCCAGGAGAACGCCGCGTTGTTCACCCTCAACAATTCGGCATCGTCCTGGTGACCACGATAGGTTCGCAGCGAAATACCCTGCGGTACAACCACATCGGGCAGGTCGGGCTCTGCCGCGGCCCGTCGCATCTGCAGCAGTTCCCGGGCCACCGTCAGCCCGAGCGCCCGCGCCACGGACTGTGCTGCAGGCAGATTTCCGTGCGCCCAGATCCGCGTGTCGGAGCCGAGATCGAGTGCGCTGCTGACCAATCGCCGACCTATGCCGCGACCGCGATACTCCGGATCGACCACTGCCTCGGCCATACCGTCGGCGACGCCGACGTACCCGACGACTCGATCTGCGTCGGTGGCAACGAATCGAACGACGCTCTCACCCGCGTCGACGGCCTTGACAGCCTGCTCGGACAGCGGCGCAGTACCGTCGACTTCGGTTGCACGCGAAAGGATCCGGTGAATCTCGTCGCTGACGCGCGAGGACGGTGCGTCGCCGTCGAGGGGGTGGACGTCGAACGCAGTATCCGAATTCATCTACGAGAGCGTACTCTCTTGCTCGAACTCGAAATCCGCATCGTCGGAATCGCCGGCCATGGCGTCCGGAGCCGTACCGCCCTTGGAGTTACGCGACGGACGCACGGCCTTGTAGCCCACGTTCCGCACCGTTCCGATCAGCGACTCGTACTCGGTGCCGAGCTTGGCGCGGAGGCGTCGAACATGGACGTCGACGGTGCGAGTGCCACCGAAGAAGTCGTAGCCCCATACTTCCTGCAGCAACTGGGCGCGGGTGAAGACGCGGCCCGCATGTTGAGCCAGGTACTTCAGCAGCTCGAATTCCTTGTAGGTCAGATCGAGTGGGCGACCGCGCAACCGTGCGGTGTACGTGCCCTCGTCGATGACCAACTCACCGAGCGTGATCTTGCCCGACGTCTCGGGACTCGCAACCCCGCCGCTCCGGCCGACCAACAGACGTAGCCGAGCGTCCAGTTCCGCGGGACCCGTGCCGGGCAGCAGGATGTCGTCGAGCCCCCAGTCGGAATTGACTGCGACCAGTCCGCCTTCGGTCAGGACCGCGACCACGGGGATGGCCGAGCCGGTACTACCGAGCAGTCGACACAGACCGCGAGCAGCAGCCAGATCGGTACGTGCATCCACCAGCGCGATGTCGGCAGAACCTGCTTCGAGGAGAGAAGACACCTCGGTCGGTACCGGCCGGATGTGGTGAGCCAGCAACGCGAGAGACGGGAGTACGCCCTCCGGATTGGGATCGGAGGTCAGTAACAGGAGCTCCACTGCGTCTCCGTTCTTACCGCTGGCCGGTCCAGCCGACGCTGGAATCGAGTGATCGTCAAGGACACAGACTAGCTTGTCCGTACAACCGGTCGGAGCGGGCAGTACGCGATGCTTCGGTCACAATGGACCGGTGCGCACACTTCTCATCGGACTCGTCAGCCTGTTGGCCCTCGCGCTCGTCGTCGATTTCGGGGCCGCGGCCTACTCCGAATATCGCGTCTCGCGCGCCATCCGCGACGGCGGCGAACTCACCTCGGACCCCCAGGTGATCGTGCACGGTTTTCCGTTCCTCACCCAGGCCGCCGACGGCCGCTATCAGAACATCGAGATCCGGGCCCAGGACGTCCCGACCGAATACGTCGGCTCGACGACCATCGAAGCCAACCTGCGCGGCGTCCACATCGCCCTGTCCGACCTGATCGACAACAACGTCCGGGACATCCCGGTGGACGAGCTCGACGGCCGCGTCCGCATCGAGGCAACCGATCTCGGACGGTTCCTCGGCATCGTCGACCTGCAGGTTTCCGCACCTCCGGCCGACAAGTCCGACGGCACGGGCGGCTCCGGCGGGTCGGGCAAGACCACCGCCGGTGGCGTCGTACTGACGGGAACGGTTCCGGTGGGACCGCTGCAGACCACCGTCAGCGTGCAGGCCGACCTTCTGCTCGAAGGTGACAGTGTCGCCATCGTGGCATCGGACTTCTACTTCGGACCGGAGGGGCAGGCCGACTTCACGATTCCCGATTTCGCCAAACCCACAGTTCTCGGCCTGTTCACCAAGACCATCGAACGCCAGAGCCTGCCGTTCGGACTGCTGCCCACGGACGTCTACGCGGAGGGTTCACAGATCGTCGTCGAAGGGTCGGGAGAGAACGTGAACATCGACCTCAACGAGATCGAAAAGCCGTGACAGGGATCACAGTTCTGGTTGTCGTGGCGGTCCTTGCCGTTGCTGTCGGACTGATTCTGCGTCGTCGTTCCGGTGCCGTACGCACCATCGCGTCCACCGATTCCGACGACCTTCTCCCGCTGCTCGTCGATGCGGGCGTCACCTCGGGAACTCCGACGATTTTGCACTTCTCGGCGGACTGGTGTGGTCCGTGCGCTGCCGTGCGTCGTGTGGTGCATCAGGTTCTCGCCGACCGCACCGACGCACGCGAAGTCGAACTCGACATCGATGCTCAGCCTGTTCTCGCCCGTGAACTCGGAGTGCTCTCGCTGCCGACGACCTTCGTCCTCGACGGAGAACTGCGTCGGCGTTCGAGAATTGCCGGCGTGCCGTCGGCCGCAGCTCTGCGCGAGGCTCTCGACGCGCTGTAGGGCAAGAGCTACTCAGGTGGGCGGTACGACGCGCCCCTGGTAACGGGTAGGATGCACTTCGTGTTCTCCCGCCGCGAGCTCATGCTCACCAGTCGACGCACGGTTGATCTGTGCCGACTGGGCGGTTGTTGCTGTCGCTGCTGCTGATTTCCGTCTGCCGCCACGCCCATGCGTGATGCCGGCCCGATGATCGAAATCCACATCCGAGCACCGGCGACAAGCCGTGCCCCGGCCTCGCACAGGAGTACCTCTCGATGTCGACATCCGACACCCACACCACCACGATCGACCAGGTCGACGTCCGTGGTCCGCGCTTCGCCGCGTGGATCACCACCGCAGTTCTGGTCGTCGTCCTCCTCGCGAGCACGGTCTCGATTCCCGCAGCGGCAATCCTGCTGGGGCTCCAGGCGATCGTGTTCGGAATCGGAGCCGTCCGCGGACCCAAGCACAGTCCGTACGGCACGATCTACGCGACATTCGTCGCGCCGCGGCGCTCACCGACCACAGAACGTGAGCCGGTGGCCCCGTTGAAGTTCGCCCAACTGGTGGGCTTCGTGTTCGCCGCCGTCGGAGTCCTCGGATTCGCTCTCGGCGCTCCCGTCGTCGGCACCGTAGCGACAGGCTTCGCGCTCTTCGCGGCGTTTCTCAACGCAGCGTTCGCAGTGTGCCTGGGCTGCATGATCTACCCCCTCGCAGCTCGATTGCGCGGCAACTCGCGCACCGCAGCGTGACAACTACCCCCTGATCCGACAAGAAAGACCGAAAGGAACACCATGGCTCGCTCCGACGTCCTGGTCTCTGCCGACTGGGCCGAGCAGAACCTGAACGCACCGAAGATCGTCTTCGTCGAGGTCGACGAAGACGCCAGCGCCTACGACGGCGGACACATCGAAGGTGCGGTCAAGCTCGACTGGCGCAAGGACCTGCAGGACCCGGTTCGCCGCGACTTCCTCGATCAGGAGCAGTTCTCCGGCTTGCTCTCGGCCAAGGGCATCAGCAACGACGACACCGTCGTGCTCTACGGCGGAAACAACAACTGGTTCGCCGCCTACGCCTACTGGTACTTCAAGCTGTACGGCCACAAGGACGTCAAGCTGATCGACGGCGGCCGCAAGAAGTGGGAGCTCGACGGCCGCCCGCTGTCGAAGGACGTCGTCAGCCGGGAGAACACCCAGTACCGCGCCGAGGCACCGGATCTGTCGATCCGCGCTTTCCGCGACGAGGTCATCGACGCCATCGGCAACAAGAACCTGATCGACGTGCGCTCCCCCGACGAGTTCTCCGGCAAGATCCTTGCGCCGGCACACCTCCCGCAGGAGCAGGCTCAGCAGCGTGGCCACGTCCCGTCCGCGATCAACATCCCGTGGAGCACCACCGCCAACGAGGACGGCACGTTCAAGTCCGACGAGGCACTCGAAGAGCTGTACAAGACCAAGGGCTACGACGACAGCAAGGCCACCATCGCCTACTGCCGTATCGGTGAGCGCTCGAGCCACACCTGGTTCGTGCTCAAGGAGCTCCTCGGCAAGGAAGACGTCAAGAACTACGACGGCAGCTGGGTCGAATACGGCTCCCTCGTCGGAGCACCCATCGAATTGGAGGTTCACTGATATGTGTGGAGCACCCGTGCAGGGTCAGACCATCCCCGCAGGCGTCGACGTCGAGAAGGAAACGGTCATCACCGGCCGTGTCCTCGCCGGCGACGGTGAGCCGGTAGCGGGCGCATTCGTCCGTCTCCTCGACGGCACCGGCGAATTCACCGCCGAGGTCGTCGCGTCGGGAACCGGCGATTTCCGCTTCTTCGCTGCCCCCGGACAGTGGACGCTGCGGGCGTTGTCCGCATCGGGCAACGGCGACACCGTCATCACGCCCGAGGGCGCGGGCGTGCACTCGGCCGACGTCACCGTCGGAGTCTGAGTCACCGACTCGATCACATAGAAGAACCCCGCACCTGGCAACCAGGTGCGGGGTTCTTTTCGTTGCTCTAGCCGACCGCTCGCGCCGGCTCGGGGACCGTGGAGTACTGCGGCGGGAACATGCCGGGAGGTACCGGGATGCCCTGGGATTCGAGGAAGGCTCCGAGGTCGCTGACGCGAGTCTGCGTCCCCGGCTCCGGCAGCACCCGGGATTCCTGGGCGGGCGCGGGCGTCTCGGGTGCCTGGGTCTGGGGTGCCTGGGTCTCGGGGGTGGCCGGGTCGACCGCGGGAGGCGCGTTCTTCTTCTCGCGTTCGGTTCGGGCGAGATCGGTCACCCACGCGACCATCTTTTCGCTTTCCCACTCGACCCCGTCGTTGGGGTCGTTGTACCAGTAGGACAGGTGCTGCAGAAAGCCGATCGCCAAGTAGGGGCCGAGCACGACGTCGACGATGCCCTTGTTGTTCTCCACCAGGCCCTCGCCCTCGGCGCGCAACTTCGCCTTCACCGTCTCGGCACCCGGACCGAGAGCCCAGTTGAGATCGGCAAGTAGTTGATCGGGCGACAGCGCTGCTGCAGCCTTCGCATCGTCCACCTGATACTGCCGGTCGGAGACTTTGACGAGAACCTGCAGGAGCGTCTCGTCCGACTCGAGCCACGACTTGTTCGTGGCGATATCGATGATCGCGCGGGTGGCAATGGAGGCGACCGTCCGACCGAAGTCGGAGACGGTCTGCACCGGGTTGAGCAGCGTCAACCGCATCTGACCGAGTACACCGAGCGCCAGCTGCAGCAGTTCGATCTTGTCCGGCGAGTCGCAGGCGAGATCGTAGGGCCGACACGACCAGGTGACCTTGTCCGTCATCGACCCGTAGTCCCGCGGCGCCGGGTCCATGAAGCCGCCGAGCGACTGGCCCACCTCGTCACCGAAGTTCGGCACGCCGGCCGGGCGGTAGGGCGACCCCACCATGACGACACCGACGACGTCGTCGGACGTGACGAGAGCGTTGGGGTCGCGGTGGCCGAGTTCCATCGTCACGCGATCGAGAATTTCGCCGCCGACGCTGTACCCCAGGAGCGCGAACTTGGTCTTCTCACCGCACTTGGTCTTGTACTCGTCCATCAACCGATTGGTCGACGCGATGCCGTCGGC
The DNA here is from genome assembly GCF_002258475.1 of Rhodococcus sp. 06-1460-1B. Taxonomy (NCBI): domain Bacteria; kingdom Bacillati; phylum Actinomycetota; class Actinomycetes; order Mycobacteriales; family Nocardiaceae; genus Rhodococcus; species Rhodococcus sp. 06-1460-1B. Next base: position 451,133 of record NZ_NOYS01000041.1, read on the forward strand.
GATCGACTCCTGGTAGGTCGGCACGTTGTCGAGTACGTCGAAGCCGTAGGTGGAGGAATACGGGACGTAGAGCCAGCCGACGGTGCCGGGGCTGTCCGCGTTCGCCTCACCGACCGGAACGGTGACGTTGCCGACCCAGTTCGACGCGATCGTCTGCGCTTCTTCGTTGAGCGGATTGCGATCGGAGTCCGAGTCGGTGGCTCCGGACACCGCCAACAGCAGTACGTCCGGGCAGTCCTGCGCGTAGTTGTTCGGATCGATATTCGGGCCCTGAGACGAACCGAAGTCGGCCGAACCCGACTCTGCCGAACCCGAATCGGACGATCCCGAGTCGGGCGCGGCCAGCGCAGCAGCGGGAGCTGCAAGGGCCAACGCCACTGTGACAACCGCCGATCGAACCAATACGGAACCGAACGACGATGTCAGAACACGCTTACGACGCAGCATTTCTGCAGAGACCTCCCCAGCCTTACAAGACAACAGCCTTGACGACACACATAGTGAATTCGTCGGCGCTCTCGAAGTCGAGAGCCCGACGCCCCCGGGAAGAAGGTACCTGCTCGCGTCGGTTTCGCCATCACTACGAGTGATCCAGGGCACTGTGGGCCGCAAAAATGATGGTGTGTCACCAATGCCACAGCGCGGAAACGGACCGTTGTCATCGACCGGTCTCGCCGCGGGTTAAACTCGGTTCCGTGGTCATCTTCTTCGAGGTATTGCTGGCGCTTGCGGCAGTAGCCATCATCGCGTTCTCGCTCTATGTCGTCTACCGACTGGTCAACGACGAGTCGTGACGGAACCGGGCGCGGGCAACCCCGACAGCATCGACGACGGACTGGGCACCCCTATCACCAGCGGTGACCAAGCCATTTCGGCTGCCGAGCAGAAGTTCGCCGAGGCGTCGGCGCGCAACATCCCGGTGCTGCCCGACATCCCTCACCCGGACGACACCGCAAACCTGCGGCTCGGCCCCGATCTGCACCCGTCGATGCTGGCGCTGCTGCCACTCGTCGGCGTGTGGCGCGGTCAGGGCGAGGGGCACGATCCCGAAACGGACACCGACTATCCCTTCGGTCAGCAGATCGTCGTCTCCCATGACGGCGGCAGCTACCTCAGCTGGGAATCGCGCTCCTGGAGACTCGATTCCGACGGCAATTACGCGCACCCCGACCTTCGGGAGACCGGGTTCTGGCGCATCAGCGGCGGCGACGGGGTCAAGGGGTCCAAGGACGAAGAAGTCGTCGAGCTGCTGCTGACGCACAGCACCGGCGTCGTCGAACTGTATTACGGTCACGCCCTGACCCAGTCGTCCTGGGAACTTGCCACCGACGTCGTCATCCGCAGCACCTCGGGCGCACTGGTGGGCGGAGCTCGCCGCCTGTACGGAATCGTCGAGGGCGGGGATCTGGCGTACGTCGAGGAACGTGTCGTCGCCGACGGCCCGCTCGCACCGCGTCTGTCGGCCCGCCTCACCCGCTACATCGGCTGACGCAGAATCTTTTTCGGATCTCGGGGGCCGTTCGCATGCGAACGGCCCCCGAGCCATACCTGTTGTCAGGTCCCGACCGGACAGGTCGGGGGCTCGGGGGCCGGGTAGCTGCCTGGGATTCGCCTGCCGCTCGCGCGGTCTTCGCAGTGAATCCGTCAGCGATTGCGGCTAGCTGACAGCCACCTCACGCGTCCTAGAGTTCATCAACTTCAGACCACCTCCTCTCTCGTGTACTTCCAACGTACGCCCGCGATCGGGAGTCGGCAAAGGGTTTTTTCGCAGTCCGGTCTCCGAGGTCGATCACCTGGTCGGCGTCGGTGTTCTCGGGCAATTGGTGAGTGACGACGACCACCGTTCGCTCGGCACCGAACAGCCCGTCGTCGGTGGTGAGCAGCTCGCGCAGAATACGTTCGCCGGAGATTCTGTCGAGATGTTCGGTCGGCTCGTCCAACAGCACGACGGGCGCGGTGCTCAGCAGTGCGCGTGCGAGAAGGAGTCGACGACGTTCGCCACCCGAGACCGCCTGCGCCCCACCGATCAGTGTCGTGTGAACGCCCTGGGGCAACGCGTCGAGCCACGGTCCGAGACCCACTCGTCGTAGTGCCTGCGTTGCCTGGTCTTCGTCCACGTCGCCGCGCACCACTCGCAGGTTCTCCAGAATCGAGGTGTCGAACAGGTGCGCGTCTTCGGCGAACAGCGCTGCATCCGAGCCGAATTCGACGGCGAGCGCCCGAAGCATCGTCGTCTTTCCCGATCCGCTGGGCCCGATGATTGCGCTCCGCGCATGTGCGCGAAAGTTCGTAGCAGGGGTCGGGCAGGAGTGGAGCCCGCGGAACGACCCGTTCAGGCTGCCACTCACATGGGGCGGCGCCGCATCGAGCATGGTCATGATTCGGGTGGCCGCGATTCGGCCGCGCATCAGTGCGATTGCCGCTGCGGGCAGAGCTGCGGTCGCCTCGAATGCGGCCAGTGGAACCAACACGATGATCGCCAACGCCATCGGCGTCATGCCGCCCGCCGTGCCTCCGTCCGGGCCGTACAGCCCGATGCCGATCAGCAACGACCCGATCACCGACGCTCCGATCGCCAGTGGCTGTGCGGCATCGGCGAGTGCCGACGGACGCGCCGCACGATCTCGGGCAACCACCGAGTCGTGTGCTGCGCCCTCGGCTTCGGCGAGTGTCGCGTCCAGACGACGGGCGACTCGCAGTTCCGCCGCATGGTCGAGTGCGCGGACCGCTGTCTCGGCGAAGCGCACGTCGGCTTCGGCACCGGCTTCCTCGGCGATCCTCGCCGACCGGGCCGCGAGTATCGGTGCACCCACGCCGGCGATCAGCAATGCCACCGCCAGAACCGATGCGGCGGCAGGTGCGATTCCCGCGAGCAGGCCCACGGCCGCGAGCATCATCAGCACGCTCACACAGATCGGAACGACGGCCCTGATGACGACGTCACCGAGAACGTCCACGTCCGCACCGGTGCGCGCCAGAACGTCACCCCGTCGCAGAGCGACCGCGCCGTTCCCGTTCGCCAGTCTCTCGTAGATCCTCGTGCGGGCCGCCGTCGTTCCACGTAGCGCCACATCATGGGTGGTCAAGCGTTCGAGATACCGAAACACCCCGCGCGAGATACCCAGTGCCCGAACGGCTACGACGGCAACCGAGAGGTCCAGCACCGGTGGCATCTGCCACGCCCGGGTGATCAACCACGCCGACAGCGCCGCCAGGGCGAGTGCACTGCCCAGCGTCGCTACTCCCGCCAACACGGCCAGTACGACTCTGCGCGGAGACAGCTCGAGCAGCGCCAGCGCTCGTCGCAGATCAGACATGCTCGAACTCCCGCTTCGTGGTCGAGTCGCTGCGCACCTCGACGATGCGGTCGGCGGCATGCAGCACCGAACGCCGATGACCGACCATCACCACAGTGACGCCGCGGTCGGCGGCATCTCGAACCGCCTGCAGCACAGTCGCTTCACTCACCGGATCCAGGTGTGCCGTCGGCTCGTCCAACAGCATCACCGGAGCATCGGACACGAAGGTACGCGTCAGTGCGAGGCGCTGTAGCTCGCCGAGCGAGAGCCCCACCCCACCCTGCCCGACGCGGGTGTCCCAGCCCTCGGGGTGTTCTCGAAGCACCTCGTCGAATCCGGCTGCGCGGCAGGCGAGTTCCAGTGCAGCCGAGTCGGGGATTCCGTGCAGGGTCACGTTGTCGTAGAGGGTGCCCGGCACCAACACCGGCCGCTGCGGGAGCCAGGCCACCTGCGCCCACCACTGTTCGAGATCGAGTTCAGCGATCGGCACTCCCCCGACGCTCACCGCGCCGGTCGACGGCGGAGTCAGGCCCAGGATCGCGTGCAGCGCAGTCGTTTTACCTGCGCCGTTCGGTCCGGTCAGGACCGTGACGGTGCCCGCCCGGCACAGCGCACTCAGCTCCGCTGGTGCCGCTCCGTCCCGACTTGCAACGCCGAGCCCGTCCAGCTCGATGTCGACGGCTGTCGCGTCGACGGTGCGGCCACCGGTCGGCCGCGCCGTTCGCCGGTCCAACACCCGGAATGCACGATCGGCTGCCTCGACGCCGTCCTCGGCCGCATGAAACTGGGTGCCGACCGCGCGCAGTGGAAAGTACACCTCGGGCGCGAGGACGAGCGCGATGATGCCGGCTTCGAGTGTCATCTCGCCGAACACCAGACGCAGCCCGATGCCGACGGCAACCAGCGCTACACACAGCGTCGCGAGCAACTCGAGCACCATCGACGACAGGAACGCAATCTTCAGTGCGCGCATGGTCGTTCGACGATGGGCGTCGCCCAGTGCACGAACGCGAGCGGCCGGCCCGTGCTCGCGCCCGAGCGCGCGCAGAGTCGGCAGGCCTGCCAACAGATCGAGCAGTTGTGCAGACAACCTGGTCATCGTGGTGAGCGTGGCGGCCGCCCGGCCCTTGGTCAGCAAGCCGATCAGGATCATGAAGACGGGGATGAGCGGCAGGGTCACGGCGATGATGGCGGCCGATGTCAGATCCTGTGTGAGGATGACGATCAGGACCAACGGGGTGACGATGACGGCCAGCACCAGCGCCGGCAGATAGCCGGTGAGGTACGCCCGTAGTCCGCCGATGGCGCGGGTCACGACGACGGCCAGTTCCTCGCGCTCGGCGTCGAGCTCGCGAGGCTCGAAACGCGTTGCTGTCGTCAGTACTTCGATCTCCAGCTCGGCGACGACCCGCGACGCCGACCGGTGTGCGTAACGCGACTGAGCTCCGGTCGCGAGCACCCGAACCACTGTTGCACCGGCCAGGACGACCAGTTCCGTCGTCCATGCGGACAACGATCTGGCCGACGGGTCGGTGATGACGCCGGCCAGCACGCGTCCGATCGCCAGTGCACTCACGATGATGCACAGGGTGACCACGGTCGACAGCGCGACCGTGACGAGCACGTAGCCGCGGGCGGAGCGCGAGTACTTCCACAGTCGCGGATCGACCGGGCCCTTCGGCCGTGTCCGCGGGGTGGTGGCTGCGGTCACGACTTCACCGACAGCCCGATCGAGTCGGGGATCTGGGCGCTCGAAATACGTTGCCGGAAGACCCAATACGTCCACGCCTGGTAGCCGAGGACGACGGGTGCAGCGAATGCCGCAGCCCACGTCATCACCGTCAACGTGTACGGGCTGGACGACGCGTTGGCGATGGTGAGATCGAAGGCGGCGTCGGTGCTGGACGGCATCACGTTGGGGAACAGGGACGCGAACAGCAGCACGACGACGGCGACGATGGCAACGCAGGTGAAGACGAAGGCCCAGCCTTCACGTACTTTCGCCGTCAGCGCGACGACGAGCAGTAGGGCCACTGCTGCCACCGCGACCAGTACCCACGTCCAGGTTTTCCCGTACGCGAGTTGTGTCCACAGCGCGAAGGCTCCACCGACGAGCACTGCCGGAACCGACAGCCACGCTGCCATTTTCACCGAGTCCTCGTGGACGTCACCGGAGGTCTTGAGCGCGATGAACACGGCACCGTGCAGTGCGAACACCACGGCCATCGTTACTCCGCCGAGCAGTGCGTACGGGTTGAGGAGGTCGAAGAACCCTGCGGTGACCTTCTTGTTCTCGTCGATCGCGACTCCGCGGACGATGTTGGCGAACGCGACGCCCCACAGCACCGCCGGAACCCACGAGCCGATGCCGATGCCGATGTCGCAGCGACGACGCCACACCGGGTCGTCGATCTTGCCGCGCCATTCGATGGCGCAGATGCGCAGGATGAGCGCCACCAGGATCAACAGCAACGGCAGGTAGAAGCCCGAGAACAACGTGGCGTACCACTCGGGAAACGCCGCGAACAGGGCACCGCCTGCAGTGATGAGCCAGACTTCGTTGCCGTCCCAGACCGGGCCGATGGTGTTGAGAACTGCGCGACGACGCTTCTCCCCCGTCACGGGGTCGGGGTGCCTACCCAGAATGGGCATGAGCATGCCGACGCCGAAGTCGAAGCCTTCGAGCACGAAGTAGCCGACGAAGAAGAAAGCGATGATGAGAAACCAGAATTCGGGCAATGACATTGCTATCCCCTAGTACGCGAACGAGAGCTGCTTGGGCTCATCGTCTTCCGATTCCGGTGGGTCGACGTGCGGGTGCGCGTCGTGGTCGAGAGGTCCTTCGATGACGTAGCGCCGGAGCAGGTAGAACCAGACGCCTCCGAGAGCGGCGTACAGCAGTGTGAACGTCACCAGGGAGGCGACGACGAGGCCGACGGGATGGTCGGAGACACCCTGGTCGACGGTGAGCCGGATCTGATCGACTCCCGAGAGGTTGGGCGCGACAACCCACGGCTGACGCCCCATTTCGGTGAAGATCCAGCCGGCGCTGTTGGCCAGGAACGGCGTGGGAATGGCCAGCAGCGACAGCCACGAGAACCATTTCTGGTCGGGAATCCGGCCACCTCGGGTGACCCACAGTCCCGCGACAGCGAGCAGCGCCGAGCCTGCGGCCAGACCGATCATCATCCGGAACGCCCAGTAGGTGACGAACAGGTTGGGCTTGTAGTTGCCCGGTCCGAACTGCTGCTCGTACTGATCCTGTAGTTGGTTGACGCCCTGCACGGTGGCACCGAAGTCGTTCTCCGCCAGGAACGACGTGAGGCCGGGGATCGCGATGAGGTGCACCACGGATTCGCAGTTGTTGTGGGTACCCACGGTCAGGAGCGAGAAGCTGGCTCCGGTTTCGGTGTCGCACAACGATTCTGCGGAGGCCATCTTCATCGGCTGCTGCTCGAACATGAGCTTGCCCTGAATGTCTCCGGTGATGGCAAGCGCCCCACCCGCAACGATCATGACGATGAAGGACATGCGCGCTGCCGATCGGAACATCGAGCGCGAGTCGGTGGCCGGGAGCGCAGCCTGCGGAGTGACCCCATCGGCCGGGAGTGTGCCGAGCTCGTTCTCGGTCTTCTTCTTTCGCGCCTCCCGGACCATCCACCATCCGGAGATGCCGGCGACGAATGTGGCGGCGGTGAGGAATGCGCCTGCGACCGCGTGCGGAAATGCTGCCAGCGCAGTGTTGTTGGTGAGCAGCGCCCAGATGTCGGTCAGCTCGGCGCGGCCGGTTTCCTCGTTGTAGATCGCGCCGACGGGATGCTGCATCCAGGAGTTGGCCGCGATGATGAAGAAGGCCGAGGCGTTGACGCCGATGGCGACGAGCCAAATGGTCGCCAGGTGAACGAGTTTGGGTAGTCTGCTCCATCCGAAGATCCACAGACCGAGGAACGTGGACTCGAGGAAGAACGCGACCAGCCCTTCGAGTGCGAGGGGCGCACCGAACACGTCACCGACGAATCGTGAGTATTCGCTCCAGTTCATTCCGAACTGGAACTCCTGCACGATTCCCGTTGCGACGCCGAGTGCGAAGTTGATGAGGAACAGCTTGCCGAAGAACTTGGTCAGTCGATACCAGGAATCCTTGCCGGTGATCACCCACATGGTCTGCATGGCCGCCACCATCGGCGCGAGGCCGATGGTGAGGGGTACGAGAATGAAGTGATAAACGGTGGTGATACCGAACTGCCACCGCGAGACATCCAACGCGTCCATCGATACTCCGAACTCTTCCACCCGAGCTGTGACGGGCAACACCGCAGGTCAGGGCATTGGCCCGCGACTGATTCGAATGTACTACTACGAGTAGTAGTAGGGAAGAGTCTTTCGACAGGGCCATTGGACCCTCAGAGCATCCGAACGGCCTCCACCGCGAGATCGACCATCTCGGGCACCTCGTCCGCGCGGCTGGGCCGCCCCAGAACGACGCCGTTCATCGATGTCACCCGCGCCGCCAGCGTGACGCTCGAAACGAGCCAAACACCGTCCGCTGCAATGAGATCGGCTGGATACAGATGCCCGTGCTCGCACGTCCAGCCGGCCGCCTCGGCCACCGAGAACAGGGCGGCAACAGTGGTGCCCGCCAGGATGCCCTGCTCGACCGACGGTGTGACGAGAGTCTTACCGCGCGCCACCACCACCGTCGATCGGGGTCCCTCGAGCACTCTGCCCTCGCTGCTGAGGTAGATCACGTCGTCCACGCCCTGGCGGGCAGCGTGGCGCAGCGCGGCCATGTTGGTCGCGTACGACAACGTCTTCGCGCCTGCCAGCTGCCACGGCGCACCGGCGGAGAAGTCCACCGAGTAGCCCCGATCGAGCGTCATCACCGACACCCCGTTCTCCCGGGCGTTGCGCACTCGACCCGGCAGTGGCCCCAGCGTTACGAACGCCGTCGGATCGCCGCCGCCCTCACGACCACGGCTCAGCACCAACCGCAGAACGCCCTCGTCCGTGGACTTCTCCGTCCACAGGCCGACCGACTGCTCGATCACTGCGCGCCAGGCATCCGGATCGGGGACGGGAAGATCCAGGGCCGCCGCCGACACGGCCAGACGCGCCAGGTGCAGCTCGACGCCGCAGGCCGAGCCGTGACGCACCAGCAGCGTCTCGAACGCGCCGTCGCCACGCACGGCAGCCAGATCGTCGGCGAACAGCAACGGCCGATCCGCGTCGTGCACTCGGCCGTCCAACGTCACCACTACCGACTCCGACATGCCGCCACCCTAAAGGCTGTGGCCGGGTGCTCCTACTATGGAGTGGTGTCCGATCCTGTGACGATCACCCCGAGTCCTCTTCTCACTCTCCCCGGCGCAGTGCCCTCTCCCGACGACAGCGTCGATGCCGGCGTCGCCTGGCACTACGGCAATCCGTTCGGCGAACAACGCAGTGCCGTCAGCGCAGCCGCCGTCATCGATCGATCCCACCGATTCGTGCTTGCCATCAGCGGCGACGAGCGCTCGAGCTGGCTGAACACGATCTCGAGCCAACTCGTGTCGGATCTGCCCGACGGCAGCTCGGCCGAAAACCTGAGCCTGGACGTCAACGGCCGCATCGAGCATCACTTCGTTCAGACCGATCTGGGCGGGGTCACCTACATCGACACCGAACGTGCACAGGGACCGGATCTGCTGTCGTTCCTGAAGAAGATGGTCTTCTGGGCCAAGGCCGAACCCAGAGAGGCCGACGAACTCGTCGTTCTCTCCGTCCTCGGATCCGACGCGGCGTCGATCCTCGACAAGGCGGGCCTCCCGGTTCCGAGCGAGATCTACGGCGCGTCGGCAGTGGACGGCGGCGGCTTCGTCCGGCGGATGCCCTGGCCGGGTCCGAACTCGTACGACGTCGTCGTCCCCCGAGCAGGCCTGAGCGACTGGTTCCTTCGCCTCCGTGACGCCGGTGCTGCCCCGGCCGGAACGTGGGCGTACGAGGCGTTGCGGGTGGAATCGGTGCGACCGCGGGTGGGCGTGGACACCGACGAGAAGACCATTCCGCACGAGGTCCGATGGATCGGCAGCGCAGCCGAGTTCGGCGCGGTTCATCTGGAGAAGGGCTGCTATCGCGGGCAGGAGACCGTCTCGCGGGTGCACAACCTCGGTCGACCGCCGCGTCACCTGGTACTCCTGCATCTCGACGGTTCCGCCGACGGACGGCCCGTGACCGGCGACCCCGTCACCGCCGGTGGCCGCGCGGTGGGGCGTCTGGGGACCGTTGTCGACCACTTCGAGCTCGGGCCCGTTGCCCTCGCGCTGGTCAAGAGAACGATTCCGGTGGACACCGCCCTGGAGGCGGGTCCGTGCGCAGCGTCGATCGACCCCGATTCCATCCCCTCGTACGACGACGTGCAGGCCGGCCGCGCGGCCGTCGATCGCCTTCGCGGCCGGTGACCGGGACCGTCTCGGCGGTCTGCGTGGTGCATGCCGACGTCCCGTTCGGGCGGCGCGGCGTCGTCGACAGCGGCATCGACAAGCGCCCCGCGCACGGCCCGGTGGATGTGCACGAGCTCGGCATCGGCGGGGACCACTGTTCCGACACCAAGTTCCACGGTGGTCTCGATCAAGCCGTGTACGCCTACGACGAGGCAGAAGCCCGGTACTGGGCCGATCAGCTGGGTGCGCCCGTCGAGCCAGGACGGTTCGGCGAGAATCTGCGGACCAGCGGCGTCCCGGTGACCGACGCGGTGATCGGGACGCGGTGGCGCATCGGCACGGTGACACTGGAGGCAACCATCGCACGCAAGCCCTGCGGCACGTTCGCGCGGTGGATGGGCGAGCCGGGGTGGGTTCGCCGATTCACGGCCCGGGGAGATGTGGGCGCTTACTTCCGAGTGCTCGAGCCCGGGGTCTTCGCCGCCGGTGATTCGGTGACGGTCGAATCGGTTCCACGGCACGCGGTGACGGTGCGGATGCTCTTCGAGGGGCGGGACGCCGCGGCGATGCAGACTCTTCTGGACGAGCCCGGATTGGCACCGAAGGTGTACCGCGACGCGGCGGCGGCGCTGAAATCGTCGCGGAGGCCATGACGCGCAGCACTACTGTTTTCGTGTCGTAGCGCGAAGATAGTTCGCCTGAGCACGGATATGCGCAGGTACAGGCAGCGCGGACCCCTGCCCCGGGCGTGTCGCGCCGCCGGGCCCGGCATCGACACGTGGTGCCGTATGCGCATCGCGGCGATTCGCGCGCTAGAGTGTGTGCCAGGAAGAAATACCAACTCTAACGGGGCCGCCAAATTTCCCCAGGCCGCCCCGCAAGTCCGCGAGGGGGCACCGCCATGGGCCGAGGCAGGGCTAAGGCAAAGCAGACAAAGGTCGCTCGTGAGCTCAAGTACAGCTCGCCGACAACGGACTTGGAGAGTCTGCAAAGAGAGCTCTCCGGTGGTTCGTCCAACTCCCATCGTGGCGGCATCCACTCTGACTCGGATGTGCATTCCCGAGTCGAGGAAGACGAGTACGAGGACTGGCGACGCTAGAAACTGTGCATTGAACGACTGAGGGGGAGCCGCACCGCGGCTCCCCCTCACTTGTTCGTCGTGTGACCAGCCGGTCAGAACCTCGGGTGGTTACCCAGCAGCAGCGCGCGCTCGTCGGCGACGTCCTTGCCCGCAGCCTTCTTGACCGTGCCGAGCGTCCAGCAGTCGATGTGCCGTGCAGTCAGTACTGCCAGAGCACGATCGACGTCCTCGGGGGCGACGATCGCGACCATGCCGACACCCATGTTGAACGTCTGCTCCATCTCGGCCCGCTCGACGCGTCCGCGCTGCGCGATGAGGGAGAAGATCGGGGCCGGGCTCCACGTGGTCCGATCGAGTTCGGCCACGAGACCCTCGGGCATGACGCGCGAGAGGTTGTTGGCGAGTCCGCCGCCCGTCACGTGGCAGAACGTGCGCACGTCGGTCTCGGCCGCGAGTGCGAGGCAGTCCTTGGCGTAGATCTTCGTCGGCTCGAGCAGTTCTTCGCCGAGTGTGCGGCCGAACTCCTCGACGTGTCCGCCGAGATCCATGTGGTTGATCTCGAGCAGCACCTTGCGAGCGAGCGAGTAGCCGTTGGAATGCAGACCGGACGATCCCATGCCGATGACGACGTCGCCGGGACGAACGCGCTCGGGTCCGAGGATCGAGTCCGCCTCCACGACGCCGATGCCGGTGGCAGAAAGGTCGTAGTCACCGTCGGCCATCAGCCCCGGGTGTTCGGCCGTCTCGCCGCCGAGCAACGCACAACCGGCGATGATGCAGCCTTCGGCGATGCCCTTGACCAGTTCCGCGACCTGCTCGGGTACGACACGGCCGACGGCGATGTAGTCCTGCAGGAACAGCGGCTCGGCTCCGCACACGACCAGATCGTCGACGACCATGGCCACGAGGTCGAGACCCAGGGTGTCGTGCTTGCCGAGGGCCTGGGCGACGGCGACCTTGGTGCCGACTCCGTCGGTCGAGGCAGCCAGGACCGGCTCGCGGTAGTCGCCCTTGAGCGCGAACAGACCGGCGAAACCACCGAGACCGCCCATGACCTCGGGCCTGCTGGCCTTCTTGGCGAGTGGCGCGAACAGTTGAACTGCTCGGTCTCCTGCGGCGATATCGACCCCGGCCGCCGCGTAGGAGGCACCGCCCGAGTGAGTTGCGCTCGTGGGTTGGGATTCCTCGGTCATTCGGCTCCAGCCTGTGTACTCGTTCATGTCAGCGCCCCCAAAGCACGCGAACCGTGCGTAGCGGCGCAGATAGCGCCCTAACGGTACCGGAGTGCCCGCTGGCGGGAAGAATTCACGTGTGCAGCCGCTTGCCCGGGATGGCGGCCAACAGCTTCTTCGTGTACTCCTCCTCCGGCGAGCGCAGAATCTTCCACGGCGTGCCCTGCTCGACGACCTGGCCGCCCCGCAGCACCACCACTCGATGTGCGACGCGATCGACCACCGCCAGATCGTGGCTGATGAACAGGCAGGCGAAACCGAACTCCTGCTGCAGCGCCTCGAACAGGTCGAGTACGGCCGCCTGGACCGAGACGTCGAGTGCACTGGTCGGCTCGTCCGCGACCACCAGATCCGGTCCCAGCACCAGTGCCCGCGCCAGGCTGACGCGTTGCCGTTGCCCACCGGACAGCTCGTGCGGGTAACGCTTGTCGGTGCCGGACGGTAGCTGCACGGCGTCGAGCAGCTCGGTGGTCCTGGCCGCGATCGCATCCTTGGAGCCGTACTTGTGCACGATCATCGGCTCGGCGATGCACTGTCCGACGGTGAGCCGCGGGTTCAGCGACGCCGATGGGTCTTGGAAGACGAAGCCGAATCGCTTGCGCAAGGGCTTGAGCTTGCGCTCGCTCACGCCGGCGATGTTCTGTCCCATCACCGTCACGCTGCCGCTGGTCGGCTTCTGGAGCGCTGCAACGCACCTGCCGATCGTCGACTTACCCGAGCCCGATTCGCCCACCAGACCGAGGGTTTCGCCGCGGTGGATGGTCAGCGAGACGTCGTCGACCGCTCGGAATGCCGAGGAGCCGACCCCACCGGAGAACTGCACCACCAGCTGCGAGACCTCGAGTACCGGCTCGCCCGACGTGTCGACGGTCTTGTCCGACTCCACTGCAGCAAGGGTCGGCACCGCGGCCAGCAGCTTTTTGGTGTACTCGTCTTCGGGGGCGTCGAACAGCTGTGCCACCGGCGCTTCCTCGACGACGCGGCCGTTCTGCATGACGACGACGCGGTCCGCCAGATCGGACACGACGCCCATGCTGTGGGTGATCAGCACGATGGCGCACCCGAGCCGGTCTTTCAGATCGCGCAGCAGCTCGAGGATCTCGGCCTGCACCGTGACGTCGAGGGCGGTGGTCGGCTCGTCGGCGATGATGACTTTCGCCTCACACGAGATGGCGATCGCGATCATGACGCGTTGCTTCTGGCCACCGGAGAGCTCGTGTGGGTAGTACGAGAAGCGCTGCTCGGGGTTCGGCAACCCCACCATCGTCAACAACTCGATGGCCCGCGCCTTGGCATCCTTACTGCCCATCCGTTTACCGTCCGCGCGGGTGTGTGCACGCAGCGCCTCGACGATCTGATACCCGATGGTGAACAACGGATCGAGAGCACTGCCCGGTTCCTGGAACACCATCGAGATCTTGTTGCCCCGCAGCCTCGCCCACGCCTTGTCGTTCAGCGTGGTGACGTCCTGCCCGCCGAGAACCACGTGCCCGTCGACCCGCGCGGTATCGGGTAGCAGCCCGATGGCGGAGCGAACACTGACGGATTTACCCGACCCCGACTCCCCCACGACGGCGAGAACTTCACCGGGATAGACCTCGAACGAGACCTCGGTGACGGCATCGACTTCGCCGGCATCGGTGACGAACGAAACGGACAACGACTGCACCGACAATGCGGACTCGCGTGGAGTCACGACACTCGATGTCATACCTTCACCGCCTTCTTGAACTTCTTGCGAGTGCGCAGCAGCGGATTGAGTGTCTCGCTTGCACTTTCACCGACCATGGTCAGACCGAGGACCACCAGCACGATGCCCAGGCCTGGGAACACCGACGTCCACCAGATGCCGTTGGAGATGTCCGGTAGGGCCTTGTTGATGTCGTATCCCCACTCCGAGGCGGAGGTCGGCTCGATCCCGAACCCGAGGAAGCCGAGCCCGGCGAGGGTGAGGATGGCCTCGGCTCCGTTGAGCGTGATGATGACCGGCAGTGTCTGCACCACGTTGGCGAGTATGTGCCGGAACAGAATTCGCGGTGTACCGGCTCCGGTCACCCGCGCGGCGTCGACGTACGGTTCGGTCTTGACGGCCACCGTCGCGTTGCGGACCACCCGGAAGTACTGAGGCACGAAGATCGCCGTGATGGCGATGGCCGCGGAGGCGATACCGCCGAAACTCGACGACTGACCGCCTGCCACGACGATCGAGATGACCACCGCGAGAAGCAGAGACGGGAATGCGTACATCGCGTCCATGAACAGCACGAGCACCCGGTCGAACCAGCGGCCGATGTAACCCGAGGCCAGACCGAGGGGAACGCCGATGATCAGGGACAGCACCAGCGACGAGGCGATGACCATCAATGCGGTTCTGGCACCGTAGATCACCCGCGAGAACACGTCCTCACCGCGAACCGAGGTACCGAACCAGTGATCCGCGGACGGCGCGGCTTGGCGGGCGAAATCCGCACCGGCGTCACTGGTCTGCGAGAAACCGTACGGCGCGAGAATCGGCGCGAACAGCGCCGCGATCACGAACCCCACCATCAGCGCCAACCCGACGATGAGCGTGACCCGCTGCAATCCCGAGGTGGACTTCACGAACGCGACGCCGGGGAACCCTCTGCGGTGCGGACGGGTGGGAGGGACGTCGGACAGCACGACTTCGGTGCTCATCAGAACCTCACTCTCGGGTCGATGAGGGCGACGATCGCGTCGGTGACGAAGCTGACGACGGCGACCACCACGGCCAGGAACGTCACGATGCCTTGCACGGCAACGAAATCGCGGGCCTGCAGATAACGGGCGAGTTCGTAGCCCAGTCCTTGCCACTCGAAGGTCGTCTCGGTGAGTACGGCACCGCCGAGGAGGACGGCGATCTGCAGTCCGATGACGGTGACGATGGGAATCATGGCGTTGCGGAACGCATGTCGCCTCGTCACCGTGCCCTCGCTCAGCCCGCGCGCGCGGGCGGCGTCGACGAACGGCGCCTGCAACGTCTGAATCAGGTTGACTCGCACCAATCGCAGGAACACACCGGCCGTCAGCAGGCCGAGCGCAAGAGCGGGCAGAACCGCGTGTTCGAGCACGTCGACGGTGTAACCGGTGTCGCCGTACAGGAACGAGTCGATGATCAGAATGTTCGTCTTCGGGGAGACGTTCTGCAGTGCCAGTTCCACATTGGTACTGGCCCGCCCGGCGACCGGCAGCCAGCCGAGCTTGACGGCGAACAGCAGCTTGAGCAGCATGCCGACGAAGAACACCGGGGCCGCGTACGCCAGGATCGCGAAGATTCGCAGCGACGCGTCACCGAACCGGTCGCGATGGGTGGCGGCGTAGAACCCGAGCGGGATGCCGACCGCGAACGCGACGAGCAGCGCCCAGAACGCCAATTCCAGTGTGGCAGCACCGTTGACGAGCAGGACGTCACTGATCGCGCGATTGTCGGTGGCGGAGCGGCCGAAATCGCCGCGCAACAATCCGGTGAGGTACTCCCAGTACTGCGTCAGGATCGGCCGGTCGTATCCGGCCTCGGCCTTGCGCTGGGCGATCTGTTCGGCGGGTAGTCGACCGCCGAGGGCGGCGGTGATCGGGTCACCGATCACACGCATGAGAAAGAAGACGACGGTGACGAGAATCCAGGCAGTCGGGATGATCAGCAGAAACCTGATCCCGAGATAGCGGGCGAGCGCGCCGTATCGTGACGGCGCGCTCGCCTGCTGCGCTTTCTTCTCCCCTACCGGCGTCTGTGCGGTAGCGGGCACCGGTCAGCTCTTGGCGAGAGTGACGAAGCGGAACTTGAACGAGGCGTCGAGGGTCTCGTCCACACCGCTGATCTCGTCGGTGGCGACGGCGATCTGCTTGCCCTCCAACAGCGGAAGGGTCGGCAGGTAGTTGGTCGCGAGCTCGGTCTGAATCTGTCCGATGATCTGCATCCGTGCGTTCTCGTCGGCGGTCGTGCGCTCGAGGTCGAGCAGTGACGTGATCTCCGGGTTCTCGAAATGCGACTGGAGGAAGTTGTCCGGTCCGAAGAACGGCGTCAGGTAGTTGTCTGCATCGGGGTAGTCCGGGAACCAGCCGAGCTGGTACACCGGGTACGCGTCGGCGACACGTTCCTTGGTGTACGTGCTCCACTCGGTGGACTGCAGATTCACGTTGAACAAGCCCGTCGCGTCGAGCTGACTCTTGATCGCGGCGTACTCCTCGCTCGAGCTCGAGCCGTAGTGATCCGGGTTGTACTGCAGGTTGAGTTGGATCGGAGTGGCGACGCCTGCAGCGGAAAGGAATCCGGCAGCCTCGTCCTTGTTGGGTGTCTCACCGTAGACGTCGGAGAAGGCCTTGTTGGAACCTTCCAGACCGGTCGGCACCACGGAGTACAGCGGGGTGTAGGTGCCCTTGTAGACGCCGTCGGAGAGCGCCTGGCGATCGACCGAGGCAGCAATTGCCTTGCGTACGGCCAACTTCTGCTCGGGGGTGTTGCCGGGCATCGTGTTCATGTTGAAGACCATGTAGCGGGACTCGCCGCCGGGACCCTCGTGCACCGTGAGGCCGTCGACGGCTCCCAGCGATTCGACGTCGGTCGGGGTGAGGGAGCGCCATGCCACATCGATGGCCTTGTTCTGCACATCGAGCTTGAGGTTGTCGGAGCTGGTGTAGTACTTCACGTTGACCGACGACGTCTTCGGGGTGCCGAGAATGCCGTTGTAGTCCCCGTTGGCCACGAAGCTGACGAGTGAGTTCTTGCCATAGCTGGAGATGGAGTACGGGCCGGCGAACGGCTTGCCCGCAACCACTGCGTCGTCGTCGAGCACCTTGTCGGCCGGGAACACCGTCTGGTCGACGATCGGGCCCGCGGGTGTCGCGAGGATCTGCGGGAACGTCTGATCGTTGGCCGCTTTGAGGGTGAACTCGACCGTCTTCTCGTCCGGTGTCGCGATGCTGTCGAGATTGGTCAGCAGCGACGCCGGCCCGTTCGGATCGTTGATCGCGACGATGCGGTCGAACGAGAACTTGACGCTCTCGCTCGTCAGCGGATTGCCGTTGGCGAACTTCAGGTCGTCCTTGAGCGTGCACTTGTAGACGGTCGGCTCCGCGAAATCGCAGCTCTCGGCCGCATCGGGCTCGAGCTCGGAGCTACCGGGAGCGAAGTTCATCAGGAACGGATACGTCTGGTTCATCACCATGAACGATCCGTTGTCGTACGAGCCGGCCGGGTCGAGCGAGGTGACCTGGTCCGTGGTGCCGACCGTGATGGTCTCACCGCCGCCGCCGTCGCCGGATCCACCGGCGTCGGTGCGTCCCGAGCCGCACGCTGCGGCGGTCAGTGCAAGTACCGACAGTGCGGCCACTGCGGCGGTCTTCTTGCCGTGCTTACGCACAGCCGTTCGTGATGCGGCGCTGTAGCGCTGCATGCGTCCGTCGTCGGGCGACAGGGTCATCTGAGCCTCTATCCAATCGGTGTGTCCTATGTAACTCGGGACAGTACCGATGGACTGTTTCCAATATGTGGCATTGAGAAAACCCTGCTGTTCCCTAACGGAAAAGACCAGGTCAAGGACGGCTGAGAGCGCTCACATTCGCGTCGTTGTCCACCGGTTGCCCAGCGGCCGACGCCAGCAGACCCTCGAGCACGTGCTTGCCGAGTGCATTGTCCGCGGGCAGATCGATGGGGTACTTCCCGGTGAAACATGCTGCACACAAGCGCGATTCGGGCTGCTCCGACGCCGCGATCATGCCGTCGATGGAGATGTAGCCCAGCGAGTCGGCACCGATGGCCTGCCGGACGCCTTCGAGGATTCCGTCCTCGGAATCGACGCCATTGGCGATCAGCTCTGCGGGAGAAGCGAAGTCGATGCCGTAGAAGCAAGGCCACCGCACCGGCGGGGACGCGATACGGACGTGGATCTCGAGGGCGCCGGCCTCGCGCAGCATCCTGATCAGCGCCCGCTGCGTGTTGCCGCGAACGATCGAATCATCCACCACCACGAGCCTTTTGCCGCGAATGACCTCTTTGAGAGGGTTGAGCTTGAGCCGGATACCGAGCTGGCGAATGGTCTGCGACGGTTGAATGAACGTGCGGCCCACGTACGCGTTCTTCATGAGCCCCTGGCCGTACGGGATTCCCGAGCCCTGGGCGAAGCCCACGGCTGCCGGAGTTCCGCTCTCGGGCACCGGGATGACCAGATCACCCTCGGCCGGATGCTCCTTGGCGAGGCGACGTCCGATTTCCACCCGAGTCGAGTGCACCGATCGACCACCGATGACGCTGTCGGGCCGTGCGAGATAGACGTACTCGAACACGCAGCCCTTGGGCTCGGGGGCAGCGAAACGCGAGGACCGAACGCCGTCGGCGTCGATCGCCAGCAGTTCGCCGGGCTCGATGTCGCGGACGAACGCTGCACCGACGATGTCGAGTGCTGCGGTCTCGCTGGCGACGACCCAGCCGCGATCGAGGCGACCGAGGCACAGCGGCCGAACGCCGTGCGGATCACGCGCGGCGTAGAGGGTGTGCTCGTCCATGAAGGTCAGGCAGAACGCGCCTTTGAGCAGCGGAAGCAATTCCATCGCCGCCTGCTCGATGGTGCAGTCGGCGGCCTTGTGCGCCAGCAGTGCCGTCACGACATCGGAATCCGACGTCCCGTTGCCCTGCAATCGATCGCTGATCAGGCCCGCATCGCGAGCCTTGGTGGCGAGTTCGGCGAAGTTCACCAGATTGCCGTTGTGCCCGAGCGCGATACCGGTACCGGCAGTGGTGGTACGGAAGATCGGTTGCGCGTTCTCCCACGTCACCGACCCACTGGTGGAGTACCGGCAATGGCCGATGGCGACGTGCCCGGGCATCGCGCCGAGCGTCTGCTCGTCGAACACCTGACTGACCAGGCCGAGATCCTTGAACACGAGCACCTGGGAGCCGTCGGACACCGCTATGCCTGCGGCTTCCTGCCCACGGTGCTGCAGTGCGTAGAGGCCGTAGTACGAGAGCTTGGCCACGTCCTCGCCCGGTGCCCACACACCGAACACTCCACACTCTTCGCGCGGCTCGTTCTCCGGCTCGTCGATGGGTTTGCCTACCAGAAGATTCGGACTGTCGACCGACAAATCGGCGTTGGTCACGGGCATTGCTCCCTAGGGGGTCCGGGGCGGGGGGCCGTGCCCAGTCTACGGGCACACGGGCTGACACAACGCATCGTGTGTCCAGGAGATTCCCGACGGCCGAACGGCCGCTGAAATCCGGCGGTCAGGTGATGGTCAGCAACGGCAACCACCGACCCACCTCGACGGCCCGGCTGCCGGACGCATCGATCGAGCCGTCGCCGAGCGCCTCGGCGAAATCCCGGGTCCCGGTAGCCACCTGAAGCCATGTCAGAGCATCGGTTTCGACGACGTTCGGCGGGGTTCCTCTGGTGTGCCGGGGCCCGACGATGCACTGCACCGCGACGAACGGCGGCACCCGCACCTCCACCGACGACCCCGGCGCGTTCTGACCGAGAGTTCTGGCGGTGGTGCGCACGGCGGCGGCGATCTGTGCCCGCGGCGGCTTCTCGGCCTCGCCTCTGATCCAGCCCGCGACGGCCAGAACGGCCTCGCGCACCTCGGCGGGACCGACCTCCTTGTGCGGTGGCATCTCCGGTCAGCTCCTCTCACGTTCGGTTACCGCGAGATGCGCCAACACGGCACCGCTCGCGTTGAGTGCGTAGTGCAGCGCAGCAGGGGCGAGCACACTGCCGCTGCGCGTCCGCAGCCACGAGAACACCACCCCGGCGACGATCGTCGCGGCGACGGTCCCGGCCACCGAATCCCCGGCGGCGCGGGCGGGACGAATGTGCCACAGTCCGAAGAAGACCGGCGACAGGGCAGGCGATGCCGCATCGAGCACACCGCGGAAGAGCAACTCCTCGGTCAGCACCGTCCCCACCGGAATTCGAAACAGCACCCATTCGGCGAGATCGTCCTCGGACGGACGGACGCGTCGACGCAGTGCGGGTACGGCGGCCACCACCGCAGACCCCAAGACGGGTATCGCTGCCGCAGCCGCACCCCATTTCAGCCCGGATGCGGCGTTACGCAGGCCCAGCCGTTCGGCATTCGATCCCGACACCGCAGCCACAGCGACGGCGAACGACGCGTTGGCCACTGCCCGCCCGCGGGCTCCGAGCCCGGCCGCAGGCAGCACGTACGTGCTCCACGCCGTTGTCACGAGTCCGGTCAGAATGGGTCGTTCCGCAGGCTCCACTCCGGTTGCCAGAGCGGTTCTCACTTCTCGGGACCGTCACGTCCGGCGAATTGCTCCATGACGCCGCGCACTCGTTCGGTGTCGCGGTCGGTCCACCCCTCGGGAGCGGCGACGGCCACCCAGCCGTCGAGCACGAGGGTTCCGTAGTTGTGACCGTGGCCGTCGGGGACGCCCGCGGCGTTGGTCAGGTCCGCTGCCACCTGCCAGAAGGTCACCACCGGGAACCAACGCATGCTCGGCAGTCGGTCCGGCCCCGGAGGCTCGGACAGCCAGTCCGGGCGCTCGAACAGCAGGTCGGGTGACCACCAGACCACCGGATCCGACGCATGCTGGACGTACAGGATGCGCGGGGCGTACCAGGGCTGATCCTCCGGTGGGATGCCCGACGAATTGTCGGCGAAGCGAACCGTCAGGCCCTCGGAGTACACCGGCCGAACCTCGGGGCTGCCCGGATCACGCCTGCTGACGAACTGACTCCAGATGCGGTTGTCGTTCGGCGGACCCACCCACAGGACGCCGTCGGTGGTGGCGCGGATGTCGGCCAACCCGTCGAACGCGCCTTCACCGGACTTCGTCCCCAGACTTTCGCCGTAGACGTAGAACTTGGGGCGGGTGGCCTCGGGCTCCTGCAGCCAGCGGTCGTGCACTTTGTCGATCAGCGCCTTGCCTGCCTGGGCGGCTTTGTCGCCCTCGGCGATGAACGAGATCCAACTCGGCAGATACGAGTACTGAGAGGCGACGGTGGCGACATCGCCGTCGAACATCAGCTCCTCGGCCTCGACGGCGGTGGGGTTGACCCAGCCGGTGCCGGTGGTCGGCACGACGATGAGCGCTTTGCGCTGGAACGCGCCGGTGCGTTCGAGTTCGGCGACGACGATGTCGAGTCGTTCGTCCTGAGTCTCCGCGGTTTCCAGTCCGGCGTAGGCCCGAATGGGTTCGAGGCTCGGACGTCCGGTGGCCCGTTCCATCTCGTCGGCTCGCAGGCCGCTGGAGACGAAGTTGCGACCCTCGAATCCGAGTGTGTCCCACGGTGCCAACGAGTTCGGGCTACCCGACCTCTCGTCGGCGACGGGTTGTTCTGTGCCCTCTCGCGTTTCGTCGTTCTGCAGACTGAACACCGAGTTGGTCACCTCGGAGACCGCACGCAGCAGCACACCCTGAACCAGGGCGACGACCAGCACCACCAGGACGATCACGCCGAGTGCGTTGGCCACCTCGCGTGGCATCTTGACGATGCGATTGATCTGACGGGCGAGCAATCGGACGACGTCGCGTAGCACCCGCGAGATCGAGATGAGCAGTGCGGCAATGGCAATGCTCAACGCTCCGGTGCGGAGGTACCCCGTCGTGGTGGTCCCCTCCGCGTCCATGAGCGCGGCGAGTTCACGCTGCCACTGCGCCGAGACCGCCAGCATGATCATCGACGCAGCGACGGCGACGACGAGTACGACCACCTTGACTGCGAGTTCGACCTTGCGCGGCAATGGCCACCACGAACGCGAGGACAGCCACCAACGCGTCACCGCCCATCCCACGGCCACCCCGAAGGCGTACCCGATAGCCGAGTTGATGCCGCCGATGATGCCTTGGAACAGCCATCCACGAGGCAGCAGCGACGGCGTCAGTGACCAGCAGAAGAACAACGCGCTGAACGCGATTCCGGTGAAGTCCAGACGCAGCAGGCCCCACGACCACATGACGAACGGATGCTTCTCCGGCGACGGAGCCGAGAACTCCACCGTCGGAAAGTGATACCGATGATGCTGATCCTGCTCGAGTGTGGGCTCGGTCCCCCTTCGACGCTCCGATACCTGTCCCCCCACCTCGGTCAGCCGAAGAGTCTGGGAAGAGTGCTCTCGAACGTCTCCCGCAGTTCCGTCATCGGCACGGAGAACTGCCCTTGGACCTCGATCGAATCCGAGCCCTCGTCGACGACGCCGACGCGCGCCCACGGAAGTCCACGTGCGGTGCACATGCCGGTGAACCGGGTCTCCTCGGTGCGCGGCACGGCGACCAGAACCCGGCCGGAGGATTCGGAGAACAAGGTCACGAACGGGTCTGCGCCTTCGGGAACGATGATGCGGCAACCGGTTTCGCCGGCCAAGGCTGCCTCGACGACGGCCTGAGCGAGACCACCCTCGGACAGGTCGTGTGCAGCCGAGACCAGGCCGTCGCGGGAGGATGCGAGCAGGATGTCTGCCAACAACTGCTCCCGAGCGAGATCGACCTTCGGCGGAACGCCGCCGAGGTGATCGTGCTCGACCTGCGCCCAGATGGACCCGTCGAACTCGTCGTGGGTCTCCCCCAGCAGGATGAGTGTCTCGCCGGGCTCGAGGCCGAGCCCCGTCGGGATGCGGCGATGGACGTCGTCGATGACGCCCAGCACTCCGACCACGGGGGTCGGCAGGATCGGCTCCGCGCCGGTCTGGTTGTAGAAGCTGACGTTGCCGCCGGTGACCGGGATGCCGAGGGTGACACACCCGTCCGCCAAACCGCGTACGGCCTGCTGGAACTGCCACATGACACCCGGGTCCTCCGGCGAACCGAAGTTCAGGCAGTTGGTGACGGCCTTGGGAGTGGCACCGGTGACCGCGACGTTGCGGAACGCCTCGGCCAGAGCCAGCTGCGCGCCCTGATACGGGTCGAGTGCGGTGTAGCGGCCCGACGCGTCGGTGGCCAAAGCGATTCCGCGACCGGTCTTCTCGTCGATGCGGATGACGCCTGCATCGGCGTTCTCGGCCAGCACGGTGTTGCCGCGGACATAGCGGTCGTACTGCTCGGTGATGAATCGGCGGCTGCACAGCTGCGGCGAGCCGATCATTTTGAGCAGAGTGGCCTTCAGCTCGTCCGCGGTTTCCGGACGCTTCAGCGACGCCGTGCTGTTCGCGATCAACGCGTCCTGGGTGTCCGGGCGCTGCACCGGACGGTTGTACACCGGGCCTTCGTGCGCAACGGTTTTCGGCGGTACATCGACGACGGTATCGCCGTGCCAGGTGATCTGGAGGTGCTCGCCGTCGGTGACCTCACCGATGACCGTGGCCAGGACGTCCCACTTCTTGCAGACGGCCATGAATGCGTCGACGTTCTCGGGGGTCACCACGGCGCACATGCGCTCCTGGGATTCGCTCGAGAGCACCTCCGCCGGCGTCATGCCGGTGGCGCGCATCGGCACCTTGTCGAGCTCGATGTGCATGCCACCACTGCCGGCGGACGCGAGTTCCGATGTGGCGCAGGACAACCCGGCACCACCGAGGTCCTGGATGCCGACGACGAGCTTGTTCGAGTACAACTCGAGGCAGGCTTCGATGAGCACCTTCTCGGTGAACGGATCGCCCACCTGAACCGCGGGAAGCTTCTTGCGGCCCCCACCGGTCTCGTCGCCGTCGAATGTCTCCGACGCGAGCACGGACACACCGCCGATGCCGTCGAGACCCGTTCGTGCACCGAACAGAATGATCTTGTTACCCAGGCCCGACGCGAACGCCAGGTGCATGTCCTCGACCCGCATGACGCCGGCACACAGGGCGTTGAGCAGAGGATTACCGGCGTAGGAGGCGTCGAACACCGTCTCGCCGCCGATGTTCGGTAGGCCGAGGGAGTTTCCGTACCCACCGACGCCTGCGACGATGCCGCTCAGGACACGGCGCGTATCGGGTGCATCCGCAGCACCGAATCGCAGCTGGTCCATGACGGCGATCGGGCGAGCGCCCATGGCCATGATGTCGCGGACGATGCCGCCGACGCCCGTCGCCGCACCCTGGTAGGGCTCGACGTACGACGGGTGATTGTGGCTCTCGACCTTGAACGTGACGGCCCAGCCGTCGCCGACGTCGACGACGCCCGCGTTCTCGCCGATACCGGCGAGCATCGGCTTGCGCATCTCGTCGGTGGTGGTCTCGCCGAAGTACTTCAGATGCACCTTCGAGGACTTGTACGAGCAATGCTCGCTCCACATGACGGAGTACATCGCCAATTCGGCGTCCGTGGGCCGGCGGCCGAGGATTTCCTTGATGCGGACGTATTCGTCGTCCTTGAGTCCGAGTTCCTTGTACGGCTGCGCAACGTCGGGGGTGGCGACGGCGTTCGAGACAGTGTCTGTGGGTACAGAGCTAGCGGACACGAGGAATAGGTCCCTTCGATGGAGCGAAATGCCAGGGAGAGTCTATAAGGTGCCGCCGACATGTACGGCATCGGACGTATCGGCCTCGTGCGAACATCACCTGATGGACATTGCACTGACCGAGGACGATCTGGACGAAACGGGCGTCATCGACCCGTCGATGGTGGCCAAGGGAGTCGACGTACCGCCGAAAGCCGTCGTCTGTTTCTTCGCCGAGGTGATCGAGAGCATCTGCGCGAAAGGCGACGCCCGAGTGGTGTCGATCATGCGCTCCGAGCACGGCGAACACCCCGTCTACGAGATCGAACGAGGCGGACAGAAACTTGCCGTCTTCCATCCCGGCGTCGGCGCGCCACTGGCCGCACTGTTCCTCGAAGAAGCCATCGCCATGGGCTGCACACAGTTCGTTGCTGTCGGCGGTGCCGGGGCGCTGTCCGACGACCTGGGCATGGGACACGTCATGGTGGTCGACAGCGCCCTGCGCGACGAAGGCACCTCGTTCCACTACCTGCCACCCGGTCGAGTGGTCGACGCCGATCCCGCAGGCGTCGCCGTACTCCAGTCGGTGCTCACCGACGCCGGCATCGACTTCGTCACCGGCCGCTCCTGGACCACCGACGCGCTCTACCGCGAGACCCGCGGCCGAGTCTCGCGCCGCGTCGAGGAAGGCTGCCGAACGGTCGACATGGAGGCGTCGGCCTTCTGCGCAGTCGCCCGATTCCGTGGAGTCCGATTCGCGCAACTGCTGTACGCGGGAGACTCCCTGGCCGCCGACTGGGATCACCGCGGCTGGACCAAGGCAACAACGGTGCGCGAACAGTTGTTCTGGCTCGCTGCCGACGCCTGCCTGCAACTCGATCCGCTCTAGGTCCTCGGGTCGCTGGTCTCGGGTTCGCTTCAGGGTCGCTGGTTCACCCCCGGATTTCGCAAACGCGCGCGCGTTTGCCGAACGCGAGCGAAACAGCCCCAGAATCGAGCACGAATCCGCGCGCACCGGACAATTGCGCGCGCGTTTGCGCCGCCGATCTGGCTCAGGCAGGAGCGAGGAAAGCCGCCAACGCGTCGGCGTATGCCTTCACGTCGCCGGCCCCCATCAACTCTCGGGACGAGTGCATGGCGAGTTGCGCTGCGCCGACGTCGACCGTCGACAACCCGGTGCGCGACGCGGTGATCGGTCCGATGGTCGATCCGCACGGTAGATCTGCGCGATGGACGTAGCGCTGCAACGGTACGTCGGCTTGCTCGCAGGCCAGCGCGAAGGCACCGGCACCGGCGGAATCGGTTGCGTAGCGCAGGTTTTGGTTGACCTTGAGTACCGGTCCGCCGCCGAGTTCGATGCGATGTGCAGGCTCGTGACGATCCGGGTAGTTCGGATGCGTCGCGTGCGCCATATCGCCCGAGGCACAGATGGATCCGGCCATCGTGCGCAGGAATTCCTCGCGGCCGCCGCCGCGCCCGAGCACGATGCGTTCGAGCACGGTGTTGAGCAGGTCCGAGAACGCGCCGCGGTCGGACATACTGCCGACTTCCTCGTGGTCGAACAGTGCCAGCACTGGAGTGACGTCGGTCGGATTCTCCACTGCCGCAAGCAAAGCCTGCGTTCCGGCGTAACACGTGCCCTGGTTGTCCAGACGCGGCGCACTGACCAACTCGGATTCGACGCCCACCACCGCGCTGGGCGCCAGGTCGTGTGTCATCAGTTCCCAGCCCAGCACCGAACCGGGATCGACGCCTTCGCGGTCGGCGACGTAGGAGATGAACGATCGTGGCGAGTTACCCACGCCCCAAATGGCATTGACGTGCCGCTGCGGATCGAGCGTGACGCCTTTGCGGTCCTCGGACAGGTGGATCGCCAGCTGCGGAACGCGGAGGATCGGCTCGTCCACCTTGACGAGCACCTCGCGAGCGGTGTTGCCGTCGCGCACGCTGAGCCGGCCGGAGATACCCAGGTCGCGATCGAGCCAGGAGTTCAGCCAGGCACCGCCGTACGGCTCCAGGCCGACCATCTGCCAACCCGCCGATTCGAGATCGGGATGCTGCTTCACGCGGAGATTGGGGCTGTCGGTGTGCCCGCCGACGATGCGGAAGGGGCCATCAGGAGTGGAGCCTGCGGAACGACCCGCATTGATGTGCTCGGTGCTCCACGCGACGAGAGAACCGCCGCGGATCAAGTAGTAGCGGCCTGGTTCGGTCGGCCAGGCATCGGTCTCGTCCAGACGCACGAATCCGGCGTCTTCGAGCTGCACCGACACCGTCCGACACACATGGAACGGGGACGGCGAGACGTCGACGAAGTTGCAGAGACCGGCAGCAGAGGCAGAGGACGACATGGGAACCATTGTGTCAGCCGCCGCGTCGAACACCCCGAGAGCACACACCGACCGGGGGAGAAACATGAAGATCGAGCCGACACCGAACCAACACGTCGCTCACGCAACCACACTCGCCATCGTACGAATGAAAACGATCGAAGCATTTCGTACCCGCGGAATGGTGGTGCACCGTGAGGATGCGACCACGCTCGGTGCGGAGTCGGGTGCACGCTTCCCGCTCGACAACGTGTTCGCCCGCTGCTCGGGTGCGCCCCGGTCGGCGTGGGACGGCGTCATCGGCGGCCATGTCCAGGTCATGATCGAGGCGATGCGCGAGTCCGCTCCGGCGTTCATCGCAGGCCTGTCCGACGACGAGTTCTACTCGAAACTCCGTGAACGCGTCGTCGCGCCGTGCGTATTGGAATCCGTGGGTTCGTACCGTTACTCGGTTCCCCTGCTCGCGACACCCGATGCGCCGAGGCGGGTGTTGAATCTGTCGTCTCCCAATCGAGCTCTGACGTTGTCCGACAGTCACTTCGAGGGCCGCGACATCGACGCTGCGTGGGCTGCGGGTCGCAAGAACACTGCGGCGATCGAGTTCGAGGGAGCGCAGTTGCTCGAAACCGAGGGGGTCTGCATCGAGGTGCTCGACGGCGATTCGATCTATCTTGCGTCGAAGATTGCCGATATGACCACGTTGATTTCGTCGCATCTGGGCGAATGCCTGTACGGCGTACTCTTCGCCGTCCCCAACGCGTACGAATTCGCCTTTCACCGGCCCCGCGACGCCGACGACGCAGTCGCGGCAGCCACCGCACTCGCCGAGCTGGCCGACGTGTTCTCTCGCGATACACCGAGCCCACTGTCGCGCTCGGTGTTCTTCTGGCGAGACGGCGAGTATTGCGACGTGACGCACGGGCCTACGGGTATCTTCACCTCAGCTTTGACCGAACTACGCGCACGCGCGGCCTGACTGCAAACACATTCCGACAGACCCGCTATTCAGGCGGCGGAGTGGTCGGTCGTCCCGCTGCAGCGTCGCGAATCCAGTCGGGTACGGGTTGATGATCGCGTTCGGCCATGGTGATGTATGCGCGGGCAGCGGCAGCGGCGACCGTTGGCCGTGGTGCTTTGAGGTTGCGTTCGTCGGTGGTGGTCATCGCAGGTCCTCCTGCTCGCTCTCGCCGTCAGTGTCCTCGGCTTCGCGCGGTTGCGCCAGTGCGCGACGTGCAGACCGGCCCGCAACGGCCAGCAGCACCTTGCGTCGATGCTGGCGATGAGAGCGACCCCGACGACGGCCAGAACGCCAACGACGAGCGTTACCCACGATTGGGCGGGCATCTGCAGCTCAGTGCGCCCCGGATACGCAGAACACGTTGCCGTCGGGATCGCTCAGCGTCACCCAGCGAAAGTCACCCATGGTGTGCTGCTGGACCTCGGTCGCACCCGACTCGACCAGCCGAGAGACCTCGTCGTCGAGGTTCTCGGCGGTCATGTCGAGGTGGAGGCGATTCTTACCCGGCGACGGGTCGTCGACCTTCTGGAAGGCCAGTCGATACGGGGCCGAAGCGAGTGCGACGACGTAGAACCAGCCGTCGTTCTCCTCGACGATCGATCCGTCGACCTGTGAGGCCCACCAGCGAGCGAGCGGGCCCGGGTCGGTGGAATCGAACGTGATCATGCCCAGGGTCAGTGTCATGGCGGAAGATTAGACCCACCCACCGACACGAAAATCAGGCGTTGACGATCGCGTCCAGTGCCGAGTAGAAGATGCCGAGCCCGTCGTCGCTCGGGCCGGTCAACGGCTCGGTGGCGTGCTCGGGGTGGGGCATCAGGCCGACGATCCGACCGTTTGCCGACGAGATTCCGGCGATACCGCGCTGCGACCCGTTGGGGTTGCTCCCGCTGTAGCGGAACACGACGCGGCCTTCACCTTCGAGCTCGTCGAGCACGCTCTGCGATGCCTGGAATCGGCCCTCGGCGTTCTTGACCGGAATCAGGATCTCGGCATCCTGCTCGTATCGCGACGACCATGCCGTGCCGGCATTCTCGACCTTCAACCACTGGTCGCGGCACACGAAATGCAGGCCCTCGTTGCGCGTCAACGCTCCGGGAAGCAGTCCGACCTCGCACAACACCTGAAAACCGTTGCAGATACCCAGGATCGGCATCCCGCCCTCTGCCGCCTTTACGACGGACTCCATCACGGGAGCGAAGCGGGCGATCGCACCGGCCCGCAGATAGTCGCCGTACGAGAATCCGCCGGGGACGACGATGGCGTCGACGTTCTTCAGATCGGCGTCGGCGTGCCACAGGCTGACGGCTTCGCCGCCGGCGAGAGTCACGGCGCGGGATGCGTCGACGTCGTCGAGAGTTCCGGGGAACGTGATGACTCCTACGCGGGCGCTCATGAGATGCGGGTCACTTTCCAGTCCTCGATCACCGTGTTGGCGAGCAGCGATTCGGCAATCTTCTCGAGTTCGGCGTCGTCGACGGAATCGTCGATCTCCAGCTCGAAGCGCTTGCCCTGACGCACATCGGACACACCGGAGATTCCCAGCCGGCCCAGCGCACCTGCGATGGCCTGACCCTGCGGATCGAGAATCTCGGCCTTGGGCATGACATCGACTACGACTCGGGCCACGAAAGCGCTCCTTGAAATACGTACAGCAAGACAGTTACCGGCAGGTGGGAGTCTACGCAGCCCTGGCCAGCGGAGTGAAACCGCGCTTACTGTGGGGTGCATGCGGCTGACACACTTCGGACATTCCTGCGTTCTGGTCGAACTCAACGGCACCACGGTGCTGTTCGATCCCGGCACGTTCTCTCACGGATTCGAGGGCATCACCGGACTCGACGCCATCCTGGTCACCCACCAGCACCCGGATCATGTTGATCTGCAGCGACTTCCCGCGCTTCTCGACGCCAATCCCCGCGCCGAGCTGCACGCCGATCCCATGACGGCAGGCCAGCTCGGAGGAAAATGGATCGCGGCCCCGGCGGGCAAGGACTTCTCCGTGGGCGGCATCACCGTCACCGGAGTCGGCGGCACGCACGCCGTCATCCATCCGGAACTGCCGGAGATCGACAACACCGGTTATCTGCTCGGTACTCCGGAGAACCCGGGGCAACTGTTCCATCCGGGTGACTCGTTGTTCGTTCCCGAGCAACAGGTCGAGGTACTGGCATTGCCCGCGGCAGCGCCGTGGTCGAAGCTGTCCGAGACGGTCGAATTCCTCCGTGCGGTGGCACCGAGGATGGCGTTCCCCATTCACCAGGCCGTCGTCGCGGAACAGGCGAGGGGCATCTACTACGGACGCTTCAAGGAGATGTCCGACGCCGAAATCCGCGAACTCCCCGAGGAATCGTCCGTCTCGATCTAGCCGGTGACCTCGGGCGGGAGGGTGCCGATCATGGTCACTTGCGTTCCGTCCCACTGGTAGTCGATCGTCGCCGGTCCGCCGGTCGGGTTCGCATTGGCGTCATCGGCGAGTGGCCAGCGGTAGTTCACTGTGATCGTGTCGGAGGATTGCGCCGCCACCGACGTGAACCCGTACGGCTCCAGCGTCGCGGTGCCGAGGTACTCGGCGTCGTGGAAGAAGAGCAGATGTGTCGGCGAGCTCACCGTTGCCCCGGACGGCAGGGCTTCGACCCAGGTGAACGACGCACACGGATCGTCGATCCGCGTAGCAACCCACGGTGAATCGGCGAACACCGGAGGCAACGAGTCCACGGCCGCTGTCACCGGAGCCGACGTCAGATTCAGACATTGTGCCCCGGTCACCGGCGGACCCATCGGGACCAGGTCGCTGGCCTCCTCGGGTGGCGTTCGCTGCGGCTGCGCTCCCTCGGTCACGGTGGCCGGGGCGGGTGTCAGCGGTGCCAAGCTCGTCGCTGTGGTCGTCGGAAGGGCCGAGGACGGTGCTGCCGACGGCGTTCCTTGCTCCGATCCGCCGCACGCGACGAGAGCTGTTGCACCGACTGCGAGGAGCAGAAGTCGTTTCATGAAGACCACCTGGTTCGATTTGCCCGACGTCAGGTATGTCCACTCGCAAACGCGTTCCGTTACATCACATTTCGATCAAGGGGCCTGAACCCTGCCGGCGCAGGCAACTTCTGCTCCACTGTTCGCTCGCTCCGCGGTATTTCAGCGGAAGCCGCCACAGAGTGGAGCGCCAGTTGCACTCGTCAGTCGAGCCGAACCAATTCCCGCAGTGCCGACTCGTCCACCGCGTCGAGTCCGTCCAAGAATGCAGCAGCGAAGGTACCCGGACGCGACGTCGAGCGAGCCGCAATCTCCGACGCGACCGCCACGTGCGCGTGCGCGGCGGCGGCACCGATCAACGCAGACGGAGAAACGGAACAGTACGCCGCCGTCAGCGCACCCAATGCGCATCCGGTGGCCGTAACTCGTTGCAGCAGTGCGCTTCCGCCGCCGATCTTCACCGTCGAGCCTTGCGCGAAGATGTGGTCGACCTCCCCCGAGGCCGCTACGACCTCGGCGCGGTCGAGGAGAGAACGCGCCGCGTCGACGGAATCCGCCACGTGCGCAGACGAATCCACGCCTCTCGAACCACCCTCGGCGCCCGCGAGCCCCATCACCTCGGACGCATTTGCGCGAATCACGTTGGGCCGATTGGCAAGTAGTTCCACCGCGACCTGGGTTCGCCACGGCAGCCCGCCCGCTCCCACCGGATCGAGTACCCACGGCTTCCCCGCTGTTCGCGCGGCAGCCGATGCCAAACGAGAACTTTCCACCTGCGCGGCCGTCGGAGTTCCGAGATTGACCAGCACCGCGTCGGCGATCTCGGCGAAGCCGGCCGCTTCCTCCGGATTGTCGACCATCGCCGGAGCCGCACCTGCCGCGAGCAGGGCGTTGGCGACGAATTGCACCGA
The DNA here is from genome assembly GCF_002258475.1 of Rhodococcus sp. 06-1460-1B. NCBI lineage: Bacteria > Bacillati > Actinomycetota > Actinomycetes > Mycobacteriales > Nocardiaceae > Rhodococcus > Rhodococcus sp. 06-1460-1B. Next base: position 482,725 of record NZ_NOYS01000041.1, read on the forward strand.
CACCGTATTGGTCAGACACTGCACCAGCGGATTGCGATCACGCAGCAGTCGATGCGCGGCAACGATGTCGTCCAGGGTCACACTCGAGGCATTCATCGCTGTCGAGTCTACGACCGCTCCCACCCCGTTCGCGTCAATGGACCACCCCACCCCCTTCGGATCAATGCGCCTTTCTTGCAATCTGAGTGACTGAAAGCCACATTGATCCCAATTGGAGGTACAGAGCAAGCCGGGGGCGGGGACGATT